>NZ_JBEXNE010000016.1:0-200281 GCF_040610915.1 Streptomyces sp. NPDC003300 | reverse complement strand
TGCGGCTACCTGGTCGTGGGTATCCAGTGCCCTTCTTGTCACCGCATTTCTGCGGGGGCACCCCGGCCCGTCCCCTCCCGGTACGTCGGCGTCCGCCCGCCGGTGGGGGTTGCCGGGAGGGGGATTCTTTCGGCGGGCCGCCCTGCGCCGGTGCCCCCTCCCAGCAAGCCGCAAGACCTCGGCCCTCCCCCAAGCACCCAACACCACCCCTGCCCACCCCGCCAGACCGTCGCCTCCCCCAGGCCCCGACCCCCCTCGCCCACCCGGCCGGACAGTCGGGCGCGCAGGACCCGGGCTCCCACCCACCCCCTCCACCACCACAGCGGACCGTCAGCCGCCGACGCACCCGGCCCCACCCACCCCCTCCCCGGCAACCCCCACCGGCAGGCGGACGCCGACGCACCCGAACCCACCCACCCCCCTCCGCCACCCCCACCGGACAGGCGGACGCCGACGAGCGAGGAGGGGACGGGCCGGGGTGCCCCCGCAGAAATACGTTGACGGCCGGGTACCGGATGCGCAAAGGCCAGGTGATACGGATTTCGAGGAGGTACCCCGGACCGGCACCGACCAGGCACAAGCGGCACCCGCAGACGACCAAGCACCCGCACGGGTGGGCGGGCGGGAAAAGGAAGCAGGACAACGAAGGGCGGAGGCGGGTTCGTTAGGGTGCGGGAAGGGGGTGAGGGGCGGTGGACGGTGGAACCGTCGCAGGAGTCGCCGCGTCAACCGCGGCGCTGCTGACGCTGCACCTGCTCGCCAGCCACCGCACCGCCGGCCTCGCCGCCGCCGCCGCGGCCGGCGCCGTCGCGATGGCCACCGCCACCGCCGCCGCGGCCGGCCTGAGGCCGTGGAACGTCGCGGGCACCGCCCTCGTGGCGGCAGGCGCCGCGGCCGTCGCGTGGGCCCTGGGCCGCTCGCGGAAACGCAGGCGCGCCGAGCGCTCGGCCCTGGCCGCGTACCGTACCGGCGCACCCCAGATCCCCCGCTTCGCGGCCCTCGCGGAACGCGACCGACTCGCGGTCGAGTTGCACGACGTCGCCGCCCAGCGCCTGACGGCGATCGTGGTCTCCGCCGCGGCGGCGCACCGCCTCGCCGACCCCGAGCGCACGGCGGCCGCGCTGCGCCACGCGGGCACCGCCGCCCGCCAGGCGATCGCGGAACTCGACGTCCTCACCGACCACGAGGACGAAAGAACGGCGGACCTCGACGCCGTCGCGGCCCTCGCCGCCGAGGCCGGCGCCCATTACGAGTGCACCGCCGCGGCGGTCCCCGCGCCGACCGCCGCCCTCGCGTACCGCGTCGTGCGCGAGGCCCTGACCAACGCGGCGCGCTACGCCCGCGGTTCGGCGATCCGTATCGCCGTCGAGGCCGCCCCCGGCGTGGTCACGGTCACGGTCGGCGACAGCGGCGGCACGGCGCTCGAACCCCGCCTCGGCACGGGCCACGGCCTGGCCGGTCTGCGGACGACCGTGGCCGCCGCCGGGGGCACGCTCCGTTACGGCCCGGACGGCCCAGGCTGGACGGTGCGGGCCGAACTCCCGGTCGCACAAGCCGCGTCCGGCCGGACACCCGGCGGGACACCCGACCGCCGCCGCCCCCTGTGGCGGGGACCCACCGCGCTCGACTGGGCGCTGGTCGTCCTGGCCGTCGCGCTGTCGCTCGGCGCGAGCCTGCTCTCGGACGACGTGCCCGACTCGTTTCGCGGGCTGCTGCCGAGCGTGCCGGTGGTGGTCCTGTCCGGGCTGCACGCGGTGCCGTTGGGGTGGCGGTCGCGGGCGCCGGGGGCGGGGCTGGTGGCGGTGCTGTCGGCGCTGGTGCTGTGGTGGGGGTGCGACAGGGCCGGGTGGACCCGGCCGCCGGTCAGTGACATTTTCCTGGTCTATTGGTGGGTCGAGCTGACGTTCGTCTTCAGCGCGGGCGCGTATCTGGCGGTGCGGCGCGGGCTGATGGCGCCGGTGGCGGTGGCCGTGACCGGCGGTCTCGCGCTGGCCAGCGCGGACGGCATCACCGGCAGCAGGACGGCGGCCTGGGCGGCGCTGACCGGGCTGCTGGCGGTGCCGTCGTTCGCGCTGTGGTGGCTGGGTCTGGCCACCGCCCGGCGGCGGGAGCGGCGCGGGGCGGTGGCGGCGCGGGGGCGGGAACGGCTCGAACGGGACGCCGACGCCGCCGTACGCGACCAGCGCCGCCTGATCGCGGCGGGCCTGCTGCGTACCGCCCGGCAATACGCGGCGAACGTGGCGGACGCGGCCGACGCGGGACGGCTCGACACCGTTCTCGACGAGGCGCGCGCGGCCCTGGGCGCGCTCCGCGAACTCCTGCGTGACCTGCGCGGCCGGGACGGCGTGAGCACTCCGCCGCCCACGGTGGCGGGGATCGCCGCGCTGGCGGGCCGGTACGGCGCGACCGTCCGCTACCGGGGGCCGCACCGGGCGGTGACCGTCGTCGTGGGGGTGGCCGCGTACCGGGTCGCGGCGCTGCTGCTCGCCGAGGGCGTCACCCTCACCGTGCTGCGCCTGGACGCGGGTGTCGAACTCACCGCGCCGCCGCCCGGCGGCCCCGGCGCCCTGCGCCGGGTACGGGCGGTGGCCGACGCGGTGGGCGGTACGCTCACCAGGACCGACGACGACGCGGTGCGCGTATGGCTGCCGGAGGTGTTCCCATCACGATCAGGGTGACGGTCGCCGACGACCAGGCGGTCGTACGCGCGGGCATCGCGGCGATCGTCGACGCGGAGCCCGGCCTGTCGGTCGTCGGCCAGGCCGACGACGGGGAGTCGGCGGTGGCGCTCGCCCTCGAACTGCGCCCGGACGTCGCGCTGATGGACATCAGGATGCCCGGCACCGGCGGTCTGGCCGCCACGGCCCGGATCGTCGCGGGCGCCCCCGCCACCCGTGTCATCGTGCTCACCAGCTTCGACCTCGACGAGTACGTGTTCGCCGCGCTGCGCGCCGGGGCCGTCGGCTTCCTGCTCAAGGACGCCGAGCCGGAACGGGTCGTGGACGCCGTACGGGTGGTGGCCGGCGGGGCCGCCCTGCTCGACCCCGCGGTGACCGGACGGCTGATCGAGCGGTACGCCGCCGGGCCCGTCCCCGCCGACCCGGCGCGGCTGGCGCGCCTCACCCCGCGCGAGACCGAGGTCCTGCGGCACGTGGCGCGCGGCCTGGCCAACGCCGAGATCGCCGCCGTCCTGGGCATCAGCCCGGCCACCGTCAAGGACCATGTCGCCGTGGTCCTCGGCAAGCTGGGCGTACGCGACCGGGTCCAGGCGACGATCGCCGCGTACGAGACGGGTCTGGTCCGCCCCGGAGCCGGCTGAATCCGCGACCCCCGCCCCCGTACGAGACAGATCTGAGCCGCCGCGGAGCCGGCTGAATCCGCCGCCCCCGCCCCCGTACGAGACAGATCTGAGCCACCGCGGCCGGTCGGGCCCCCCGCCGCGCGGCGGGGGTCGGGACCCCGCCGACCAGCGGATTTCGCCGGACGCCGGTCGTCCGGGCGCACGACGACCGGGTGACCCGCGCGTACCTAGCCTCGGCGGCATGGCACTGAGACTTCCCCCGCTTCCCCCGCTTCCCGCGCTTCCCCCGCTCGCGCGCCGCATATTCGGCGGCGTCCTCCTCGTCATCACGGTGGCGCTGACGCCCGTCACCGCGACGGCCGGTTTCTTCGCGGCGGCGTTCGCGACCGCGAACGTCCCGCTGCTCGCCCTGTGCGGCCTGGTGGTCGCCGCGGGGACGGCCGCGGCGCTCGGCCGAGGGGCGTTCGCCCTGCTCGGCAAGGGCGGCCTGCGGGCGACCTGCGTCCTCACCGGCGTCCTGCTCCTCGGCGTCTGCGCGCTCGCCGCCGGTACGGTCTTCCGCCCGATGCCGACCTCCGCCTCGGCCCCGGTCCCGGCGGACGTCAGATTCTGGAATCTGCCGACCGGCTCACGGATCGCCTATGTGCACGCACCCGCCGTCGGCACTCCGAGGCCGACCCCGGTCGTCTTCCTGCACGGCGGCCCCGGCACCCCGTCTGAGGGCATCCCCACCGGCGGCCGGGAGTTGGCCGCGGACGGCTTCGACGTCTACGCGTACGACCAGGTGGGCGCCGGACGCTCCACCCGGCTCTCCGACGTCACCGGGTACACGGTGGCGCGCCAGGTCGCGGACCTCGACGCGATCCGCCGCACGATCGGGGCGGACCGGATCATCGTCGTCGGCCAGTCGTGGGGCGGTTCGCTGGCCGCCCAGTACCTGCTGGCGCACGGCACGCACGTCGCCAAGGCCGTGTTCACCTCGCCCGGCGCGCTGTGGGGCCACGAATTCCCCGGCTCCGCGGCGGGGGACCCCTGGGACCACCTGACACCGGCCCAGCGGGCGGCCCGTGACCGGCTGGACAGCAAGCCGCGGCTGATCGCCGCCAGTCTGCTGCTCCAGATCAACGCGCGCGCCGCGCACGCCCTGGTGGGCGACGGCGAACTCGACCACTGGATGCACGAGGTGGCCCTGCTCGGCAAGGACACCACCTCCTGCGCGGACGCCGCGGCCTCGGAGGCGCACGCCAACCCTCAGGGCTTCTACAGCAACCAGATGACCGTCAAGGACTTCGAGCAGCTCCCCGACCCGCGCCCGAGGCTGCGCGCGATCCGCGTTCCGTCCCTGGTCATGCGGGGAAGCTGCGACTTCATCAAGCCCGCCGTGACCGAGGAGTACCGGCAGACCCTCCCGGACTCCCGCCTCGTGCGCGTCAAGGACGCGGGCCACGCCATCTCCCACGACCAGCCCGCCCTCTACACCGCCCTCCTGCGGTCCTTCCTCCTGGACCGCCCCCTGCCGACGCCCGCCTCCTGAGCCGAGGACGCGGAGGGGACGGCGCGGGGACGGCGCGGGGACGGTGCGGGGCGCGGTCAGGGCCTCACGCCAAGTGACCGGTGTCGTTCCAGCGTTCGATCGCCGGGGCGCCGTAGGCCCACCCGAGGATGGACAGGGAGGCGGGGTCGAGGCGGAGGGCGCCGGCGAAGGACGGGTCGAGGTCGAGCCAGCGGGCCCCGAGGACGCGCAGGAAGTGCCCGTGGGCGAAGACGAGGACGTCGCGCTCGGCGGACCGCGCCCAGGAGACGACCTGGTCGGCGCGCGCGGCGACCTCGGCCAGCGCCTCGCCGCCCGGCACGCCGTCACGCCAGATGGTGAAGCCGGGCCGCAGGTCCTGGAGCTGGGCGGGCGTCAGGCCCTCGTAGTCGCCGTAGTCCCATTCGACCAGCGCGTCCCACTCCTTGGCGGCGCCGCCGAAACCGGTGAGGTCACAGGTCTCGGCGGCCCGCAGCAGCGGACTCGTGCGGACCTCGACGTCGGGAAGTCCGTTCCAGGGCCCGCGCGCGAGCCGCTCCCCGAGGATCCGGGCGGTGCGCCGCCCCTCCTCGGTGAGGGGGATGTCGGTACGGCCGGTGTGCCGCCCGGACAGGGACCATTCCGTCTGGCCGTGTCTGACCAGAAGAATGCGCGGAGCCATGCGGCGGTGCCTTTCCTAGGAAACGGGCTCCCATCATCGCTCACGGCCCCGCTGTCCCCGCCCTCACGGCCCCGCTGTCCCCGCCCTCACGGCCCCGCCGTCCCCGCCCTCAGAGCCCCTGGCCGCCGCCGAGCAGACCCTCCAGCAGCCCTTCGAGGCCGAATTCGTACTGCGCGGACCCCTGGTCCTGGGCGCAGAGGAGTTCGGGCGCGAGGCTGACGAGGGCGGGGTAGACGTCGGGCGGCAGGGCGTCGATCTTGGCGCGGACCCGGTCGCGTACCCCGTCCTCGCACAGGGCGCGGGCCCGCCGGGTGTTCCACAGAGCGGAGCCGACGGTGTACTGCATCAGGGCCACGTGCGCGTGGGCCGCGTCGGCGCGGCCGAGCCCGGCGCGCCTGAGCAGGTCGAGCATGCGGTCGATGACGGCTATGGCGTCGTCGCCGCGCAGCGGCCTGATGGTGAGGAGCTGGAGCGCGGAGGGGTGCTCGGTGAAGAGCCCGTAGACGCCGCGGCAGACCTCCCGCAGCTCACCTCGCGGGTCGCCCGTGCCGGTGGGCGGAAGCTCTATCGTGTCCATCAGACGCTGTGCCACGGCGTCGCTGATCTCGTCCTTGCCCCGGAAGTGGGAGTAGACCGCCATGGTGCCGACGCCGAGTTCCTGGGCGAGCGCGCGCATGGTGAACGCCTCGGCGCCCTCGCGGTCGAGGAGGGTGATCGCGGCGTCGAGGATACGGTCGGGGTTGAGCGAGTTGCGGGGAGCGCGGCGCCGTGGGGAGCGGACCGGCTGGGTGACGGACATCCGATTCTCTTGTTTCTCGTACTCAGTCGTACTTCAGTCGTACAACAGTCACGCTGGGGTGCCTCGTGCGACGGGGTACGCCGAGGCCGGAACGTCGCCAACACGTCGAGGAATACGCCGAGGAAGGCAACCCGGAGAGCGGACCGGGCGTCCTCGACTGCACATACCCCTGCTACGGAACGTTGAACACCGTACGATGTCGGAGTTTCTTCCGTAGTTCTGGGCCGGTGTACGTGGCGTTTAGCGTACGTCGTACGGTAGAGGGTACGCGCCAAGACCATGACCGCCCGCCCGCGGCCTTCGGAGAACCTGGAGAGACGCCCGCATGACGATCACCGCCACCGCGCCGCGCGCCGCCGCCTACCGGGGGAAGCTGCGCTGGTGGACCGAGCTGCCGCTCATCGCGGTGATTTACGCGCTCTACTCCGGCGCCCGCCTGCTGGTCAGGGGGGATGTGGACGACGCCGTCGAACACGGCGCGGACATCCTGCACTTCGAGCAGCTCCTGCACATCGATCCGGAGCGCTGGTTCAACAAGCTCTTCACGCAGCACGCCTTCCTGGGCGTGCCCGCGGACTTCGCATACGCGTCGCTGCACTATGTGGTGACGCCGAGCATCCTCATCTGGCTGTGGCGCCGCCGCCCGACGCACTACCGGGTGGCGCGCACGTGGCTGATGATCTCGACGCTGATCGGTCTGGTCGGCTTCACCGTGGCGCCCACCGCGCCGCCGCGGCTGATCGGCGGCGGGCACGGCTTCATCGACACGATGGCGCAGTACGGCTCCTACGGCTGGTGGGGCACCGACGCGAGCGCGCCGCGCGGTATGGGACATCTCACCAACCAGTACGCGGCGATGCCCAGCCTCCACGTGGGCTGGTCGCTGTGGTGCGGGATCATCCTGTGGCGCTACGGGCGGAACAGGGTGGTGCGCACCCTGGGCGTGCTCTACCCGGTGACGACGGCGTGTGTCGTGATGGGCACCGCCAACCACTATCTGCTGGACGCGGTGGCCGGTGTCGCCGTGATGGGCCTGGGCTATCTGCTGGCGAAGCCCGCGCTGCGGGTCGCCGACCGGCTGCTGGCGCGCGTGAAGGAAGCCCTGGGCAGGCCGACGGCCGAGGAGACGGAGCCGGTGTCCGGTGCGTCGTCCGCGGTGGTCGCCGCGCACGTCGCCAATACGGCGCACGTCGCCAATACCGCGCAGGTCTCCAACGGCACGCACGTGTCCAACGGCACGCAGGTGTCCAACGGCACGCATGCCACGGGTGTCAGCGGTGTCGCCGCGAGCATTCCGGCGCCCGGTGGCGGCGCCTCCGTACCGAAGCCGCGGACCGTGTCCGTACCGCCCGGCGCGGACGGGCCGGACGACGCCGACGACCCGCGGGCGGCGGGCGAACACGCCGGACAGAGCCGGATGTCGTAGCCGAGTGCCACACTTTCGCGGGTGAGCACTACGCACCACCACCACTCGCTGCGGGAACGGCTGGCCGCGCTGCGCGGCCCCGACACCGCGCCACGGCCGCTCGACGCACGGGCGCTGGCCGCGCTGGCCGCCAACCCCGGCTGCCGCCGCCGCGCGCTGCTGGACGCCGCCGGGGTCGACAAGGGCGCGGTCGCCGAAGTGCTGGGCGCGCCCGCCCGGTTCGGCCAGTCCCGCTTCGCCTTCTCGCGCGGCCATGCCTTCGAGGCCCGCGTCAAACGGGACGGCTGCGCCGAGTTGCTGCGGCTGCTGGGCGCGGCGGAGACGGCGGCGGGGATTCCGGAGTCCGCCGAGGTCCCCGATCTGTCGGCGGCGGGGCCCGAGGGCCGGGCGGCCCGTACGCGGCTGGCGCTCGCCGAGGCACCTGCCGGTTCCTGGACGCTGCTCGACCATCCGCTGCTGGCCCTCGATGTCGCGGGGTCGCTGGCGTATCTGGAGCCGGACGCGGTGGCGGTGCGGCCCGACGGGTCCTGGACGGTGGTGGAGATCAAGTCCTTCCCGATCCTGGACGGCGGCGCGGACGCGCTGAAGGTCGGCGCGGCGGCCCGGCAGTCCGCGGTGTACGTGCTCGCGCTCGACGAGGTGGCGGCCGGCCGGACCCGGCCCGACGTCCTGCTGGTCTGCCCGAAGGACTTCTCGAATCTGCCGACCGCCGAGTGGGTCGACGTCCGCAAGCAGCTCTCGGTCACCCGGCGGCAGTTGGCCCGGCTGACCCGGATCGAGGAGATCGCGGCGGCCCTCCCCGAGGGCACCACCTTCGACCTGCGGTACGGCGCGGACGGCAGTACGCCGACCCGGCCGCGGATCGACCTGACCGCCGCCGTGGACGCGGTGCCCGCCGCGTACGCGCCCGAGTGCCTGTCGACCTGCGAGCTGGCGTACCACTGCCGTGACCGGTCCCGGGCGGACGGCTGCGTGGAGTCGCTCGGCCGCAGTCTGCGCGGCGAGCTGGGCACCCTGACGACGGTGGAGGCGGTGCTGTCGGCCGCGCACGGTGAGGCCGGTGACCCGGCCGACCCGGCGGTGGCGGCCCTGCGCAGGGCGGCGGCCCTGCGGGCCGAGGCGCTGTCCGCCCGGGAAGAGGCACCCGCGCTGCCCGCCCAGGCGGCCGTACGGGACCAGGCACCGGACGACGCCGCCGTACGGGACGGTGCCCCATGTCGTTGATGAACACGCTCGCGCGGGCCGAGGCCGTCGCGACGGGCCGGGCCGTGCCCGCGGCGACCGTACGCCACCGGCACCTGGCCGAACGGCCGCTGGTGCTGGTGCCGTTGACGACGGCCGGTGAGGCGGGCGCGCCGCTGGGCGCGATGGTGGGCACGGACCGGGCGGCGCCCGAGCTGCTGGTGGTGCCGCAGCCGCTGGACCGGGAGCTGCGCTTCGGCTTCTTCGCCGGACTCGCGGGCGCCGTACTGCCGTTGATGGACGCGTACGCGGACGACGTCGAGGTGGAGCCCGCGACCCGCAACCGCGTGGGGGCACCTCCCAGCCGCCGGGCTGGGGGAGAGTCGGAGGTCTGCGCGGACGCGCCGCAGATCGTGGTGCCGAACAGCGCGGCGCTGGAGTACGTCCGCCTGCTCGGCCGGTCCACGCGCTTCCTGCGGACGGTCCAGGACCCGGACGCGCCGCACCCCGTCCCGGTGCCGGTGCCGCTGCTCGGCCGCTGGCTGACGCATTACGGGGAGCGGGCGCGTACGCCGGGCAGCGCGCTGCTGGTGGCCATGACGGAGCTGCTGACCCGGCACTGGGCGACCGGGCAGAGCTCGATGGAGGACCAGCACCTGGGCGGCCTGCTCGGCTGGATCGACCCGCCGGACGGGCTGGACGGGGCGGTCGCCGCCGAGCGCGCGCAGACCGACCGCGCCGCCGACGGGCTGCTGCTGAGCCCGCCCGCGGGTCCCGCGACCGACCCGGTCTTCGACAACCGTGTGCTGGCCCCCGCGATGGCCCGCTACGACGCGGCGCGTACGGCGGCGGAGGCCGACCCGGCCGGGGCCGCCGCTGAGCTGGCCGCGGCCGAGGCGGAGGTACGGCGGCTGGTCGGCTCCCAGCTCCGGCCGACCTGGGACGACGTGTGGCGCGGCCTCGACCTGCTGCGGGCGCTGCCCGAGGGCGCGCATGTGGCCGACCGGTGGAAGCGCGACCGCTGGTCGTTCACCGGGCACCGCGACCGGCTGCGCGCGGGTGAGCCGCCGCAGCCCAAGCGGGACGGCGCCATCGCCGCCGCGCAGAAGCTCGCGGGCCGCGAGACGGCCCAGGCGCGGGTCTCCGCGCAGGAGGCGCTGGACGACCCCCTGACGATGGCGGCCAGGCGGCTGGCGGGCGAGGCGTTCGCGGGCGAGGTCATCGGCGTCGAGATGACGTACTCCGAGGGCAAGCGGCCGATGCCCCGCCCCCTCCTGACCATCCGCACCCACGACCTCCCCCAGGCCGAGCCCGGCACCAAGGCGTACCGCTCCGTGCCGGGTGCCAAGTCCGCGCAGAGCGCCGAAGTGGTCTCGGTGGCCCCGGACGGCAGCGGCGCCACCGCGCCGGGCGGCGGTCCTGCGGCCGGGCCGGAAGGCCGGTTCGTGGTGGTGGTGCGGCTCACCGGGGGGATGGGGAGCGGGCGGACGCCGAAGGAGGGGTCGGTGCCGGGGGCCGGTGACCGGGTGGACTTCACCTTCTTCGAGCACGATCCGCGCGGCGGCCCCGGGCTGCCGGAGCCGGAGCAGACACCGTGGACGCACGGCGGCCCGCCCGACGCCGGGACGCCGCCCGGCACACCGCCGACCGCTGACCCGCCCGACCCCGTGACCGCGGAGGACTACCTGTGACGCAGCCCGTGCGAGCCGACGGCCCGGACACGGACGGACACGTACCGGAGAGGTGGGACAGAAAGGACGGGTTCGACGCGGGCAGGGCCGCCGCCGAGGCGACGGCCGCGATCCTGGAGAGCACGCTGCACGGCACCGCCCGCGGGGTCGTGGTCGACTCGCCGCCCGGCGCGGGCAAGTCGACGCTCGTGGTGCGCGCGGCACGCGAACTGGCGGCGGCGGGCGAGTCGTTGATGATCGTCGCGCAGACCAACGCGCAGGTCGACGACCTCGCGGACCGGCTCGCCACCGCCGAGCCCGACCTGCCGGTGGGCCGGCTGCACGGCGCCGAGTCGCCGCCCGACAAGGCGCTCGACCGGCACCCGGCGCTGATGAAGTCCAGTTCGGTGGCGGATCTGCGGGCCTGCGAGGTGGTGATCGCGACCGCGGCGAAGTGGGCGTACGTGAAGGACACCGAGCCGTGGCGGCACGCCATCGTGGACGAGGCGTACCAGATGCGGTCGGACGCGCTGCTGCAAGTGGCGGGGCTGTTCGAGCGGGCGCTGTTCGTGGGCGACCCCGGGCAGTTGGACCCGTTCAGCGTGGTCGGCGCGGAGCAGTGGGCGGGGCTGAGCTACGACCCGTCGGCGAGCGCGGTGGTGACGCTGCTCGCGCACAATCCGGGGCTGCCGCAGCACCGGCTGCCGGTGTCCTGGCGACTGCCCGCGTCGGCGGCGCCCCTGGTGTCGCGCGCCTTCTACCCGTACACCCCGTTCAGGAGCGGTACGGACCACGGCGACCGGCGGCTGGTGTTCGGGGTGCCGGGCGACGGCGGCGGGCCCGACCGCGTCCTGGACGAGGCGGCGGCCAGCGGCTGGGGGCTGCTGGAGCTGCCCGCCCGGCACACCCCGCGCACCGACCCTGAGGCGGTACGCGCGGTGGCCGCGGTGGTGCGGCGGCTGCTGGACCGCGGGGGTCTGACGTACTCCGCGCCCGATCCCGGCCCGGCGGCGCTGACCGCGGACCGGATCGCGGTCGGCACCGCGCACCGGGACCAGGCGGCGGCGGTGCGCGCCGCCCTGGCCGACGTCGGCGTCGCCGGGGTCACGGTGGACACCGCGAACCGTCTCCAGGGCCGCGAGTTCGACGTGACCGTGGTGCTGCACCCGCTGTCCGGCCGCCCCGACGCCACGGCGTTCCACCTGGAGACCGGGCGGCTGTGCGTGCTGGCCTCCCGGCACCGGCACGCGTGCATCGTGGTGTGCCGCGCGGGCGTGGCCGAACTCCTCGACGAGCACCCGTCCTCCGAGCCGGTCCAGCTCGGTGTCACGGTCAAGTTCCCCGACGGCTGGGAGGCCAACCACGCGGTCCTGGCGCACCTCGCGGAACACCGGGTGAGCTGGCGGCCGTGAGCGCGGTCGCTCACCCGAATGGAGGGGGTCTTGCGTGGGCGCGGGACAATGGTGTGCGTGATCGATTCCGGAGGTAGCCGTATGTCAGAGCCGCAGTCGGCTCAGAACGCGCAGGGCGGTGGGTCGCGGGAGGCGGCGCCGCGGCCCAGGCGGCCCGCGTCGCTGAGCTTCGAGCCTGCCGCGACGGTGGAGGATCCGGAGCACTTCTTCGACCTGGAGTCGATGGACGATCCGGGGCGGATGCTGGCGCGGGCGACGGAGCTGGCGACGGCTTTCCGTACGGCCGCCGACCGGGCCACGGACTTCCAGGCGATAGCCGCCGCGCAGCTCACCGATCCGCGCCGCTTCGACCGGCTGACGTACGCGGGCCTGGCCGAGCGCGCGGGGTGGACCGAGGACTACGCGAAGCGGATGGTCGAGTACGGCGAGGGCCTGATCGCGGGCGGCGGCGCCCCCTAGGGGGCCTGTCCGCGGGCGGCGGCGCCCCCTAGGACGTGTCCGCGGGCGCTTCCGGCTCCCCTGGCGGCTGCCGTGACTGTCACGCCGCCGGGGGCCGCCGCAACCGTGCCCCGCATATGCGTCGCGGCAAGGTACCCCCTCTCCCACCCTCCTGTCCCGAATTCGTCCGATTGCGCCGACCGCGCCGGAAGCGGCCGGTACCTGTAGATGCCATGGACGAATGGCAAGGGACCGGAAGCATCGCGGCCGTGACGCATGCCGTCACCGAGGTCGTCACCGAAGCCCAGCGGCGTCGGCACACGTCGTACGTCACCCCGGAGGGCGCCGAGTGGCTGGCCTCGGCCAGCGCCTTCCCGCGCAGCGTGCGGGCGCTGTGGTCGGCCCGTCCGACGGCGCCGAGCGTGCTGCCGTGCGGTACGGCGTTCGACGTGGTGAACCTGTCGGCGCTGTTCGGCCGCAGACTCCTGGAGCAGTTATGGGCGTCGGGCCCCGGCAGCGGCCCGGTGGCCGTGCACCGCGGGCGGCTGCTGCTGCTCGTCGCGCCGGGTACGGCGCAGCGGCTGCCGTACCTGCTGGACTGGGAGGAGTGGGGCCAGGCGGTGCCGCCGATGCTCTGTCACGGCAGCGGCGACGCGGTGACCGTACCGCCGCTGTACGCGCCGCAGGACGGCGCCGAGGCCGGCCAGGACTCCGGTTGCGATCCGGGGGCAGGGCTGTCCCGCTGGCTGGTGGCGCCCGACACCCGGCACCCCTGGCTGCCGGGCGCGGACGTGGTCCTCTGGGCGTGCGTGCGGGCGGCCAGGTCGGCGCCCGCGAAGACCGTTCCCGCCCTGGTCAGCACCCCTGGAACGGCCTGAGTCATATCGATTTCCGCTCCCCGTGGCCGGATGCTAAGGTCTACGACGTCAGCAGGCGCCGCTAGCTCAGTTGGTTAGAGCAGCTGACTCTTAATCAGCGGGTCCGGGGTTCGAGTCCCTGGCGGCGCACAGACGGTCGAAGGCCCCTCGCGGAAGCGGGGGGCCTTCTTCGTATGAACGTCCAGGCATGCGGACGCGCCGTCCGGGTGGCCGACGGCCCGCACCACGACGACCCTGGAGCCATGGTGGACTGGCTGGCCGACGCGTACCGGACGCGGATCGCGGACACCGGCCGTGAGCCGCTCTTCCTGCTGTTGGTCGGACTGATCGGCTCCTTCCTGTTCATCCGGTTCAGCGTGCGGATGATCCGGCGCGGGGTGAAGTGGTGGCCGGGCAATGTGCAGCCCGGCGGGCTGCACATCCACCATGTGGTGTTCGGCCAGGCGATGATGCTGATCGGCGGCATCGGGTCGTTCGCCGTACGCGGCGGCCCGGCGGTGCACGACGTGCTCGCGCTGGTCTTCGGGATCGGCTGCGGCCTGGTGCTGGACGAGTTCGCGCTGGTGCTGCACCTGAAGGACGTCTACTGGAGCGAGCAGGGCCGCCAGTCGGTCGACGCGGTGATCCTCGCGGTGTCGGTGATCGGGCTGCTGCTGATCGGCCAGGCCCCGCTGGGCGGATTCGTCGTCGGGGAGTCGTACCAGCAGTATCTGAGCGCCGGGGTGCTGATCGGCTTCGTGGTGGTGTGCCTGTCCAAGGGCAAGGTCTGGACGGGGCTGCTCGGGGTGATGGTGCCGGTGCTGGCGATCGTCGGCGCGCTGCGGCTGGCCCGCCCGGCCAGTCCGTGGGCGCGCTGGCGGTACACCTCCCGGCCGCGCCGGATGGCCAGGGCCGAGCGGCGCGAGGACCGGATCCACCGGCGGATGGTCGCGATGAAGACGGCCATGATGGACGCGGTGGCGGGCGCGCCGCTGCCGTCGGCGACGCCCGCGCGCAAGCCCGCGCGGCGGCCGACGATCGTGGAGCTGCCGCCGTCCAGGATCGAGACACTGCTGGCCCGCGTGCTGCGGCCGTTGCGGCAGCCGGGTGCGGCCTTCACCGTCTGGTATCTGCGGGTGGTGTGCGCGGTCAACGCGGTGACCGGGGTGATCGCGCCGTTCCGCGACCGGGTGCGGGCCGCCTCGAACGGCGAGTTCTTCACCGCCTTCCTGGTCAGCCCCGGTTTCACCGGCGCGGTGCTCGCGCTGGTGCTGTCGGTGAGCCTGCGCCGCCGCAAGCGGGCCGCCTGGATCGTCACGACCGTGCTGACCGGCGGATACACACTGCTGTGCCTGGCCGGTGTGGCGGCGCTGCCGGTGACGCGCGGGCATCCGTTCAACTGGGTGTCGCTGGGGGTGACCGGGCTGGTGCTGTTCGCGCTGCTGGTGTCCAGGACGGTGTTCAACGTGCGCGGCGAGCGGGGCAACGTGGCGCTGGGGCTGACGACCTTCGTCGTCGGCGGCGCGGTGGCGATCGGCCTCGGCACGCTGCTGGTGCACGCGACGGACGAGCTGCCGCCGCGCCAGTGGGGGGCCAGTACGCGGTACACGCTGGTGCGGGTGCTGACGGTGTCCGGTCTCTTCGACCTGCCCGAGATCCGGGTGCCCGGCTGGACGGACCTGGCGATCAACGTCCTGAGCGTCGCTCTGATGCTGCTCATCCTGCTCGCCTTCTTCCGCTCGCCGCGCGGCCGGGACCGGCTGCTGCCCGCGGACGAGCGGCGGCTGCGGGCGCTGCTGCGGGTGTACGGGCGGCGCGACTCGCTCGGCTACTTCGCGCTGCGCCGCGACAAGGCGGTGTCCTGGACCCCGGAGCGGGACGCGGCCGTCCTCTACCGCGTGGTGAACGGGGTCGCGCTCGCCTCCGGTGACCTCGTCGGCGACCGGGCGGCCTGGCCGCGGGCCGTCGACCACTGGCTGGACACGGCGCGGCGGCACGCCTGGGTCCCGGCCGTCACCAGCGCGGGGCCCGCGGCGGCCGTGGTGTACGAGGCGGCCGGATTCCGCGCGCTGCCGTCCGGTGACGAGGCGGTGGTGGAGGCGGCCTCCTTCGCCGCCGTCTTCGCCGATACGGGCTCCGCCGAGCTGAGCGCGCTGCGGCAGGCGCACGGGGTGCTCGGCGGCGCGGGCTACTCGGTGGTGCTGCGCAGGCACCGGGAGATCGCCCCGGACGAACTGCGGCGGCTGGCGCATCTGGCCGACAGGTGGCGGCGGCACCCCGCCGAGCGCGGCTTCTCCGTGGCGCTCGGGCGGCTCGGTGACGCGGCCGACGGGGACTGCCTCCTGGCGGAGTGCCTCGATCCGCACGGGCGGACCTGCGCGATGGTCACGTTCGTGCCGTGGGGGCCCGACGGGCTCACCCTCGACCTCATCCGGCGCGACCGGGAGTCCGGGCGGGCCCCGGTGGATTTCCTCCTCACCGAGGTGCTGCTGCGCGCCGCAGCCGGTAGGGCTCCGCTGGGCGCGGTCACCCGCGTGTCCCTCAACTTCACCGCCTTCCGCGGCGCCCTGTCCTCGCGGCTGCGCCGCGCCCCGCTGCGGCTTCTCGCCCGCCTCGGGCAGGTCGCCGCCCGCGAGCGGGGCTACGCGGCGTTCGCGCCGCGCTGGCAGGCCCGCTATGTGCTCTTCGAGCGGAGAGCCGACCTTCCGCGGGTGGCTGCCGCCAATGCCATCGCCGAGGGGTTCCTCACCGGACCCCGTCTCCGCCACCGCGGCACCCTCCTCACCCCCGAGGACGGTGCTCCCTAGCCCGGAGCCGTACGCCTGGAGAGGCGCGTCACGCCGGGTTGGGGAAAGCTGAAGGCGCCAGGTGCGTGGGAGGAGAGGCGGAGCCGATGCCCGGGAAGGTGGCGTGGGGGCGGGTGGCGCCCAGGATTCCGGGCTGGTTCGGAGAATTCTTCGGGATTCTGGCCCTGTTCTGCGCCACCCTGGCCGTCGTCTCCCCGTTGCGGCCCCTGCTGGACCCGGTGCGCCGGTGGGTGGAGATCCTGACGGTGCCGGCGTCGCCGAATCTGGCGTACGCGGCGTTCCTGGTGCTGCTGGGCGGCGCGATGGCGGCCCGCAAACGGGTGGCGTACTGGATCGTGGCGGTCTTCCTCGGTCTGACCGTGGTGGCGAATCTGGTGCTGATCGCGGTGCGCGACTGGAGCGCGATCCCGGCGCTGCTGATCACGGGCACGGTGCTGGGCGCGGTGATCGCCGCGCGGGGCGAGTTCTCGGCGCGGGTGCGCAAGGGGGCGTTCTGGCGGGCGCTGCTGGTGCTGGTGTGCGGGCTGGCGATCGGGGTGCTGCTGGGGTGGGGGCTGCTGACGCTGTTCCCGGGGACGCTGGAGGGCGGGAACCGGCTGCGGTGGGCGGTCAACAAGGTGGTCGGCGGAGTGAACGACCTGCCCGACATCGGCAGGCCGCCGTACTGGACGAATTTCTGGCTCGGCCTGTTCGGCGCGGCGGCCCTGCTGTGCGCGGCGGCGGCGCTGTTCAGGTCGCAGCGGATGGAGGCGGCGCTGCGGGGGGACGACGAGGACCGTATCCGGGGGCTGCTGGCGCGGTACGGGGACAAGGACTCGTTGGGCTACTTCGCGACGCGGCGCGACAAGTCGGTGGTGTTCTCGCCGAGCGGCAAGTCCGCGGTGACGTTCCGGGTGGAGGTGGGGGTCTGTCTGGCCAGCGGTGACCCGCTGGGCGACCCGGAGGCGTGGGGTCCGGCGATCGACGCGTGGCTGGCGCACGCGGGGGCGTACGGCTGGGTGCCGGCGGTGATGGGCGCGGGCGAGGAGGGCGCGAAGGCGTACGCGCGGGCGGGGCTCGGCGCGCTGGAGCTGGGCGACGAGGCGATTCTCGACGTGACGGACTTCGACCTGGCGGGCCGCGAGATGCGCGGTATCCGGCAGGCGGTGCACCGGGTGCGGCGGACCGGGGCGACCACCCGCATCCGGCGGCACCACGACCTGTCGCCCGAGGAGCTGCGGGAGGTCGAACGGCTGGCGGACGCCTGGCGGGACACCGACACCGAGCGCGGCTTCTCGATGGCACTGGGGCGGCTCGGCGACCCGGCGGACGGCGAGTGCCTGCTGGTGGAGGCGCTGGACGACAAGGGGCGGGTGACCGCGCTGCTGTCGTTCGTGCCGTGGGGGCACGACGGGGTGTCGCTCGACGTGATGCGGCGGGACCGTACGGCGCCCAACGGGATCATGGAGTTCATGGTCACCGAGCTGGCCGCGGGCGCGGGCGCGCTGGGTGTCCGGCGGGTCTCGCTGAACTTCGCGGTGTTCAGGTCCGCTTTCGAGGAGGGCGCCCGGATCGGCGCGGGGCCCGTCCTGCGGATGTGGCGGCGGCTGTTGCTGTTCTTCTCCCGCTGGTGGCAGCTGGAGGCGATGTACCGCTCGAACGTGAAGTACCAGCCGCACTGGTACCCGCGGTACCTGTGTTACGCCGACGGCAAGGACATGGCCAGGATCGGCCTGGCCTCGGGCATCGCCGAGGGTTTCGTGGAACTCCCGAGCCTGCGCTTCCGGCGCCGCCGCCGGTCCGCGGTGGGCGGTACGGGAGCGGGCGCGGTGGGCGGTACGGCGGTGGCCGGTGCGACGGCGGGCGTGGTGGGCGGTACGGCGGCGGGGATGACGACGGCGAGCGTGACGGCCGCCGCGGCCGAGCGCGGCCGTCACGCCCCCGCGGACCCGCACGGCCCCGCCGAGCAGGTCCGTGTGCGCCTGGCCAAGGTCGAGGGGATGCGGCGCGACGGCGTCGACCCGTATCCGGTGAGCGCGGGGCCGACGCACACGCTGGCGGTGGCGCGTACGGCGGGGGCGGGCAGCGCGGTGGCGGTCGCGGGCCGGGTGCTGCGGGTGCGCGACCACGGCGGGGTCGTCTTCGTGACGCTGCGGGACTGGTCGGGCGACCTCCAGATCATGCTGACCAGGGATCGTCTCGGACGGGACGGTCTGCGGGAGTTCGAGTCGGGCGTGGACCTCGGCGACCTGCTCCGGGTCGAGGGGGCGATGACGGTCAGCCGCGGCGGTGAGCCGACCGCGGAGGCGTACTCCTGGACGCTGACCGGCAAGTGCCTGCACCCGCTGCCGGACAAGCGGCGCGGCCTGACCGACCCGGAGGCGCGGGTGCGGCAGCGCTATCTGGCGCTGGTGGTCTCCCCCGAGGCGCGTTCCCTGCTCACCGCCCGCAGCGCGGCCGTCGGCGCGGTCCGTACGACGCTGGCCGACCGCGGCTTCCTGGAGGTCGAGACGCCGATGCTCCAGCCGGTGCACGGCGGCGCGAACGCCCGCCCGTTCACCACGCACATCAACGCCTACGACCTCGACCTGTATCTGCGGATCGCGCCCGAGCTGTATCTGAAGCGGCTGTGCGTCGGCGGGGTGGAGCGGGTCTTCGAGCTGGGCAGGACCTTCCGCAACGAGGGTGTGTCGTACAAGCACAACCCCGAGTTCACGATGCTGGAGGCGTATCAGGCGTTCGCGGACTACGACGTGATGCTCGATCTGGCGCGGGAGCTGATCCAGGCGGCGGCCGTCGCGGCGAACGGCGGGCAGACGGCCCGGCGCCCGGACGGCGCGGAGGTCGACCTGTCGGGGCGGTGGCCGGTGCGGACGGTGTTCGGGGCGATCTCGCTGGCGCTGGGCGAGGAGGTCGACGCGGGGACGCCGCTGGCGCGGCTGCGCGCGCTGTGCGACCGGGCGGGGGTGCCGTACGGCCCGGAGGACGGCCCGGCCGACGTGGCGCTGGAGATGTACGAGCGGCTGGTGGAGGAGCGCACCACCACGCCGTGCTTCTACAAGGACTTCCCGGCCGAGGTCTCGCCGCTGACCAGGCAGCACCGCACCGATCCGCGGCTGGCCGAGCGCTGGGACCTGGTGGCGTACGGCACGGAGCTGGGCACGGCGTACACCGAGCTGACCGATCCGGTGGAGCAGCGGGCCCGGCTGACCCGGCAGTCGCTGCTGGCGGCGGGCGGCGACCCGGAGGCGATGGAGCTGGACGAGGACTTCCTGACAGCGCTGGAGTACGCGATGCCGCCGACCGGCGGGCTGGGGATCGGGGTGGACCGGCTGGTGATGTTCCTCACGGGGCGGACGATCCGTGAGACGCTGCCTTTCCCGTTGGTACGTCGCCGCTGACCGTGCCGCGCGGCGGGTCGCGGGGGGTGCGCGGCCGGATTCGCGGGGGCGCGGGGCGGGTTCCCCGGGGCCGGGCGCGGGGCGGGGGGCCTTGCATCACCCGTTCGGAGCATGTTTACGGTGGTCCGCATGACGTACAAAACCGGACGATCTGGGATGTTGAGCCGCACGGCCGTACGGCGGACCGCCGCCGCGGTGGCCACCGCGGCGCTCGCCGGGACCGCGCTCGCGGCGTGCGGCACACAGCACGGCGGGGCAGCGGCGAGCGGGGCGGACGACGCGCGGGCCTCGTCGCGCGCGCCGTCGTCGACCGCGTCGGGTGAGGCGTCCGGCCCGGCCGCGGGCATCCCGTCCCAGCGGACCTCTCCGCCGGGCGATCCGTCCGGCTCGCAGCCGTCCGGACCGGGTCCCGCGCAGAACGGTCCCGCACCGACCGATCCGTCGCGGACGGGTCCCGTGCCCACCGATCCGTCCGGGACCGTCCCGTCGCAGACGGTCCCCGGGCAGCCGACCGGGCCCCTGGAGCCCTCGGCCGGTCCCGCCGACCCCTCGGGGAGCCCCGCCACCGGCGCCCCGGCCGGCGAGTCGATCCAGCACTCCACCGAGGACGGCGGCAGGTCCGTCGCGCTGACCTTCGACGACGGCCCCGACCCGCGCTGGACCCCGCAGGTCCTGGCGCTGCTGGCCGCGCACCACGCGAAGGCGACCTTCTGCGAGATCGGCCCCAACGCCGCCGCCCACCCCGACCTGGTCCGGCGGATCACCACGGCGGGCCACCGGCTGTGCGACCACTCCGTGCACCACAACGAGCGGCAGAGCAGCAGGTCCGCGGCGTACAACACGCACGAGATAGTCGACGCGCAGCGCGAGATAACCAAGGCCGCGGGCGCCGACGCGAAGCTCTGGTACTACCGGGCGCCCGGCGGCGACTTCACCCCGACGATCCGTCATATCGCCGCCGGCCACGGGCTGCGCCCGCTGGGCTGGACGGTGGACTCCCGCGACTGGGAGCGGCCCGGCACCGCCAAGGTGCTGGCGAACATCGACCGTCAGCTGCGCCCCGGCTCCATCGTGCTGATGCACGACGGCGGCGGCGACCGCGCCCAGACGGTGCGGGCGCTGTCGCGGCTGCTGGACAGGCTCGACGCGCAGGGCTGGACATACAGCTTCCCCGCGCGCTGATCGGGGCGCGCGCGAGGTAGCGTTCAGGAGGCGTTCCCGCCATCCGTCGGTACCTCTTGGAGGCTTCACCATGGCAACCACCCGCACCGCGACGACCCAGTGGAAGGGCCCGCTGATGGGCGGCGCCGGGACCGTCTCGCTCGACACCTCGGGCGTCGGCTCGTACGACGTGACGTGGGCCTCCCGCGCGGAGGAGGCGAACGGCAAGACCAGCCCCGAGGAGCTGATCGCCGCGGCCCACTCCTCCTGCTTCTCGATGGCGCTCTCGCACGGTCTGGCGGGAGCGGGCACCCCGCCCGAGTCGGTGCAGACGCAGGCCGACGTGACCTTCCAGCCGGGTGAGGGCATCACCGGCATCGTCTTGACGGTGAAGGCGCGTGTCCCCGGCATCTCCGCCGGTGACTTCGAGGCGGCGGCGCAGGGCGCCAAGGAGAACTGCCCGGTCAGCAAGGCGCTCGCGGGCACGACGATCACACTCAACGCCGAACTGCTGGACTGAGTACGGTCTCTGACGCCTGATCAGCGGCGGGTGACGTGGATCTTCCACGCGCCCGCCGCTGTCCTTCCCAGCACCTTGAAGGTCAGCCCGGACGCCTTGTCGGTGGAGCCCTCGCCGACGCTGAAGGGCGCGTCGTTCAGGGAGTTGAAGGCGCCGCTGCTGAAGTCGCAGGCGGAGGTGCGGGGATGGGCGTCCACGACGGTCACCGGGCCCTTGCCCGAGTCGACGTCGGTGCGGACCCGGTAGGCGAGCACGCCCGCGCGGCACGCGTCCTTGTCGTTGCCGAGCTGCTGCCTGGCCTCCAGGACGAAGACCCCGGTGCGGCTGTACGGGATCACGACGGCTTTGCGTCCGCCGGGGATCTCGACGGCGCCGAGTTCGTAGGTCGTGTCGGTGCGGCCGGTGACGCAGGCGATCTGGCTGTCGTCGAGCCAGCCGAGCTTCCACTTGTGCCAGGCGAACAGGTCGCCCTGCAGTCCCCAGTCGAGCGACATGCTGTCCCACTGCCCGGCGAGCGTGTCGGTGCGCGGGAAGTCGTCGGCGGCGTAGAGGTCGGGCAGGCCGAGCGCGTGGCCGTTCTCGTGGCTGAGGACGCGCGGGCCCGACTGGTCGTGGCCGTAGATGAGGGAGACCTTGTCGAGGTGGGCGCCGTCGTCGGTGGTCGCGGCGGACGCGCCGGTCCAGGTGACCGAGAGCACCGCCTCGTCGGCGGGCGGGCCCGCGTTGGGGGTGACGAGGATGTTGACCAGGTCGTAGCCGCGGAAGTCGATGGAGTGGTCGGCGACCTTGAGCAGGTCGCGCATCATCTCGGTGTGGGCGTCCCAGCCGTAGCCGCGGCCGATCCCGTACGCGCTGAAGGGCCGCGGCATCCGTATGTAGCGCAGCACCGGCGTGGACTCGTAGTCGAGGCGGCCGTACGAGCTGACGGCGTACCACTTCTTGACCGCGGGGAAGAACTCGCCGTAGCGGTCGGCGGCGCTGTACTGGGCGGGCGCGTCGGGGAAGTCGATCAGCAGGGTCAGGGCGTGCAGGGTGCCGGTGGAGGGGGCGAATTCGGCGTTGGGGCCGCGGCTGGAGCTGTCGGGGAAGCCCTCGGACATGGCGACGCCGGGGACGGCCCGCAGGGCGCAGGGCCGGGCGGCGGGCGGCGGCGAGGCGTTGAGCGCGGGGGTGCGCGGGCCCGCGGAGACGGTGCTGCCGACGGCGAGCAGCCCGAGCGCGAAGAGCGCGGTGCAGCGCAGTCCGGTCCGGGTCAGCCGGCGCGGCCCCGACCCCGTCGTGGCCGGGCGGCGCGGTCCAGACCCCTTGGTGGAGGCCATGGCGTTAGCTCCTGTGGCCGGTGTCGTCGCCGACGGGCGACCCCTCGACGATCTTGACCGTCCAGGTGCCGTCCGAATTGTGGGCGGAGACCGTCACGCGGGTGGAGCCGTCGGGTACGGCGTAGGACTCCCCCACGCCCAGCGGCGCGTCGGCCAGCGGCGGGTAGACGGAGGTGGCCCGGCACGCGGAGGTGTGGGGGTGGCCGTCGATCACCGCGATGGGTCCGTCGCCCGACTCGATGTCGGAGCGCACCTTGTAGAGCAGGACGCCCTGGCGGCAGGCGGCGTGGTCGTTGCCGGTGGCGGTGCGCGCCTCGATGGCGAGGGCGGTGTCGGGCCCGGTGCGTACGACGATCAGCTTGGTGCCGCCGGGGGTCTCGTCGGGGCTGAGGTCCTGGTAGGTGGTGCCCGCGCGGGTGACGCAGCCGACCTGGTCGGAGGTGATCCAGCCGAGCTTCCACTTGTGCCAGGCGAAGGGGTCGGGCGCGAGGCCGAACTGGCTGCCCATCAGGTCCCAGTCGCCGACGTGGGTGTCCCAGTCGGCGTTGCTGCCCGCGGGCGGCCGGTAGTACAGGTCGGGCAGGTCGAAGACGTGGCCGGTCTCGTGGGCGAGCACGTTGCGGTCCGGCGGGTGCCGTTCGAAGACGGTGACGAGCCGGCGCAGCGGGGTGCCGTCGACGGTGATCGGGGTGGAGAGGTTGACGACCTTGGTGGCGTCGGAGTCGACGCCGGGCGCGTCGGGGTCGGCGACGAGGTAGACGACGTCGTAGCCGTGGAAGTCGACCACCGGGTCGGCGGCGGCGATGGCGTCGCGCAGGTAGGCGGTGCGGTCGGCGGCGTTCCAGTCGCGGCTGATCGCGTAGTCGGTGGCCGGGCGCGGCATGCGCAGCCAGCGGGTGACGGGGTGGACGCCGAGGTCGAAGCGGCCGTACGAGGCGCGGTCGAAGAAGCGGGTGGTGGCCGGGAAGTGGTCGGCGGCGACCTGCTGGGTGGTGAGGTCGGGCGCGGTGCCGGGGAAGTCGAGGAAGACCATGAGGGCCTTCATGTGGCCGGTCGGCCGGGTGTAGCCGCTCTCCCAGGTGTCGACGCCCTCGGAGTGGTGGGCGCCGGTGCGCGGCAGGAGGCAGGCGCTGCCGACGGCGGCGGACGCGGCGGGGCCGGTCGTCAGCGTCCAGGCGACCACGGCGCTGAAGACGCTGAGCGCCGCCGCGGCGGAGCGCAGGACACGCCGCCGCGCGCGGGGCGGTACGCCTATCGAGACGCCTGAGGAGCCTGACGAGCTGGCTGACCGCCGCACATGGACCTCCGGGGAGGATTCGTGAACCCGTTCGGGACACCTCCCCCACATTGCTATGGAATGTGACGATATGTCCTGTCCGACTGCTCCAGCCGGGCGGTGTGCGGGAGGCGTACGGGCGTCGCACAGCGGTCACTACGGTGCGTAATGTCCCCGGGGATGCGATCACATGAGCGATCCGTTCGGACACGTTCGGTCGATCCGTCAGCACACGTGCGGAGAATCACCACCAGGGCGCTGGAACACCAACTCCGCCAGCCCATATGATCGCGATCGAGACGAGCGCGAAGCGGGGAGCGGGCCATGGGCGGACCCTCGGGCGGCCCAGGTGTCGAGCCCGAAAGCACAGCACAAGTCATCACGCACAGTCACACCTCTGCCCCACACTCCGGCGGCGGCGCGGAACCGCAGCCGGCCGGACGGACGGCGGGGCAGGGAAGTACGGCCGCGCGGCCGGGCGACGCCGACCTGCGCGACTACCGGGCCGCCTTCGCCATCGCCCAGACCGCGATGGCGCTGCTCGCCCCCGACGGCACGGTCCTGGAGGCCAACGGCGCGCTCGGCGCGCTGCTGGGCGCCTCGCCCGAGCGGATGAGCGCCACGGGCGCCGCCGCGCTCCTCGGCCTGAGCGGCGACCGGCACGCCCGCGCCGCCTTCCACGACGTGCTCACCGGCCGCCGCGAACGGCTGCGCTGCACGCGCGGCATCACCCGCCCGGACGGCAGCACCGTGCACGCCGAGATCACGCTCTCGCGCACCGGCGCCCGCCCGCTGCTGCTGTCCGTCGAGGACGTCGGCGAGCGGGACACCCTGCGCGAGGAGCTGCGGCACCTGCGCATGCACGACCCGGTCAGCAGACTGCCCAACCGCGCGCTGTTCTTCGAGCGGCTGTCGGCCGCCGTCGGCGACCACGGCAGCCGGACCGGCCGGATCGGCCTGTGCTATCTGGACCTGGACGGCTTCAAGGCGGTCAACGACACGCTCGGCCACCGCGTCG
The DNA here is from genome assembly GCF_040610915.1 of Streptomyces sp. NPDC003300. Taxonomy (NCBI): domain Bacteria; kingdom Bacillati; phylum Actinomycetota; class Actinomycetes; order Kitasatosporales; family Streptomycetaceae; genus Streptomyces; species Streptomyces sp. NPDC003300. The sequence goes on along the minus strand of NZ_JBEXNE010000016.1, from coordinate 175,523 downwards.
GCGACGAACTGCTGGCCGCCGTGGGCCGCCGCCTGCTGGCCTGCGCCGAGCCCGGCGGCCACCTGGTGGCGCGGCTCGGCGGCGACGAATTCGCCCTGCTGGTACGGGACTCCACCGGTACGGGGCAGGCGACGGATCTGGCCGAGGCCGTACTGGCCGCGCTCCAGCCGCCGTTCGACGTGGGCGGCCACCGGCTCGCGGTCTCCGCCAGCATCGGCGTGGTCGAACGGGAGGCGGCGGGCACGTCGGCCACCGGTCTGATGCAGGCCGCCGACACCACGCTGTACTGGGCCAAGGCCGACGGCAAGGCGCGCTGGACGCTCTTCGACCCGGAGCGCAACGAGCACCGGATGACCCGTCAGGCTCTGTCCCGTACGCTGCGGCAGGCCGTCGAGCGCGGCGAATTCGTCCTGGACTACCAGCCGTTGGTCGCCCTCGACTCGGGCGAGCTGCGCGGTGTCGAGGCGCTGGTGCGCTGGGAGCACCCGCACTTCGGGCGGCTGGCGCCCAACCGCTTCATCGGTCTCGCCGAGGAGGACGGCTCCATCGTCCAGCTCGGCCGCTGGGTGCTCGCCGAGTCCTGCCGCCAGGCCCGCGCCTGGCAACTGGCCCACCCCGAGGCGCCGTTGGTGGTCAGTGTCAACGTGGCCGTACGCCAGGTCTGGGACTCCGACCTGGTCGCCGACGTCGCCGCGATCCTCGCCGACACCGGTCTGCCGCCGCGGCTGCTCCAGTTGGAACTCACCGAGTCCGCCGTGATGGGCTCCGCCGGCCGTCCCCTCCAGGCGCTGCACGCCCTGGACGAGATGGGCGTACGGATCGCCATCGACGACTTCGGCACCGGTTACTCCAACCTCGCCTACATGAGCCGCCTCCCGGTCTCGGCCCTGAAGCTGGACGGCTCCTTCGTGCAGGGCTTCCGCTCCGCGGAACACCCCAACCCGGCCGACGAGACGATCGTCGAGGCGCTGGTCGAACTGGCCCACCGGCTCGGCCTGACGGTGACGGCGGAGTGCGTGGAGAACGCGGAGCAGGCGGAGCGCCTGCGGCGGATCGGCTGCGACACGGGCCAGGGCTGGCACTACTCGCGCCCCGTGGCGGCGGCGGCGATCTCCGCGCTGCTGGACTGAGGCGGCACGCGCCGCGGGGCCGGGGCGGTACGCACCGCGGGACGGCGGCACGCGGAAGGGGCCCGCGTCCTTGGGGGGAGAAAGGACGCGGGCCCCGGGTCATGCGGTCAGGAGGTGAGCCGCGTCAGCAGGCCCCGAGGTCCTGCCACACGCCCCATTCCCCGGTCGTACCGGGCTCCTCATTGGTGGTCCACCACTTGGCGTTCCACTTGTGGCCCTTCCAGGAGACCTGGTTGCCACCGACGTAGACCGCGGAGGCGGACCAGGACGGCAGGGTGCAGGTGCCGCCCGGCGGGGTGGTCGGAGGCGTGGTGGGCGGGGTCGTCGGCGGCGTCGTGGGGGGCGTCGTCGGCGGGGTGGTGGGAGGCGTGGTCGGCGGGGTGGTCGGCGGCGTGGTGGTCGTGCCGCAGCCGGACGCGGACCCGTTGGTCGCCGTCACGATCTTGTTGAAGAGGGTGGCGGCGGGATCGAGGTCGAGCAGCGAGTACATCATCGAGCCGGCCAGGTTGTGGCAGTGCGCGTAGTCCGCCTTGGCCTGGATCGCCTGGGCGCCGAGGCCGGTCCAGAACTCGGTCCCGTTGTAGAACCAGTTGGCCTGGGTGCTCGGGTCGTAGAACGTCGTGGAGGCGTTGTCCACGAGCCCGGTGAGCTCCTTGTAGTACGCGGTGCCCGCGACCTGGCTGATGCCGCGCGCCGGGGCGGGGCCCGAAGCGGACTGGTACAGGCCGTGGTTGCTGCCCGCGGGTACGCCGGTCCAGCCGCGGTAGTACAGCGGGTAGCCCATGGTGATCTTCGTGGACGGGAAGCCGCCCGCGATGCCGTAGGCCGAATTACCGTTGATCCACGCGTTGATGGCGTGATCGGTGCTGTACTTCTCGGTGCCCGGCGGGATCGCCGTGGACGGGTCGGTCGGCGACTGGTACAGCGGGTCCTGGAGGTTGGTCGGACCGGTCGCGTCCCAGGCTCCGTGCATGTCGTACGTCATGATGTTCGCGTAGTCGAGGTACTGCCCGACCTTGTTGGTCTCGATCTGCGCGATCTTGTCCTGGCCGGCCGGGAGCGCGGCGGTCAGCAGCATCTTCTTGTTGCCGTTGGCCGTGCCGTACGCGTTCAGCTCGGTGCGGAACTCCGCGAGCAGCGCGGTGAAGTTGGCCTTGTCGTTGGGGCTGTAGTGGTTGCCCACGTGGCCGTTGGGCGAGCCGGGGTACTCCCAGTCGATGTCGAAGCCGTCGAAGATCCCGGCACCGCTGCCGGGGCCGCCGTAGCCGCCCTGCACGGGCAGATTGCCCTTGATGAACATGTCGATGCAGGAGCTGACGAACTTCTTCCGGCTGGCGTCCGTGGCCGCCACGTCGGAGAAGTACTTGGAGTAGGTCCAGCCGCCGATCGAGGCGACGATCTTCAGGTTGGGGTGCTTCGCCTTCAGCTTCTTGAGCTGGTTGAAGTTGCCGACGATCGGCTGGTTCCAGGTGTCGGCGACACCGTCCACGCTGATGTCCGCGCCGAACGACTTCTGGTAGTCGGCGAAGGAGTCGCCCGCGCCGTCACCGGCATTGGGGTTGGACTCGTTCGTGGAGTCCGACGCCTTGGTGGCCTCGAAACAGGTCAGGTTCGAGGGGTCGATGTTCTCGAACGAGTAGTTGAGGATGTCAAGTTTGCCCGCCACCCCCGACGTGTCGAGGTTCTTCGGGTAGTAGGCGTTGCCGTACACGCTCCACTGGTCGTAATAGGCGATCTTCACGCCGCCGCTGCTCGCGGCGGCGGCCGCGGGCTTGGCGGCGGCGGTGGTGTCCGCCTGGGCTGTGCCCACTCCGGCGACGAGCGCGGTGAGCGCTCCGGCGGTGAGGGCGGCGGTCGTGACGGCTGCCACGATCGCTCTCTTCCTGGACTGCACGAGTACCTCCGGGGGGAGAGGGAGGAACAACAGGGGGCTGGTGAATGGATAACCCCTCGTCAAGTGCACGTCAATGGTCTGAACCAGACTTGGACTAGACCAATCCTGCGGAAGGCGACCGGCCGGTAGCGTTCCGCGACAACGGCAAAGCCGCTCGTCAACCGGGTGACGAGCGGCTTTAACGCTGACTTAAGGCTGGTCAGGGGCCGTCGCGCGACGTTGGACCACGCACCGGCCGGAAATGAGTCTTTAACCGGCGGCGACCTCGGAGGAGACACCCGACGGGGCCTCGGCGGAGGCCGTCGCGATGTCCTTCGGGAAGCCGTACGCGTCCGCGATGAGGTCGTAGGAACGCAGCCGGACCGACGGCGTGTGCGCGTTGGCGGTGATCACCAACTCGTCGGCGCCGGTGCGGTCCACGAGCTGGTCGAGTCCGGTACGCACCGTGTCCGGGTCGCCGTGGATGATGTTCACCAGCCACGAGTCCACGAAGTCCCGTTCCGCCGGGCTGAATTCGTACGCCTCGGCCTCCTGGGGCGTCGGCACCAGGCCGGGGCGTCCGGTGCGCAGCCGCAGCATGCTCAGCGCGCCGGAGAGCACCTGGCGGCGCGCCTCGGCCGGGTCGTCGGCGGCCAGCGCGGCGACGCCGATCGAGGCGTAGGGGCGGTCCAGGATCTCCGAGGGCCGGAAGGACTCGCGGTAAAGGGCCAGCGCGGGAACGGTGTTGGCGGCCGAGAAGTGGTGCGCGAAGGAGAACGGCAGGCCGAGCGTGCCCGCCAGTCGCGCGCTGAAGCCGGAGGAGCCCAGCAGCCACACGCTCGGGCGGCCCGCCGACTGGACGCCGCCGGGCGCCGTGCCCTGCACCGGGCCGGGAATGGCGTGAATGCGCGCGTAGCGGTGCCCGTCGGGGAAGTCGTCGTCCAGGAACCGGGTCAACTCCGCGAGCTGCTGCGGGAATTCGTCCGCGCCCTCGTGCAGCCGGTCGGTGCGGCGCAGCGCGGCGGCCGTCGCGCCGTCGGTGCCGGGCGCGCGGCCGAGACCGAGGTCGATCCGGCCGGGGGCCAGCGCCTCCAGGGTGCCGAACTGCTCGGCGATCACCAGCGGCGCGTGGTTGGGCAGCATCACCCCGCCGGAGCCGAGCCGCAGCGTGCGGGTGTGGGCGGCGAGGTGGGCGAGGATCACCGCGGGCGAGGAGCTGGCGACGCCCGGCATCGAGTGGTGCTCGGCCACCCACATCCGGTGGTAGCCGCGGGTCTCCGCGGTCCTGGCGATCTCGACGCTGGTGCGCAGCGCGTCGGTGGCGGTGAAGCCGCTGCCGACGGTGGCCAGATCCAGTACGGACAGCGGTACGGGGGCGGTGCCGCGGACCGGGCCGCGGATGCCCCGGCCGCGGAGCGTACCGGTGTCGCCGTCCCGGCCGTCCGTACGGGACCGGCCGTCCGTAGCGGACCGCCCGTCCGTCCGTTCGCCCTGCTGTTCGCCCTGTCGTTCGTCACCCACGGCGGGCGCCTCCTCGATCGTCTCCGTGCCCATGTCTGCCCCACCCCTGCCCGACCGACAACCGGAGCCCGCGTCCGGTTATTCCCGGGCGCGGATTGTACGGTTCCCCCGCCGTTTCCTTTTCGGGTAATGACGTCGGCATATGCCAGGGTGGCCCCGTCCTGCATATACGCTTGAAGAGCCCCGGATAACCGGCCAACCGCCTCTACCTGAAACGGGATTGGGGCTATCGTGGAGACCGGCCCAGCCGCCGGGTCCGGTCGTCTCGGATACCCGTCCGTGACCGGCGGCGACAGCCAGGACGCAAACGGTCATACCTGCAGGGGGCTACCGTGGCGCTTGAACACCGACAGATCGAGCCGGTGTACGCGGTCCAGTACGCGCTGCGCGTGCTCGAATCCGTCGACACCCATCGGCACGGCGTCACCGCCGAACAGTTGGCCCGCGAAATCGGTGTGCCGCTGGACTATCTCTCCCATCTGCTGGCAATGCTGCGCCGCGAGCGTTATCTCGGATTTCTGCCCGGCGGCGGATATGTCATCGGCGAGTCCATGGTGCTCCTCGGTGCCGCCAACCGCGACCACGCCCTCGCGGAGAAGCTCCAGACGGTCCTGGCCGAACTGCGCGACGAGGTGGGCGCGGCCGTCTACTTCAGCCGGTACGACGACGGCGAGGTGCACGTCATCGACTTCGCCGACGGCCCCAACGCGCCGAAGGTCAACGAGTGGGTGGACTTCCGCTCCTCCGCCCACGCCAGCGCGGTCGGCAAGTGCCTGCTCTCGCAGCTCGACCACGACGGCCGGATGGAACACCTCTCGCGGCACCGCCCGGCCCGGCTGACCTCGCGCACCGTCGTGGACGACCGCGTCCTGCTGACCAAGCTCGAACGGCAGCCGACCTCGGTGCCCACGCTCGACCTCCAGGAATACGCGGTCGGCACCGTCTGCGCCGCGATCCCGGTCACCATCGGCAAGACGGTCGCCTGCCTCGCGCTGTCGATGCCGTACGCCCAGGCCCACCGCCTCAAGCCCGCCGTGGACACCCTCCACACCCGCGCGGCCCCGGTCCTGCTCTCCTTCAGCATCTGATCCGCCACGGCACGGGCTTGGCACGACGAAAGCCCGGCACGGCGAAGACCCGGCACGGCGAGCGTTCGGTACGACAAAGGTTCGGTACGACAAAGGCCCCCCGCGTGTACGGAGGGCCTTCGTGGGCATGTGCGCCGCCAGGGACTCGAACCCCGGACCCGCTGATTAAGAGTCAGCTGCTCTAACCAACTGAGCTAGCGGCGCCTGCTGACGTGGGAGATCGTACCCGATGGTCGGGGCCGGGCTCAAAGCGGCGGCGGATTGCCGCCAGGCGGAATCGCGCCACCGCCGATCCGTGCGGTGGCGGGCGTACGGCCGGTAGATCATGTGCATGACTTCGACTCGACGCCGGATCACCGTACCGGCGGGCACCACCGTGCTCGCCCTCGGTACCGCACTCCTGCTGCCCACGGGCCCCGCCGCCGCGGCGACCCCCGCGGCGGCCCCGCGGTCCGCGCCCTCGTCAGCCAACTCCACCCCCTCCGCCACCTCGACCACCGTCACCCTGCTCACCGGCGATGTCGTGCACATCGCCGACGGCCCCGGCAAGCAGGACACCGTCACCGTCGACCGCGCGCCCGGAGCGCGGGGGATCGTACGGATCCAGCAGTACGGCGGTGACACGTACGTCATTCCCGACGAGGCGGAGCCGCTGCTGGCCGCGGGGAAGCTGGACCGGCGGCTGTTCGACGTGTCCGCCCTGGCCGCGATGGGCTACGACGACGCGCACAGCGCCGGACTGCCGCTGATCGCCACCTGGACCGACGCCGCCCACACGGCACGGTCGCAGCCCGCGGCTCCGGCCGGCGCGAGCACCGTACGGACGCTGCCGAGCATCGGCGGCGCGGCCCTGAAGGCCGACAAGAAGCGGTCCCGCGCCTTCTGGACCGGCCTGGCGGGCCCGGCGGGCAACGCCCGTTCGCTCAACGGCGCCACCGGCATCGACAAGCTGTGGCTCGACGGCCGGGTGACGGCCGACCTCAAGGACTCGGTGCCGCAGATCAACGCGCCGCAGGCGTGGGCCGAGGGCTACGACGGCGCGGGCGAGAAGGTCGCCGTCCTGGACACCGGCGTGGACGACACCCACCCCGACCTGAAGGACCGGATCGCCATCGAGCAGAGCTTCGTGCCCGGCCAGGCCGTCACCGACGGCAACGGCCACGGCACGCACGTCGCCTCCACCATCGCGGGCAGCGGCGCGGCCTCCGACGGCAGTTACAAGGGCGTCGCGCCGGGCGCGAAGCTGCTGGTCGGCAAGGTGCTCTCGAACGAGGGCGAGGGCCAGGACTCCTGGATCATCGCGGGCATGGAGTGGGCCAAGGCCCAGGGCGCCGACGTGGTGAGCATGAGCCTCGGCTCCCCGATACCCGACGACGGCACCGACCCGATGGCCCAGGCCGTCAACTCCCTGTCGGCGAACGGCGGTCCGCTGTACGTGATCGCCGCGGGCAACTCCTACGGCGCGGGCACCATCGGCGCCCCCGGCTCGGCGCGCGACGCGCTGACCGTGGCCGCCGTCGACAAGTCCGACCAGCGCGCCGACTTCTCCAGCATGGGCCCGCTGAGCGGCGGTTACGGACTCAAGCCGGACCTGTCGGCGCCCGGCGTCGACATCACCGCGGCGATGCCCGGCGGCGGCTACCAGACGATGTCCGGTACGTCGATGGCCACCCCGCACGTGGCGGGCGCCGCCGCGATCCTCAAGCAGCGGCACCCCGACTGGACGGCGGCGCGGCTCAAGGACGCGCTGATGAGCACGTCCAAGGTGCTCGCCGACTACACGCCGTTCGAGCAGGGCACCGGCCGGGTCGACGTACTGGCCGCGGTCGACTCCCCGGTCCAGGCCACCGGTTCGGTCGACACGGCCGTCTACTCCTGGCCGCACGACGGCGCGGCCCCGGCCACCCGCGTGATCACGTACCGCAACAGCGGCAAGGCCCCGGTCACGCTGGATCTGGCGACGGACACCAAGGACCCGGCGTACACGCTGTCGGCGCCGTCCGTCACCGTCGCCGCGGGCGGCAGCGCGGACGTCACGCTGACGCTCGACCCGGCCGGGGTGCCGTCGGCGACCACCTTCTCCGGCCAGGTGCTGGCCACCGACGCGGCGACCGGACACGTCGTCGCGCACACCGGCTTCGCGCTGGAGAAGGAACAGGAGCTGTACGACTACACGGTCAAGCTGCGCGGCCGGGACGGAAAGCCCGCCGCGGGCACCGTCGTGCTGGCGCAGGAGGGCAACCCCAACCCGTCGCCGGTCGCGGTCGACGGCGAGCGCACGCTGCGGCTGGCGCCCGGCACGTACATGGCGTACGCGGAGATCGACGTGGCAGGCGACGCGCCGGACTCGCTGGGCCTGGCCGTGCTGATCAACCCGGAGACGGTGCTGAGCAAGGACACCACCGTCACGCTCGACGCGAGCAAGGCGCGCAAGGTCAGCGCGGCCGTGCCGGGTCAGCGGACCCAGACGCGGCAGCTCCACGTGGACATCGCCCGCACCTTCGCCGACGGCGAGGTCGTCCGTGACGCGGCGGTCCTGCCGCTGACGTACGACACGCTGTACGCGTCGCCGACGGCCAAGGTCGGCAACGGCACCTTCGACTTCCTGACCCGCTGGCGGCTCGGCGAGCGGCAGGTCGCCGTCACCGGGCGCGGGCAGGACCTGGACACCACCCCGCAGCCCGGCGCCACCGTCACCGACGGCAAGGGCACGCTCCGCGCGGTCTACGCCGGGCAGGGCGGCGCGGCCGGCTACCGGGGTCTGGACGCCAGGGGCAAGGTCGTGGTGGTCGAGCGCTCCGACGCCGTCACGCCGGTCCAGCGGGCCGCGGCGGCGACCGCCGCGGGCGCGAAGCTGCTGATCGTCGTCAACGACGGCCGCGGCAGGCTGCTGGAGTCCTACGCCGACCCCGACAACGGCTACCAGGACACGCCGCTGACCGTGGTCTCCGTCCAGCAGGGCGCGGGCGCGAAGCTCGTCGCCGACGCCAAGGGCGGCAAGCTCTCGCTGAGCGTCGAACAGCGCGAGTACACCCGGGTCGTCTACGACCTGCTCGACCAGCACGACGGCACCATCCCTGACCGCTCCCTGGCCTACACCCCCGACCCCAGGCGCGACCTGGCCAAGGTCACCGCCACCTACAACGGCGACCGCGCCCGCGCGGGCGCCGGCTTCCGCTACGACATCCCCGCCTGGGGCTACGGCATCGGTTTCGCCGAGCAGGAGTCCTACCCGGGCACCCGTACCGAGTACGTCTCGCCCGAGCACGGCGCCGGATTCTGGTACGAGGACCACTCCGTCTACGACGCGGACTACAGCAACCAGCTCCTGGAGGAGCGCGGCGGCAACGACTCGTTCACACCGGGCCGTTCGTACGCGGTCTCCTGGTTCGGGGGAATCTTCCGGCCGCGCCTCGGCTCCGCCTTCTGGGGGCCGAACCGCTCGTCGTACAACGACATCCAGTTCAACATCACGCCGTGGACGGACGGCGGCGCGGGCCACTCGGGCGACATGCCCGCCGACGAGTACGACGGCCGCACCACCTACGCCGCCTACCAGGGCGACACCCTCGTCGCCCAGGGAGTCGGCCGGGCGGGCGGCATCTGGGACCAGCCCGCGAAGAAGCTGCCCTACCGGCTGGTGCTCGACTCGGCGCGGGACGCCAAGGAGTGGCGGACCTCGATCCGTACGCACACCGAGTGGAACTTCGTCTCGGGGCCGCTGCCCGAGGGCGTCGGCCAGGACGACGTCAAGCTGCTCCAGCTCGACTACGACGTGCCCACCGACACCGCGGGCGATGTGCCCGGCGGCCGGCTGATCCCGGTCGGTCTGGGGTCCACCACGCAGGAGTGGCTGGTCGGCGCGACGAAGGCGGCCTCGGCGAAGCTGTCGGTCTCCTACGACGACGGCAGGACCTGGCTGCCGACGCTGCTGATCAAGGACCGCAAGGGCCACTGGACGACGCTGATCCGGACTCCGCGCGACCCCGGCGGCTCCGTGTCGCTGAAGGCGAGCGCGTCCGACGGCGCGGGCGGCTCGGTGAGCCAGGAGATCATCAGGGCCTTCGGCCTGAGGTGACCGGCTGACCCACCGGGCGGAGGGGATGGTCGGAGGGGGTGGTCGAGACCACCCCCTCCGACCACGTATGATGGTCCCCGCAAGCGCCGCTAGCTCAGTTGGTTAGAGCAGCTGACTCTTAATCAGCGGGTCCGGGGTTCGAGTCCCTGGCGGCGCACTTGCCCAGAAGGCCCTCCGCGCGAGCGGGGGGCCTTCTCCGTGTGCCCGCCGGTGTGCTCCGCACGGGTGGTCCTGGGCGGCGGCGGGCGCGGCAGGCGTACGGGGCGGGGCGGGCGGAGGAAGGTCGGCCCGTGCTGGGGCTGATCGTGGGTCATTTCGTGCTGGCGGGTTTCGCGGGGGTGTTCACGCGGTGGTGGGGCCGCCGGGCCTTCCTCGTGCTCGCCGCCGCGCCCGCCGCGACCGCCGTCTGGGCGGCCCTCCAGTGGAACGCGGTCGCGGACGGCCGGGTCCGGGAACAGACCTGGCACTGGGCGCCCGCCCTCGACCTGGAGATCGCGCTGCGCCTCGACGCGCTGAGCCTGCTGCTCGCCGTCCTCGCGGGCGGCGTCGGCGCCCTCGTCCTGGTCTACTGCGCCGGGTACTTCCGCGACGACGAGCCGGGACTCGGCGGCTTCGCGGGCACCCTGACCGCCTTCGCGGGCGCCATGCTCGGCCTCGTCCTGGCCGACGACCTGATGCTCCTGTACGTCTTCTGGGAGCTGACCACCGTCCTGTCCTTCCTGCTGATCGGCCACAGCGCCGAGAAGAAGGCCAACCGGCGCTCCGCCCTCCAGGCCCTGGTGGTCACCACCGCGGGCGGCCTCGCCATGCTCGTCGGGCTGCTGATGCTCGGCCACCTCGCGGGCACCTACCGGCTGTCCGCGCTGATCGCCCACCCGCCCGCCACCGGTCCCGCCGTACGCGTCGCCCTCGTCCTGGTCCTCGCGGGCGCCCTGTCCAAGTCCGCCGTGTGGCCCTTCAGCCTGTGGCTGCCCGGCGCGATGGCCGCGCCCACCCCCGTCAGCGCCTACCTGCACGCGGCGGCCATGGTGAAGGCCGGTGTCTATCTCGTCGCCCGCCTCTCCCCCGCCTTCGCCCCCGTCGGCCCCTGGCGCGCCCTCACCGTCGGCCTCGGCCTGGCCACCATGCTCCTCGGCGGATGGCGCGCCCTGCGCGAATTCGACCTCAAACGGATCCTCGCCTACGGCACCGTCAGCCAACTCGGCTTCCTCACCGCCCTGGTCGGCACCGGCTCCCACAACGCCGCTCTCGCCGGAGTCACCCTCCTGTTCGCCCACGCCCTCTTCAAGGCCGCCCTCTTCCTCGTCGTCGGCGCCGTCGACCAGACCACCGGCACCCGCGACATCCGCCGCCTGTCGGGCCTGGCCCGCACCTCCCCCCTCCTGTGCGCCGCCGCCACCCTCGCCGCCGCCTCCATGACCGGCCTCCCCCCCTTCCTCGGCTTCCCCGCCAAAGAAGCCGCCTTCGACGCCCTGACCCCCCTCCCCCTCTCCCTGTCCGTCCTCGGCTCCGCCCTGACCGTCGCATACACCCTGCGCTTCCTGTGGGGCGCCTTCGGACCGAGCGAGGCGGTCCGCGAGGCACCGTCAAGCGCGAGCGAGCCCCCTGCCGCCCCTCCCCCCGCAGCCGCCGACGCACCGGAGGGGACGGGCCGGGGTGCCCCCGCAGATTTGCGTGCCGACAGGGCGGCGACGGATGCGCGGGAGCAGGCAGCACGCAGCTCGAGGAGGTACCCCGGCCCGGGACCGACCCGCGCACACACGGCAAGCGCACACACGGCCAGCCCACGCACGGCCAGCGCACACACACCCCGCCCACACACGGCCAGCCCACACCTGAAGGGCTGGGAAAAGGCGGTGCCCGTAGGAACGCTGGCACTCGCCGGGACGGTCCTCGGCCCCTACGTCACCCACCTCGAACCGCTGCTCGGGCAGTACGCCCACTCCGTACCGGAAGCGGACGGCGCCACGCCGTACCACCTGGCGCTGTGGCACGGCTGGGGCACCCCCCTGGCCCTGTCCCTGGTCGCCTGGGCCCTGGGCGCAGCCCTCTTCGCGGGGAACACCCCCCTGATCCGGCTCGCCCGGAAAACGGCCCTCCCCACCGCCGAAGCGGCCTTCGCCCGCATGATCCGCGGCACCGAATGGTTCGCCCTCCAGCTCACCGGCACGGTGCAACGCGGCTCCCTCGCGGTCTACTTGACCACCGCCCTCCTCGTGTTCACCGGCACCGAGTCGTACGCCCTGGTCCACGACGCCCCCTGGCACACCCCCGGCGGCGGCCCCCGCCTGGCGGACGACGCGGCGCAGGCCGCCGTGGCGGTCGCGGTGATGGCGGCGGCGGTGCTGTGCGTGACGGCCCGGCTGCGGATGAAGGCGGTGGTGCTGGCGGGCACCACGGGCTACGGCACGGCGGTGCTGTTCGTGCTCCAGGGCGCCCCCGACCTGGCCCTGACGCAGTTCACCGTGGAGACGGCCAGCATCGTGGTGTTCGTGCTGGTGCTGCGCCGCCTACCGGCGCGCTTCCCGCGCACCGCCCCGCGCCGCCGCGCGGCAAACTACGCGGTGGGCGCCGCCGCGGGCGCCCTCGTCGCGGGCCTGACGTATCTGACGGCGGCGGCCCGCCGGGCGAGCGACGCCCGCGCCGCGCTGATCGAGGCGACCGAGCACGACGGCGTGAAGAACGTGGTGGCGACGATCCTGGTGGATCTGCGCGCCTGGGACACGATGGGCGAGTCCGCGGTGCTGGCGGTCGCCGCGGTCGGCGTGACGAGTCTGCTGTTCCTGCGCCGCCGCGCGGGCTCGCTGCCACGGGCAGCGGACGGCGAGGAACCGGGCACCGTATGGCGGGCGGGGCCGCGCGAGGCGCCGGGCCCGGCGTCACTGGCCCCCGAGCGGACCTGGCTGTCGGCGAGCGGCACCCTCGCGCAGGAGCGCCGCTCGGTGGTCTTCGAGGTGGTGGCCCGGCTGACCTTCCACCCGATCCTGGTGCTCTCCCTCTACCTGCTGTTCAGCGCGGAGAATCTGCCCGGCGGCGGCTTCACGGCCGGGCTCGTCGCGGGCCTGGCGCTGGTGGTGCGCTATCTGGCGGGCGGGCGGTACGAGTTGGCCGCCGCGGCCCCGGTGGACGCCGGTTTCCTGCTGGGCGCGGGCCTGGTCGTGTCGGTCGGTACGGGCCTGGGCGGGCTGGTGTTCGGGCGCGCGGTGCTCGACGCGGGCACGTACCACGCGCGGCTGCCGCTGTTCGGTTCGGTCCATCTGGCGAGCCCGGTGCTCTTCGACTTCGGGGTCTACCTGCTGGTGCTCGGCGTCGTCCTGGACGTGCTGCGCGGCCTGGGCGCCGAGATCGACCTCCAGATCGAACGGGACGGCCGCGGGGAGAGGGAGGTCACGTGAAGGCGACGATCGCGCTCATCGCGGTGGGCGGTGTGCTGTTCGGCTGCGGCACCGCGCTGCTGATGTCCAGACCGCTGACCCGGATCCTGCTGGGCGCGGTGCTGCTCGGCAACGGGGCGAATCTGCTGGTGCTCGCCACGTCGGGCAAGGCGGGGAAGCCGCCGCTGCTGTATCCGGGCACCGACCCGAAGGACGTCACCGACCCGCTGCCGCAGGCGATGGCGCTCACCGCGATCGTCATCACGCTGGCGCTGACGGCGTTCCTGCTGGCGATGGCGTACCGGAGCTGGCAGTTGTCGGGGAACGACGACGTGCAGGACGACGTCGAGGACATCCGGATCGCGCTGCGCGCCGAACACGAGGGCACGCGGGCGGAGTTGCGGGCCGTGCTGCGGGCGGACCGGGTGCGGCAGGCCCGCGCGGAGGAGACCGAGGACCTCGACGACGAGGTCTGGGACCACGTACTGGGGGCCGACCGGTGACCGCGTCCGACCTGCTGCCGCTGCCGGTGGCGCTGCCGCTGCTCGCGGCCGGGGTGAAGCTGGCGATCGGCCAACGGCTGCCGCGTACGCAGCGGTTCATCAGCGCGGGCGTGCTGTGCGCGGTGCTCGGCGCGTCGCTCGCCCTGCTGGTGGCCGCCGACCGGGACGGGCCGCAGGTCATGCACACCGGCACCTGGCCCGCGTCGGTCGGCATCACGCTGGTCGCCGACCGGCTGTCCGGGCTGATGCTGGTGGTGTCGGCCGCGGTCACGCTGTGCGTGCTCATCTACTCGATCGGCCAGGGCATGGCCGACCAGGACGCGGCGACACCGCTGTCCGTCTTCCACCCGGCGTATCTGATCCTGGTCGCCGGGGTCTGCGACACCTTCCTCGCGGGCGACCTGTTCAACCTCTACGTCGGCTTCGAGATCATGCTGACCAGCAGCTATGTGCTGTTGACGCTCGGCGGTACGGCGGCCCGCATGCGGGCGGGCGCCACGTACGTGGTGGTGTCGCTGCTGTCGTCGGTGCTGTTCCTCGTCGCGATCGGGATGGTCTACGCGGCGGCCGGGACGGTGAATCTGGCGCTGCTCGCCGGGCGGCTGGCCGAACTGCCCTCCGGCGTACGGCTGCTGCTGCAACTGGCGCTGCTGACCGTCTTCGGCATCAAGGCCGCCGTCTTCCCGCTGGCGGCGTGGCTGCCGGACTCGTACCCGACCGCGCCCGCACCGGTCACCGCCGTCTTCGCCGGTCTGCTCACCAAGGTCGGCGTCTACTCGATACTGCGGACCCAGACGCTGCTGTTCCCCGGCGGGCGGCTCGCCGACCCGCTGATGCTGGTCGCCCTGCTGTCGATGGTGATCGGCATCCTGGGCGCGGTCGCCCAGACCGACCTCAAGCGGCTGCTGTCCTTCACGCTGGTCAGCCACATCGGGTACATGGTCTTCGGTATCGCGCTCGCCTCACGCGGCGGCATCGCGGGCTCCGTCTTCTACGTGGCCCACCACATCACCGTGCAGACCACGCTCTTCCTCGTCGCGGGGCTGATCGAACGGCGCGGCGGCACGACGGATCTGCTGCGGCTGGGCGGTCTGGCCCGGATCTCGCCGCTGCTCGCCGTCGTCTTCTTCGTCCCCGCCATGAACCTCGCCGGTATTCCGCCGCTGTCCGGTTTCCTCGGCAAACTCGGCCTGCTGCGCGCCGGCATCGCCAACGGGGGCGGCTGGGCGTACGTCCTGGTCGCGGGCGGCATCGTCACCAGCCTGCTGACGCTGTACGCGTTGGCGAAGGTCTGGAACCTGGCCTTTTGGCGTGCCGCCCCGCCCGATCTGTGCGAGGACGGCACCGTCCTGGAATCCGACGAGGACTCCGCCGACGCGGAGGAGGGCGGCTCGGGGCCGGCACCCGCGCCACCGTCGCCGCCGTCGCCCCCGTCGCCCGGGGAGGACTCCGGGGCGACCGCCGTGCCGCTGCCCGCCGGGGCCGCCCACGCCGCGTCCCTCAGCGGGCGGCCCATCACCACCACGGCGGCCCTCCCCGCGCCGATGCTTCTCGCCACCTGCGCCATGGTCGCGCTCGGTCTGTCGTTCACCGTCCTGGCCGGGCCCCTCACCGGCCTCGCCGATCGCTCCGCGAGCGAGCTGCTGTCCCGAACCCCGTACGTCTCGGCGGTCCTCCGCCACTGACGGTCCCCACCGGCCGGTGGTCCGGAGACAACCGGACTGCCCCGCCGGGGCGGGTGGTGACCCGCGGGAACGCGGTAGTTGAGCGCGCGGTTCCCCATGCCCCCGACGGGGCGCGTCCTGCCCCGGGCGTCAGGTCCAGTGGGCGGGGCGGGGCGGGCCACCTGGCGAAAGGACGGTGGTGGAGTCGCCGCGGGCGGCGGTGAGTTGGGGCGGGGTGAGGAAGAGGGCCCCGCGCAGATCCGCCCCGCGCAGATCGGCGTCGCGGAGATCGGCACCGATGAGATCGGCGAGGCGCAGGTCGGCCCGCCGCAGGTCGGCGGCGATCAGATAGGCCCCGCGGAAGTCGGTGCCGCGCAGGTCCGCCCCGCGGAACCCGCGGCCGATGAGGTCGGCGCCGCGCCGGTCGCGGCCGGGGGTGCCGGCGCGGGCCAGGGCGCTGGCGCGGAGCAGGATCTCGTTGACGGGCGCGCGCTCGGCGGCGACGTCGAGGGCGAGCAGGGCATCGGGGGTGCCGAGGGTGAGCCCGGAGATCCGGGCGACGGCCGCCTCTGCGGCGGCGTGCACGGGCCGGGCGGAAGGCAGCGCCAGCGTCTCGCCGAGGTAGCGGAGGAGTTCGTGGAGCTGCCGGACGACCGGCAGCAGCGCGAACATCGACCGCCCCCCGTCGGCGGCGTCGCGCCAGTCCTGCCCGCCGAAGGTGATCCGGGAGAGCTTCTGGCCCGCGCCGAAGCAGTCGTAGACGGTGCAGCCCCGGTAGCCGCGGCCCCGCAGTTCGCGGTGGATGCCGCAGCGGTGGTCGCCGCCGAGGTGCCCGCAGGGCTCCCCGGCGGCCTTGTCCGCGGCGAAGTCCGCGGAGCGGGTGAAGGCGAGGGCCACGCAGCACAGCCCGAAGCAGTCGCCGCAGTCGGCCCGCAGCTCACTCGTCTCACCCGTCGGCGTGTCCACCGGTCAATGGTGCCTCACGGCGCCGAGGGGAAGACCGCGGGCTTGGCGGGGGTGTAGAGCCAGGTCTGGAAGAAGGTGCCGAGGCGCTGCCCGGAGATCCGCTCCGCGAGCCGCTGGAAGTCGGCGATGGTGGCGTTGCCGTAGCGGTGCAGGGCGGGCCACGCCTTGAGCAGGGTACGGAAGTCGCGGTCGCCGATGGTGTCGCGGAGCGCCTGGATGGCGACGGCGCCGCGGTCGTAGACGGCGTCGTCGAACTGGTTGTCGGGGCCGGGGTCGCCCGGCTTGACCGTCCAGAACGGGTCGTCGGCGGGGTGCGCGTCGTAGATGTCCCGGGCGAGCTGCTGCGGGGTGCCGGTGCCCTCGTGCTCGGCCCACAGGAACTGGGCGTAGCTGGCGAAGCCCTCGTTGAGCCAGATGTCGGACCAGCGTTCCAGCGACACGTCGTCGCCCCACCACTGGTGGGCCAGTTCGTGCGAGACGACGTTGGTGTTGGCCTTGGTGGCGAAGGAACTGGGGCTGTAGAAGACGCGGGTCTGCGCTTCGAGCGCGAAGTGCGACGTCACGTTGGGCACGTAGCCGCCGGCCGCGTCGAAGGGGTAGGGGCCGAACCAGCCGCTGAGGAAGTCGACGATCTCGGCGGTCCGCTCCACGCTGGCGCGGGCGTTGGCGGCGGTGGCCGCGGGGAGGTCGGCGCTGTACGCGTTGATGACCGGGACGCCGGTGCGGGTGCGGCTGTGCGTGATGTCGAAGTGGCCGACGGCCAACGTGGTGAGGTACGTGGCCTGCGGCTTGGTCTCGCGCCAGTGGTAGCTGGTCCGGCCGTCCTCGGACTTCCGCGAGACCAGCAGCCCGTTGCTGATCGCCTGGTCGCCGTCGGGGACCGTGACGCGCACGTCGTAGGTGGCCTTGTCGGCCGGGTGGTCGTTGCTGGGGAACCACCACCACGCGGATTCGGGTTCGTTGGCGGCGACTGCGCCGTCCGGGGTGCGCTGCCACGACGTGAAGCCGTAGCGCTTCACGGTGGAGGGGACGCCCGAGTACGTGACGGCGACGGTGATCCGGTGGCCCTTGGCGATCGGCCTGGCGGGGGTGATGACCAGTTCCTGCTCGCCGCTGGTGGCGAAGGCGGCGGGCTTCCCGTCGACGGTGACCCGGCTGACGGTCAGCGCGAAGTCCAGGTCGAAGCTGGTCAGTCCCTGGGTGGCGGTCGCCGTGATGACGGCCGTGCCCGACAGCAGGTCGGTGCTGGGCTGGTAGTCGAGGTTCAGGTCGTAGTGGGAGACGTCGTAGCCGCCGTTCCCGTAGGTCGGGTAGTACGGGTCGCCGATACCGGGCGCGCCCGGCCCCGTGTCGGCAGCGGCCGCCGGGATCGCCAGCAGCAGGCCGAGGGCGGCGGCAGTGGACGCGATGACTCTCTTACGCACAGGGGTCCTCCAGCACGGTGAACGACAAGCGGCAGGTGCCAAGTGGCCGCCGCCGCGAGGCGGGTGGCGGCGGCCGAGTGGCAGGTACACGGCGACCCTAAGGAGCCCCAACCGTCCCAGCCACCCCTGTACTCACTGCTGTCGCAGAACGTTCACCCGGCGCAACACAACGGCCGGAACGTGACACCCGTGTCGTAGGCGCGTCACACGTGTCCGGTCTGCGAGCATTCGGCGGGTGCGTACCCTGCGGAGAATCCAGTGGCCGCTGGTGCTCTGGCTGGCCGTGGTCTGGGTGCTGCTGTGGGGAAAGGTCACCGCGGGCAATGTGCTGACCGGCCTGGCCGTCGGCGTCGTGCTCTGCCTGGCCTTCCCCCTCCCGCCGCTCGAACTCGAACTGCGGCTGCACCCGGTGGGCCTGGTCCGCTTCGCCGCCTACTTCCTGGCCGATCTGACGGTGGCCGGGCTGCGTACGGTCTGGCAGATCCTCACCCCGTCGCCGCTGCCCTGCGCGGTGCTCGCCGTACCGCTGCGCTCCCGCAGCGACTTGATGCTGACCGCGACGGCCGTGGCGGTCTGCGCGGTGCCGGGCAGCGCCGTACTGGAGATCCAGCGCTCCACCGGCACGCTCTTCGTCCACGTCATGGGCTCCGACAGCGCGGGCACGGACCAGGCCCGCGCCGAGGTCAGACGCCTGGAGCAGCTGGTGGTACGGGCGTTCGGCACCCGCGCGGAGATCGCGGACCTGACGGCCCCCGAGCCGGGTACGGGTGCGCCGTGAACTGGGTGACGGGGGTGGTGCTCGCCCTGCTGGTCGCCTCCGGCGTGATGGTCTTCGTCCGGCTGGCGCGCGGCCCCTCGATGCTGGACCGGGCGGTGGCGGTGGACGCGCTGCTGGCGGTCGTGGTGGCCGGACTCGGCGCGCGGGCCGCGGAGGCGCGCACCCCGTACACCCTGCCGGTGCTGCTGGTCCTGGCCTTCCTCGGCTTCACCGGCTCGGTGGCCAGCGCCCGCTTCATCGCGGTGCGCGGCGCGGAGCCCCCGGAGCGGCCGGGCGGGCAGGAGCCGGCGGGGTCAGGGGAGCCAGGAGGGCCGGGGCGGCCGGGGGAGCCGGTGGAGCCCGAGGGGGCCGAGCGGACCGAGCGGACCGAGCGGCCGAAAAGGGATGACGGCCGGGAGGGCACGGCCGCTGACGGTGAGGAGACGGGCGGATGAGCTGGACCGCGGTGGGCGACTGGGCCGCGGCGGTGTGCCTGCTGCTCGGCGCGGGGCTGAGCTTCGTGGCCGGGGTCGGGCTGCTGAAGCTGCCCGACACCCTCACCCGTATGCACGCGGCGACCAAGCCGCAGGTGCTCGGGCTGCTGTTGGTGCTGCTCGGGGTCGCCCTGCGGTTGCGTTCCTGGGTGGATCTGGGAACGCTGGTACTGATTGGCACGTTTCAGCTGATGACTGTGCCGGTCGCGGCTCATATCGTGGGCCGTGCGGCGTACCGCACGGGCCAGGTGGACGGCGACCGGCTGGTCCTTGACGAGTTGGACGAGCGGCTGACCCGGCCGGAAAGGCCAGATAGGTTCACCGTGTGAAGAATGTCCGCGTGGTCAGGGCGCTACAGCATGTGGAGGACGAATACCTGTCACGTATGGGTATGTCGCTCCCCCTGCTGGTCATCGCGCTGGTCGTGATCGCCGATCTCGCGGCGGGCCGGGACCACTTCATCACGCCGGGCATCGTGGCCGCGCCGCCGCTGGCCGCGATCACCGTCAACTGGCGGCGGACCCTGTTCATCGGCGTGCTGGGCCTGATCGTCCAGGCGGCGCTCGCGCCCTACGACGGCATCGCCGAGATCCCCGATCACGACGTGTTCTTCGGCCAGGTCTTCGCGTACGGCTCGGTGACCCTCTTCAGCATCTACATCGCCTGGCGCCGCGAGACCGGCGCGAAGGCGTTCAGCGCCATCACCTCCGTCGCCGAGGCCGCCCAGCACGCCCTGATGCGCCCGCCCGCCCCGCGCGTGGGCGGTATCCAACTGGCCGTGCGGTACGTGTCGGCGGCCGACGCGGCGCAGATCGGCGGCGACCTGTACGCGGTGCTCGACACCCCGTACGGCGTGCGGGCGCTGATCGGCGACGTGCGCGGCAAGGGCCTGGGCGCGGTGCAGACCTCGGCCGTGGTGCTCGGCGCCTTCCGCGAGGCCGCGTTCGACGAGGGCGGACTCGACCGGGTGGCGCGCCGGGTGGACATCAGCGTCGGCCGGCATGTGACCGGCGGGGACTTCATCACGGCGCTGTTCGCGCAGTTCGACAAGCCGGACAGCGTGGAACTGCTGCACTACGGCCATGTGCCGCCGCTGCGGGTCTCGCGGGACGGCGAGGTGGAGACGCTGTACCCGAACGAGCCGTGGCTGCCGCTGGGCCTGGCCGACATGGTGGCCGAGGGGCCCACCCCATGGCGGGTGCCGCTCATGCCGGGCGACGTGCTGGTGCTGTGCACCGACGGGGTGATCGAGGCGCGCAGCCCGCGGGACAACTCCTTCTACCCGCTGGCCGAGCGGGTCGGCCGCCTGGTGGCCGGTGCCTCGTACGACCTGGACGACGCCGTGGAGCGGGTCTACAGCGATCTGCTGGAGCACGCGGGCGGCTCGCTCACCGACGACGTGGTCCTGCTGCTGCTCGCGCCCCAGCAACGGCCCCTGCCGGCCCACCCGCAGGACCCGCCGCTCAATCCGGTGTGACCGCTGTCGTCGTGTCCCGGGCGTCCGGCGCGGGCGCCGCGTGGGTGACCGGCAGGCCGCGTGTCGCGCGGTCCAGCGCGATCAGCACCGACTCGTACGCCTCGCCCGTGGCGTGTTCCATGCCCAGCTCGCACATCCGGTTCGCCGACAGATACGCGTCGTAGCCGCGCGCCGCGACCTCCTCGGCCTCGGGGCGCGTCGCGGCCTCGGTCAGCTCCTCGTGCAGCATCCCGCGGTCGCCCGCGAAGGCGCAGCAGCCCGCGTCGTCGGGTACGACGACCTCGCGGGCGCAGGCCCGCGCGACGGTCTCCAGCGCGCCGGTGTCGCCGAGGTGCCGCATCGAGCAGGTCGGGTGCAGGACGGCGGACGCGACGGTGTCGGTGACCGTCAGCCGCGGCAGCAGGTGCTCGGCGGCCCAGACGACGGAGTCGATGACGGTCAGCTCGCCGTGCAGCTCACGGTTGGCGTCGGAGAGGTACGGCACGACGTCGCGGGCCAGGCCGAGCGTGCAGGAGCTGGCGTCGACCACGATCGGCAGCCGTCCGCCGCCGGTCCACAGCCAGGCGGCCTCCACGATCCGGTTGGCCATCACCGCGTTGCCCGCCAGGTAGCCCTTGGAGTGCCAGATGGTGGCGCAGCAGGTGCCCGTGACGTCGTCCGGGATCCACACCGGGCGGCCGGCCCGCGCGGAGACGCTGACGACGGCCTGCGGCAGCGACCCGTACCGGGTGGCCGGGACGCCGAAGACGCGGTTGACGCACGCCGGGTAGTACACGGCGGTCGCGCCGTCCTTCTCGGTGCGGGGCAGCCGGGGGGCGGCGCCGGGGATCTCGGGGAGCCATTCGGGTATCAGGTCCGGGCGTACGGCTCTGCGGGCCAGGCCGGTGCCCGCGGTCAGCGGGCGGTCGCCGACCCGGTCGCGTACCGCGTCGGCGGCGGCCACCGCGGCGCGGGCGGCGCGTTCCGCGGCCTTCCAGTGGGTGGCGACGGAGGCGGCGACCCGCTCCTCGGTACGGGAGTGCCCTGCGTGCCGGAAGTCCCGCATCATCGCGCCGGTGTCGATGCCGACCGGGCAGGCCAGCGCGCAGGTGGAGTCGCCCGCGCAGGTGTCGACGGCGTCGTATCCGTACGCGTCCAGGAGCGCCTGGAGGACCGGGGAGCCGGGCGGCTGGCGGAGCATCTCGCGGCGCAGCACGATCCGCTGTCGGGGAGTGGTGGTCAGGTCGCGGCTGGGGCAGGTGGGCTCGCAGAAGCCGCACTCGATGCAGGCGTCGGCGACGGCCTCGATGGCCGGGATCGTCTTGAGGCCGCGCAGGTGGCCGCGCGGGTCCAGGTCGAGGACGACGCCGGGGGCGAGGACGCCGTCCGGGTCGAGCAGCCGCTTGACCCGCCACATCAGGGCGGTGGCCTTCGCGCCCCACTCCAGTTCGAGGAAGGGCGCGATGTTGCGGCCGGTGCCGTGCTCGGCCTTCAGCGAGCCGTCGAACCGCTCGACGACGGTGTGGCAGAAGTCGTCCATGAAGGCGGCGTACCGCTCCACGTCGGCGGGGTCGGCCGCGTCGAAGGTCAGCAGGAAGTGCAGATTGCCGTGCGCGGCGTGGCCCGCGACGGCCGCGTCGAAGCCGTGCCGCTCCTGGAGTTCCAGCAGCTCGGCGCAGGCGTCGGCGAGCAGCTCCGGCGGTACCGCGAAGTCCTCGGTGATCAGTGTGGTGCCCGACGGGCGGGCGCTCCCGACGGCCGCGACGAAGGCTTTGCGGATACGCCACAGGCCGGCGATCCGCGCCGGGTCGCGGGTGAAGGCGTTGTCCGCGGACGGTACGGGCGTGACCAGGCCGAGGTCGTCGCAGACCCGGACGGCGGCCCGCTCGTACGCGGCCAGCTCCGTGTCGTCGGCGGCCCGGAACTCCACCAGCAGCGCGGTCGTCTCGCGCGGCAGCGCGGCCCACTCCCCCGGCACCTCGGGCACGCCCACGGCGGCCCGCAGGGTGTTGCCGTCCATCAGCTCGACAGCCTCGGCCCCCGCCTGGTTGAACAGCGGCACGGCCGCGGCGGCGGCGGGCAGCGTCGGGAAGAACAGCAGGGCGGCGGTGGCCGCCGCGCGTATCGGCAGCGTCTCGAAGACGGCCTCGGCGACGAAGCCGAGGGTGCCCTGCGAGCCGACCATCAGACCGCGCAGGATCTGCGCGGGCGTCTCGGCGTCGAGGAAGGCGTCGAGCCGGTAGCCGTTGGTGTTCTTGATCGCGTGCTTCGCGCGAATCCTGGCGGTCAGCTCCTCGTCGGCCTCGATCTCGTCCCGCAGGTCGAGCAGGCCCTGGCACAGCTCGGGCTCGGCGGCGGCCAGCGCCGCGTCGGCGTCGGGGTCGCCGGTGTCCACGAGGGTGCCAGACGGCAGCACGACGGTCATCGAGGTGACCGTGCGGTACGAGGTGCGGCTGGTGCCCGCGGCCATCCCGGACGCGTTGTTGGCGACGACTCCGCCGACCGTGCACGCGACGGCGCTGGCCGGGTCGGGGCCGAGCACCCGGCCGTGCCGGGCCAGGGTGGCGTTGGCCCGCGCGAGTACGGTGCCGGGCAGGATACGGGCCCGCGCGCCGTCGGCCTCGACCTCGACGCCGCTGAAGTGGCGGCGCACGTCCACCAGGATGTCCTCGCCCTGCGCCTGGCCGTTCAGGCTGGTGCCCGCGGCTCTGAAGACCAGGTGGCGGCGCTCGCGGCGGGCGTAGGCCAGCAGCCTGACGACGTCCTGCGCGCTCTCGGGCAGGACGACGGCCTGCGGCACGAAGCGGTACGGGCTGGCGTCGGAGGCGTAGCGCACGAGGTCGGAGACGCCGGTGAGGACCTTGTCGGCGCCCAGCAGCTCGGTCAGCGCGGCCTTGAGGCCCTGCGGTGTGCCGGTGGCCCGTGACTCCTCCACCCGGTCGGGCGCGGCGCTCGCGGGCGGCACAGGGCGCAGTGCCTCGCCCTTCGGATCGGGCACGGGCATCCGGACCTCCTCGGGCGGACCGTGGGACGTGGTGGCTTCCGGTTCTCGGTCGTGGGCGCTGGGCTCGCGGCGGTTCTCGGGTCGGCGGCTCCGGGTGCTCGGTACTCGGCTCTCGGTGCTCGGGAGGAGCCCACCGATTGCCAAGGTATGACGGACTCCGCGTTCCCGCTCGCCCCGCGGGCCCCGCGCTGCTCCGCCGTCTCCGACCTACGGCGGAGGCGCCGCGCCGACCCGACGGCGGATACTCGGCTGCGAGTCCGGCAACGGGGGCCGGGCACGAACGGGGAGCAGCGAGAATGAGCCACAGCGCGCCAGGTGATCCTTCCGGCCCTCCCACGAAGGGTCCCGCCACGAGCGGCCCCGCCTCGAACGGTCCGGCCACGAACGGTCCGGCCACGAGCGGCCCTTCCGGGGTCCGGCCCGGCGCTCCCGCCGACTCCCCGGCGCCCGAGCCGTACGCCGCCGCGCTCGGGGCGGCCTTCGTGGCCGTGGCCGACACGCTCGACGGGGGCGGCGCGGTCGGGGACGTGCTGGTCGGGCGGTGTGTCGGGGTGCTCGGGGCGGCGGCGGCCGGGCTGCTGCTGGTGGCGGAATCGCGCGGGAGCGCGGAGCCTGAGGTGGTCGCGGTCACGGACGAGGCCGTACGGGCGCTGGTCGCCGCCGAGGGCCCCGGCCGGGAGTGCCACCGCGCGGGCGCGCCGGTGCGCGCCGACGTGCTGGGCGCGGCGGCGGGCCGGTGGCCCGATTTCACCGGGGCCGCGCTGGCCGCGGGCTACGGCGCCGTCCTCGCCGTCCCCATGCGCTGGCGCGAGGAGACCATCGGCGCCCTGACGCTGTTCCGTACGGCGCCCGGCCCGCTCCCCGACGGCTACGCCGAGCTGGCCCAGGCGCTCGCCGACGTCACCACCATCGGGGTGCTCCAGCGCCGGGTCAGACGGCAGCGCGAACAGCTCGCCGACCAGCTCCAGTCCGCGCTGGAGAGCCGGGTCCTGGTCGAGCAGGCCAAGGGGCTGCTCGCCGAGCGCTGGCAGGTGAGCGTGGACGCCGCCTTCACCGCGCTGCGCAGCCACGCCAGGACGCGCCGCATCCGGCTGTCCGACCTGGCGCAGGGCCTGCTCGACAGCACGGTGGACGCGGCGGAGCTGCGCGGGGGCCCCGGCCGGTGACGCCGCCCATGCCGCGGCCGGTGACGTCGCATTGCGTAGAGAACGTGTAACCAACCGTCATATTCCCTCTGGTGCACGGGAGTTCGGTGTTCTAGGGTGTGGGGCACTTCGCGGCCCGCGACCCCGGTCGCGGCGCTCAGACCCGTACTCTCCCGTCCGCTCAGGCACGGCCCGACGACGCCAGGACTTGGTTTGCCCATGGTCAAGCTCGCGGCATCCGCGTACCTCCCCCCACGCGAAGCCGACCGCCCGGTGCTCGACGTGTCCTGGACCTTCTCCGTCGGCCGCCTGCCCGGCAGCGACGAACTGGCGGCCCGTATGACCCGCGCCGCCCTCGACACGCTCGGCGGCCCGTACGGCGGGATCGGCGCCCTGATCACCGACGCCACCTCACTGGCGTGCGCCTACCTGGTCGCCCACAGCCTGGCCCGGCGCTACCGCGTCACCCTGGGCGTGGACGGCGGGCACTGCGCGGTCGCGGTCACCGACTACGGCTACGACCACGGGCTGCCCGGCGACGGCGCGGAGCCGGTGCCGGAACCGGCCCGCGACGAGGCCAGGGACCTGTGCAGGCGGCTCGCCGAGGCCGCGGCCCACCCGGTGACGATCGACGGGGTCCAGGTGCACCACGCCGTGGACGGCGCCGTGCTCATCCGCTTCAGGACCCAACTGCCCCACGCCCCCACGGTTCCCCCCACTCCCCCGGCCGCGCCGGACGCCTCCCGCAGTCCAGGCGCCCGAGGGTGAGGAGCGCCCGGCCGGGCGGCTTCGCGGGGGAGGCGAGCCACCGGCCGGGCGCGGTACGCACCCCGGGAGGGATGCGGGTCTCGACACGCGCGTCAGGCCGTCCGCGTGCCGGGCCGTACGTGCGTCAGGTCGTACGTCGTCGGGCCGTACGTGCGTCAGGTCGTACTGCGTGCGTCAGGTCGTGCGGTTGCCGGTCAGCGCCGCGAAGACCACGACGTTCGCCGAGTACGCCTGCTTCTCCTTGTCGAAGGAGCCGCCGCAGGTGATCAGCCGCAGTTCCGGTCGCCCCGAGGACCCGTACACCCGGTTGGCGTCGAAGTGGTCCTTCTCCACCACCTCGACGCCCTCGACGGAGAATTCGGCGACCGTGCCGTCCGCGCGGGTCACCTCCACCAGCGCGCCCGGCTCGACGGTGCTCAGCCCGTAGAAGACGGCCGCGCGGGTCTCGGTGTCGACGTGGCCGACGATCAGCGCCGCGCCCGCCGTTCCCGGCGACGGTCCGTCGCGGTACCAGCCCGCGACGTCCGGGGTGGCGTACGGCGGCGGGTCGACCGCGCCGTCCTTCAGGCCGCGGCCGACGAGCTTGGCGTGCAGCCCGATCGAGGCGATGTCGATGCGCAGCGGCGTGGAGGCGGGCATCGGCAGGTGGGGGGCGTAGACCTCGCGCGGGCGGTCGGCAGCGGCGGCGGCCAGCGCCCGGCCGCCGGGGGTGGCCTCCGTGCCGCTGCCGCCGCCGTCGTGTCCGAACAGCCAGGCCGCGAGCAGCACGAGGGCGACGGCCGCGGTCGTCCAGGTCCTGTTGTCGGGCCGTGGACCGTCCTCGCCGCCGCCCGCGGCCTCCGCCCCTTCCGCCATCCCGGTCAGCCGCGGTCGGAGCTGCGGCGCCGGTGGATCACGAGGCCCGCCAGGCCGACGGCCGCGAAGCCGCCGGTGACCAGCAGCGCGCTGGTGTCGGAACCGGCCGTGCCGGGCCCGGCCGCGAGCTGCGCGGTGCCGCCGCCGCCCGCGGGGACGGGCGCGATCGGCAGCGAGGTGCTGGCGCCGGTGACCGTCACGGACGCGGACGCGGAGCTGGAGGAGCCGTTGCACTCGACGGAGATCTCGTACGAGCCGTCGACCGCGTCGGACTTGATGAACGCGGTGCCTTCGAGCGAGTGGGAGCCGTCGCTCGCCGGGGCGAGGGTGACGGTGTCCACGAAGACCTCGGCGCTGGCGCGGGCCTTGCCGCCGGACTTGCAGGAGGTCTCCAGGTGCAGGCTCACGACACCACCCGGCGCCACGCTGGCGGGCGACACGTCCATCGAGTCCGAGGAGCTGGACGACGAGGACGAGGACGACGACGAGGAGGAAGAGGACGACGATCCCCCTCCGCCCGAGTCGGCGATCGCCTGGCTGGGCAGCCCCGAGGCGCCACCGAGCGCGAACACTCCGACGGCACCGGCTGCGGCGATGACGGGCAGTTTCAGACCGAACATGGAGACCTCCGCTCGTCCGGGAGCGGGGACTCGCGCCCGGTGCTTACGAACATCCCTGCGACGGCCGCCGCCCGCACCCCGAGGGGCGCCTCAATCGTCCATCAGGGTGAGGGACGCTCTACGGAGAGTGACGAATCGGTGTGTCGGCTCGGCTTTCCCGGGCCCGGGGCTCCGGGGGCCGCGCGCCGGCTCGGGGGCCGGCGCTGGGGGCTGCGGGCCGGGGCTCAGATCTCCGACACGAGGTCCGCGATCGAGTTCACGACGCGCGAGGGGCGGAAGGGGTGGCGGTCGATGTCGGCGGGCGCGGTGAGGCCGGTCAGCACCAGGAACGTGGTCATGCCGGACTCCAGACCGGCCAGCACGTCGGTGTCCATCCGGTCGCCGATCATCGCGCTGGTCTCGCTGTGCGCGCCGATCGCGTTGAGCCCGGCGCGCATCATCAGCGGGTTGGGCTTGCCCACGAAGTAGGGGTCCTTGCCGGTGGCCTTGGTGATCAGCGCGGCCACGGAGCCGGTCGCGGGCAGCACGCCCTCGGGGGACGGCCCGGTCTCGTCGGGGTTGGTGCCGATGAAGCGGGCGCCGTTGTTGATCAGCCGGATCGCCTTGGTGAGCGCCTCGAAGCTGTAGGTACGGGTCTCGCCGAGGACGACGTAGTCCGGGTCGGTGTCGGTGAGGATGTAGCCGACGTCGTGCAGGGCGGTGGTCAGCCCCGCCTCGCCGATCACGTACGCGGTGCCGCCGGGGCGCTGGTCGTCCAGGAACTTGGCGGTGGCCAGCGCGGACGTCCAGATGTTCTCGACCGGTACGTCGAGACCCATGCGGGTCAGCCGGGCGTGCAGGTCGCGCGGGGTGTAGATGGAGTTGTTGGTGAGCACCAGGAAGGGCTTGCCGGACTCCTTCAGCCCCTTGATGAAGGCGTCGGCGCCCGGGATGGGAGTGCCCTCATGGATCAGCACCCCGTCCATGTCGGTGAGCCACGACTCGATGGGCCTGCGTGTCGACACGGGTTCCGCTCTCCTGTTCCTCGCACAGCTCGCGCCCGGGGCATCCGCTCGCGGCATCCGCGCGCCGCTTCCGCGCACGGCTTCAGCACGCCGGCTTCAGCCCACGGCCTCAGCACGCCGGCTTCTGCCCACGGCTTCACTCACCAGCGTAGCCGGGGCGGATGGCACCCGCCCCGGCCGTCTCGCGTGCTGGTCGGCCGCCGCGTCACGGCGGTCCCCCGGTCAGCCAACGGCCGGCTGACCGGTGACCTGCCGCTCGGCCAGGAGTCAGCTTCCGGTGGCGGTCTTCCACGCGTCCACGTAGTCGGTCAGGTGGGCGTCGATGTCGGACCAGTCGGGGGTGAAGACGTCCACGCCCGACATGATCTGCTTGAGCTTGGCGGCGTTGGCGTCGGTCGCGGTCACGTCGGTGCGGGCCGCGAAGCCGCCGCCGATTGAGGAGACCTCCTGCTGGACCTCGGTGGTCAGGAAGTAGTCGAGCAGCTTCTTGGCCGCGTCCTCGTGCGGCGCGTTCTTCACCAGCCCGGCCGCGTACGGCAGCGCGAAGGTGGTCGGCTTGCCCGAGGCGTCGGCGGCCGGGAAGAAGATGCCCTGGTGCGGCATCGTCGCCTGGTCCGCGTAGTTCATCTGCACATCGCCGTTGGCGACCAGCAGTTCGCCCTTGTCGACCTTGGAGGCGAGCTGGCCGGTGGACGCGGACGGGCCGACGTTGTTGGCCTGGAGCTTCTTCAGGTACTCCATCGCCGGGGCCTGGCCGCCGAAGTCGTGCATGGCCTTGATGACGACGGCGGTGCCGTCGCCCGCGACACCGGGGGTGGAGTACTGGAGCTTGTTCTTGAACTTGCCGTCCAGCAGGTCGTTCCAGGTCTTGGGCGGGGTCGGCAGTTCCTTGGTGTTGTAGATGAAGCACAGGTAGTTGTTGACGATCGAGGTCCAGTTGCCGTCCACGCCCTTGTCGGCGGCGTCGACCTTGTCGGAACCGGCGGGCTTGTACGTGGTCAGCAGCCCCTTGGCGTCGGCCTGCTGGATGAAGGGCGGCAGCGTGACGATCAGGTCGGCCTTGGTGTTGGACTTCTCGCGGATCACGCGCTGCACGACCTCGCCCGAGCCGCCCTCGACGTAGTTGACCTTGATGCCGGTCTTCGCCGTGAAGTCCTTGAACACCTTGTCGTAGAAGCCGTCCCCGGCCTCGTTGTGCAGGCCGTCGGCGCTGTAGACGGTGACCTCGGTGGACGCCTTGCCGTCCGAGGAACCGGAGCCGGAGTCGGAGGAGCCGCCGCAGGCGGCGAGGGCGAGACCGAGCGTGAGGGTGCCGGCGACGGCGGTGAGCGGGGTGATGGGGCTGCGCTTGCGCATGGCAGGTCGAACTCCTTGCTGGGTGTGGTCAATCGGGAAGGAGAAAGGGGAAAAGGGGAAACGGATTGGAGATAAGGGGAAACGGCGGGGCTCAGCGGTAGGAGGCCCGGGTGCGGACGCGGGACATCCCGAGCAGGACGAGCAGGGTCGTCACCATGAGGACGACGGCCAGGGCGGCGCCCGAGTAGAGCGAACCGCGGTTCGTCGCGCCGTAGATCTGGACCGGCAGCGGCAGCCAGTCGGGCGGGTAGAGCATCATCGTGGCGCTCAACTCGCCCATGGACAGGGCGAAGCAGAGTCCGGCGGCGGCGGTGAGCGAGGGCAGCAGCAGCGGAAGCCTGATCCGCAACAGCACGTACGCGGGCCGCGCGCCCAGGCTCGCGGCGCTCTGCTCGTACGCCGGGTCGAGGCGGACGAGCGCGGCGCTCACGGACTGGTAGGCGAAGGCGGTGACCAGGACGGTGTGGGCCAGGATCACGATCTCGCGGGTGCCGTTGAGCAGCAGCGGCGGCTTGGAGAAGGCGACCAGCAGGGACAGGCCGACCACGACGGACGGCACGGCGACGGGCAGCATGAACAGGGTGTCGAGCAGGCGTCGTTGCCAGCCGCGCAGGCGTTCGGCGGCGAGCGCCGCCCAGCCGCCGACGAGCAGGGCCAGCACGCTGGCGGCCAGCGCCGTCCACAGGCTGGTGGTCAGGGCGTGCGCCGAGTCGCCCTTGGTGATGTCCTGATAGTGCGTCAGCGTCGGGTGGGACGGGAAGGCGCCGCTCCAGTTGGTGGCGAAGGACGCCATCAGCACGACGAGGAAGGGCAGCGCGAAGACCGGCAGGAACAGGACGAAGAAGACGGCCCAGGCCGTCCAGCGACCGCTGCGGCTATGCACCAGCACGGCGGGCACCTCCGGTGAAGCCTCCTGCGAGGGTGGTGGTACGGGCCACGACGGCCCGGTAGAGGCCGTAGAGCGTCACCGACAGCACGACGGCGACGACCGCGACGACGCACGCCCCCGGGTAGTCGCCGTCGAGGATCGCCTTGCTGTAGACGAGCATCGGCAGGGTGGTGACGCCCTTGGCGCCGGTGAAGAGCACGATGCCGAACTCGTTGAGGCACATGACCAGGACGAGGCTGCCGCCCGCCGCGAGCGACGGCAGCGCCTCGGGGAGGATCACCTGCCGTACGATCCGCGGCGCCCGCGCGCCCAGCGACGAGGCGACCTCCAACTGGGCGGTCTCCACCTGGGAGAAGGCCGCGAGCAGCGGGCGCATCACGAAGGGCGTGAAGTACGTGATCTCCGCCAGGAGTACGCCCCACGGCGTGCGCAGGAAGTCGATCGGGCCGCTGCCGCTCGCGCCGCCCGTCACGTCCGTCCACAGGCCGTTGGCCATGCCGACGGTGCCGTAGAGGAACAGCAGCGCGAGGGTGATCAGGAAGGAGGGGAAGGCCAGGAAGATGTCGATGAAGCGGCTGAGCGCCTTGCCGCCGGGGAACGGCACGAAGGCGATCACCAGGGCCAGGACGAAGCCGAGGACCAGACAGCCCGCGGTCGAACCGACCGCGATCCACACGGTGTTCCACAGCGCCTTGCGGAACGACTCCTCCGTGAACACGTCGGTGTACGCGGACACGGAGTGGCCGCCGCTGTCCGGTGAGAGGGACTGCTTGCCGACCAGGAAGAGCGGATAGAGGAAGAAGAAGCCGATCGCGGCCAGGGGCGGCAGGGGCCAGAGCGGGCCGGGCACGGTCAGCCGCCGCGAACCGCCCTTGTCCGCGGCGGACGTGGCGGTGCGCGCGGCCGGTGTGGCGGCCGGTGGGGCGTCCGGCGTGGCGTCCGGCTTCGCCTCCGGTACGAGCGGCGCCTGCGTCGTCCTAGCCAACGCCGACACCTCCCGCGCCGAGGCCCGCGGGCAGCAGCACCGCGTCCTCGGCCGCGAAGGTCAGCCCGACCTCGTCGCCCGCCCGCGGCGGCTGCCGCAAGTCCCCTACGTCGGCGCGCAGTTCGTGCCCGTACGCCGCGACGAGCAGCCGGTGCGTGTGGCCGCGCCACTGCACGGCGGTGACGGTGCCGCGCAGGACGTTGCCGCCGCCTTCCTCGGATGCGGCGGCCAGCCGCAGCGCGTGCGGGCGGACGCACAGCGTCGCCTCGGCGCCGGGCGCCGGGCCGTCCGTACCGCTCGCGGCCACCTGGAGGGTGGTGTCCGCCAGCCGTACGGCGCCGTCCTCCCCCGCGCTGACGTTCAGCAGATTGGCGTTGCCCACGAAGGAGGCCGTGAAGGCCGTGCGCGGGTGCCGGTAGAGGTCGTGCGGGGTGCCGCAGTCCCGGAGCCTGGCCTTGTCCAGGACGGCGATACGGTCGGCGAGCGTCAGCGCCTCGATCTGGTCGTGGGTGACGTACAGGATCGAGACCTCGGGCAACTCGCGGTGCAGCCGGGCCAGTTCGGTGAGCATCCCGGAGCGGAGCTGCGCGTCGAGCGCCGACAGCGGCTCGTCGAGCAGCAGCACCCCCGGCCTGATCGCCAGCGCGCGGGCGATGGCCACGCGCTGCTGCTGCCCGCCGGACAGCTCCCGCGGATAGCGCCGGGCGTACGCGGCCATGCCGGTCATCTCCAGCGCGTCCGCCACCCGCCCGGGCACCTCGCCGCGCGGCACCTTCTGCGCCTTGAGCCCGAACGCCACATTCTGGTCCACCCGCAGATGCGGGAAGAGCGCGTACTGCTGCACCACCATCCCGATGCCCCGCCGGTACGGCGGCAGGTCCGTCACGTCCCGTCCCCCGATCACCACCCGCCCGCTGACCGGCCGCACGAACCCCGCCACCGCCCGCAGCGCCGTCGTCTTCCCCGACCCCGACGGGCCGAGCAGCGCCATGACCTCCCCGCGCTCGACGGTCAGGTCGAGCGAGTCCAGCACCGTCTGGCCGTGGTAGGCGACGGTCACCTGCGCGAACCGGATGCCCGCGGGGCCGGTCGTGCCCGCGCGCGGGGGCGCGGGCGTCGGCTCCGCCGCCGGGTGGTCGGCGGCGGTCATCGCGGGGTCTCCCGGCGGGCGACGGCGGCGGGGAGTTCGGCGATCGAGGCCAGGACGTGGGTGGCGCCCGCGGCGATGAGCTGAGCCTCGGTGTGAGCGCCGGTCAGGACGCCCGCGACCAGCGGGGCGCCCGCGCGGACGCCGCTGAGCATGTCGTAGGCGGTGTCGCCGGCCACCGCGACCTGGCGGACGGAGTCGGTGCCGGTGCGCAGCAGCGCGGTGAGCACCATGTCGGGATAGGGGCGGCCACGGCCCGCGTCGGCCGGGCACAAGGTGAGGTCGGCGACGTCGCGCCAGCCGAGCGCGTCGAGGATCGCGTCCTGCGTGACGCGGGAGAAGCCGGTGGTCAGGACGACCTTGCGGCCCGCCTCGCGCAGCGCGTCGATCGTCTCGCGCGCGCCGGGCAGCGGCGCGCACCGGCCGCCGTCGACGAGTGCGGCGTACGCGGTCTCGAACGCCGCGTTGCCGCGCCGTGCCGCCCGCTCGTCACCGAACAGGGCGCGGAAGACGGTGATCTTGGACTCGCCCATCGTGGCGCGTACGTAGTCGAGTTTGGCGCTGTGGTCCGCGCTGCCGGGCTCGACCCCCAGCTCCTCGGCCGCCCGCGAGAAGGCCAGTTCGACCAGCCCGTCGTCGGCGACGGTGGTCCCGGCCATGTCGAGGACGACGAGCCGCAGGTCGGACGTATCGCCTGGGGCGGAGGCGGAGGCGGCGGGTCCCGGCTCCGTGGGTGCGGGGGCGGCGGCAGCCGCCGTGGTCTCGGTCATGTCGTTCACCAGCCGATCTCGTTCGCGGTGTCCTCGCCGATCGCCGGGGAGCAGGTCATGCCGCGACCGCCGGGGCCGGTGACCAGCCACACGCCGTCGCGTACCTGCTCGCGGTGGACGACCCGGGTGGTGTCGGCGCACTGCGCGTACACCCCGGCCCAGCGGCGGCGGATCGTGGGCAGGGGGCGGCCGAGGAGTTCGGCGGCCCGTTCCAGCAGGTGGTCGTACGGGTCCTCGATCACGTCGAAGGCGAAGGCTTCGTCGTATTCGTGGGTGTCGCCGATGGTGAGGCCGCCGTCGAGGCGCTGGACCATGAGCAGTTGCATGCGGTGCTCGGCGGCGACCGGCGGCTGCGGCTGGCCCGCGCGCAGGGCGTCGAGCGCGGCGCCGTCGTAGGCGGGGTAGTAGCGGAAGCTGTCGGCGTCGGCGACGGAGGTCGTCAGCGGTTCGCCCAGCGGGTCGGTCTGCGCCATCTGGAGCCGGACCCTGCGTACCGGCAGGCTCGGCGCGAGTTCCTTGACGAGACCGGTCAGCCAGGCGCCGGTGGCGACGACGACGCTGTCGGATGCGTACGACGTGCCGTGGTCGTCGCGGACCAGGCCGGTGTCGACGTCGCGGACCTCGCGGCCGGCGACGAAGGTGTAGCGGCCGGTCGCTTCGAGGTGGGCGCGCAGGGCGGGCAGGGCGACACGCGACTCGACGGCGGCGTCGCGCTCGCAGAGCAGGGCGCCGAGGAGTTCGCCGCGCAGGGCCGGGTTGTGGGCGGCGACCTCGGCGGGCGACAGCCACTTGTAGCCGCGCTCGGCGGCGTCGGGGCGGCCCAGGACGTCCTCGGCGACGGCCCGCTCGGCCGGGGTGCGGACCACGGTGAGCGAGCCGTTGGCGCGGAAGCCGACGCCGGGCACGCGGGCGCCGATCCCCTCCCACAGCTCGCGGGCGCGCAGCGCGGTCTCCAGTTCGGCACCGGCCGCCCGGCCGCCGACCCACACGAGGCCGAAGTTGCGCACGGACGCGCCGCGGGCCTCCCGCTCGCGCTCCAGGTGGACGACCTCGTGGCCGCGGTTGACTGCGTGCCAGGCATGCATCGTGCCCAGCGCTCCGGCTCCTACGACAGTGACTCTCACGCCGTCGAGATTCGCGGCGGAGGGTGGCCGTCTCGCGTCCGGCTACCGACGTCCGGGTGAACAGGTCTCCAAGCTTGGACTAGACCCGTTATCATTCCGTGACTAAAAAGGGGACGTCGGCCACCGGGGACCTCAGCCCCGCCGGTCGCTCTTCTCCATGTGGACGGTGAAGCTGAAGCGGTCGCCGCGGTAGAGCGACCGCACCCGCTCCAGCGGCTCGCCCGCCTCGTCCCGGCTCGACCGGTGCAGCAGCAGCATCGGCAGCGCGGGCGGCGTACCGATCAGCAGCGCCTCGCGCGGTGTGGCCAGCACCGTCTCGATCCGCTCGTCCACCGAGACCGGCTCGACGCCGATCCGCTCGCGCAGAAAGGCGTAGAAGGAGGTGTCGGGCGCGAAGTCCCTTTCCAGGTGCGGCAGTCGGGCCACCGCGAGATACGTGCTCTCCAGGCCGACCCGCTCCTCGTCGGCGAGCAGCACGCGCTCCATGTGCCACACCGGGTCGCCGGGCGCGAGCCGCAGTTCGGCGGCGAGACCGGGGTCGGCGGGCAGCCGCTCCAGCGCGATCAGATTACGGCCGGGGACGCGGCCCTGCCGCCGTACGCCCTCGGTGTAGCTGTCGGTGGACAGCGGCTGTTCCAGCTTGGGTCCGGCCACGACGGTGCCGCGGCCCCTGCGGCGCACCCGGCCCTGGATCAGCAGTTCGCGCAGCGCCTGCCGTACGGTCTCCCGCGCCACCTCGAAGCGGGCCGCCAACTCCCGCTCCGTGGGCAGCAGTCCGCCCTCGCCCAGTTCGTCGAGCACGACTTCGAGGCGGGTCTTGACGGCGAAGTACTTCGGCACCCGCCCGTGCTCCGGGATGCCCGCCCGGATCGGGCTCTGCGGATCTGCGTCGGCCATTGCCCGATCCTCGCAGACCGGACGGGGTGCCCGGTCCCGGAGCCCTGCTCACGGGCGGGCGGGGACGCGTCAGGCGTGGGTGAGGACATTGCCGAAGAGCGGGGCCAGGACGAGCAGGGCGGCGCCCTCGGCCACCGCGCGGGGGCCCGCCGCGGCGAATCCCACGGGCACGCTCCGGCCGCGTTCGGCCAGCACGGCCGCGGCCTGCTCCGCGAAGACGGCGGGCGCGGCCAGTACGGTCCTGCCGCCCAGCACCACCCGGTCGATGTCGAGCAGCGCGACCAGATTCGCCGCCCCGACGCCCAGCAGCCGCGCCGCGCCCACGGTGTCGCCGCGCCCGGCCGCCGCCAGGCACAGCGCCTCCAGGCAGCCCCGGTTGCCGCACTCGCACAGCACCCCGCCCAGCTCCACCGCCTGGTGCCCGAACTCCCCCGCCCCGGTCCGCCCGCCCCGGTACACCTCCCCGCCCAGCACCAGCCCGGCGCCGAGCCCGGCCCCGAGGTGCAGATACGCGAAGGCCGGGGGGCCGCCTGCGGCGGGGCGGGGACGGGCGGCTGCGGACTCCGCCGTCGTCGGCGGTTCGCCGCCAGGGGCGGGGTCGGACTCCGTCGCGGGACCACCGGCTTCGGACGCGGGACGACCGGCTCCGGACGCGGGACGACCGGCTCCGGGGGCCGGGGCGGGGACGGGGGCCGGGGCGGACTCCGTCGGTGCGGACCACTCGCCGGGGGCGGCGGCCGGGGGCGGTGAGCCCTCCCCGGTCCCGGCCAGAACGACCCCGGTCGGGACGCTTCCCGCCGGGACGGCCTCGGCCAGGATCGACAGGGCCGCCGCGTTGGTGTTCTTGTCGAGGGCGACCGGGAGGCCGAGGGCGGCGGCCAGGCGGGCGCGGAGCGGGACGCCCTGCCAGTGCGGGAAGCCGGTGACGCGGTGGAGGGTGCCGGTGCGGTGGTCGAGGGGGCCGCGCATGCCGACGCCGACGCCGAGGACGGCGCCGGGGGCGCGGGCGGCGATGAGCCGTACTTCGTGGACGATCGCGGCGAGCGCGGACTCCACGGGCAGGCCGAGGTCCAGCGGCGCCTCGCGTTCGGCGACGGTACGGCCGGTGAGGTCGGTGAGGACGGCGGTGAGCCGTTCCCCGTCGAGGTGGACGCCGACGGCGTGCCGGGCGCCGCTGACGAGCCGCAGTTCGGTGCGCGGCTTGCCGCCGGTCGAGGCGCGCCGCCCGGCCTCCTCGACCAGTCCCTCGGCCCGCAGCCGGGCGGTGATCTTGCTGACCGCCTGGGGGGTGAGGCCGGTCCGCTCGGCCAGCTCCAGACGGCTGATGCCCCGCGCGCGGCCGTCCGTACCGCCGCCGTCCGTTCCGCCACCGCCCGTACCGCCGCCGCTCGTACCCCCGCTGTCCGTACCGCCGCTGTCCGTGCCTGCGTCGGCGGGCGACAGCGTGGCCGTACGGAGCAGGCCGAGGACGAGCGCGGCGTTGTGGCTGCGGAGGGCGGGGAGGTTGGCGCCGGGCGCGGACGGGTTCACCCCGCCATTGTCCCGCGCGCTTGCACTTTGGCAACACTGTTGCCAAAGTGGAGCGCATGAGCACCCCCGGCACTCCCCTTCGCGTCGGCCTCGTCGGCTACGGCCCGGCCGGCTCCTTCTTCCACGCCCCGCTGATCGCCGCCACCGAGGGCCTGGTCCTCGACACGATCGTCACCGGCAGCCCCGAGCGCCGCGCCCAGGCGCTGGCCGAGCACCCGGACGTACGCTTCGCCGCCGCGGCCGACGAGCTGTGGGCGCGCGCGTCCGAGCTGGACCTGGTCGTCCTGGCCTCCCCCAACCGCACCCATGTGCCGCTGGCCACCGCCGCGTTGGACGCCGGGCTGCCGGTCGTGGTGGACAAGCCGCTCGCGGGCACCGCGGCCGAGGCGCGCGAACTGGCCGCCTTCGCCGAGCGCCGCGGCCTGCTGCTCTCCGTCTTCCAGAACCGGCGCTGGGACAGCGACTTCCTCACCCTCCAAGGGCTGCTGGACAAGGGCGAGTTGGGCGAGGTGCAGCGCTTCGAGTCGCGGTTCGAGCGGTGGCGCCCGCAGCCCAAGGGCGGCTGGCGCGAGTCCGGCGACCCTGCCGAGATCGGCGGCCTGCTGTACGACCTCGGCAGCCACCTCGTCGACCAGGCGCTCGCGCTGTTCGGCCCGGCCGCCCTGGTGTACGCCGAGTCCGACGTCCAGCGACCCGGTGCCGCCGCGGACGACGACACCTTCATCGCCGTCACCCACGCCAACGGCGTCCACTCCCACCTGTGGATGAGCGCCACCACCGCCCGCCTCGGGCCGCGCTTCCGCGTCCTCGGCAGCCTCGGCGGCTACGTCACCTACGGTCTTGACCCCCAGGAGGCCGCGCTGCGCGAGGGCCTGCGCCCCGGCGAGGGCACGGCGTGGGGCGCGGAGCCGGAGTCCTCGTGGGGCACCGTCGGCACCGACGACAACTCGCGCCGGGTGCCGTCCGTGCCCGGCGACTACCCCGCCTTCTACGCCGGTGTCCTGGCCTCCCTGCGCGACGGCACCCCGCCGCCGGTCACGGCGCTGGAGGCCGCCGCCGCCCTGGACGTCCTGGAGGCCGCGAAGCTCTCGGCCGCGCAGGGCCGGACGGTGGCGCTGTGACCGCGCCCGGCGGCGAGCGGGTCGCCGAACTCGTGGCGCAGGAAGCGGAGTTGGTGTTCCCCCGGTTCACCCACGACGACGCCTGGCGGCTCGGCTCCCTGCTGGTCGAGATGGCCCGCGAGGGCGGCGCCGCCGTCACCGTCGACATCCGGCGCGGCGGTCAGCAGCTCTTCCACCACGCCCTGGACGGCACCACCCCCGACAACGACGCCTGGCTGGCCCGTAAGGCGCGGGTCGTCGAGCGCTACCACGCCTCGTCACTGCTGGTCGGCGAGCGGTTCCGGGCCAAGGGCGGCAGCTTCGAGGAGTCCTCGCGGCTCGACCCCGACCTGTACGCGGCGCACGGCGGCGCGTTCCCCCTGCGGGTGGCGGGAGTCGGCGTGGTCGGGGTCGTCGCCGTCTCCGGCCTCCCGCAGGTCGAGGACCACGCGCTGGTCGTGGCGGCGCTCACCCGCTATCTGGCGGAGGCGGGCGCCTGACGGCGAGCGCGGTGGGTGGCCGTGATCGCCGTGAGCTTGACGGTCGGTCGCCGTGAGCTTGACGGTCGCCGTGAGCTTCATGGTCGCCGTGATCGCTCAGTCGCCGTGATCGCTCAGTCGGCGGGGGCCCCGAACCACTTCGGCATCAGGGCGCGCAGTTCCGCCTGGTCCTCGCCGACCCACACGGCATGGCCGTCCGGGCGCAACAGGACGGCGGGGACGTCCAGTTCCTCGCTGACGTCGACCACGTGGTCGACCCGGTCCGCCCACCCGTCGACCGAGAGCGCGCCGGTCCGGTCGAGCAGCAGACCGCGCCCCTGGTGCATCAGCCCGTAGAGGTGGCCGCGCTTCAACTCCACGTCGCGCAGCCGCCGGCCGAGCAGTTCGTGCCCCTCGCCGACGTCGTAACGGATGGCGATCGCGGTGATCTTCTCGATCAGGTACGTGTTGACGTTCTCGAACTCGGCCAGTTCCGACAGCAGTCGGCGCACCGCCATGGCTCCCGGCTCGGTGGACATCAGCTCCATCTGGGCGCGGGTGTTGTCCAGTACGGCGGCGGCCACCGGGCGGCGCTCGGTCTCGTAGGTGTCCAACAGCCCTTCCGGGGCCCAGCCGTTGACGGCGGCGGCCAGCTTCCAGCCGAGGTTGAACGCGTCCTGCACGCCGAGGTTGAGGCCCTGGCCGCCGGTCGGCGGGTGGATGTGCGCCGCGTCCCCCGCCAGCAGTGCCCGGCCCACGCGGTAGCTGTCCGCCAGGCGGGTCGTGTCGCCGAACCGCGACAGCGAGCGCGGTGAGTGCACGCCGAAGTCGGTGCCGCCGAACGCCGTCAGCCGCTCCTTGAAGTCCTCCAGCGTCGGCGGGACCGCCCGGTCCTCACTGACGCCCTTCGCGGGCACGACCACCCGGTACGTCCCGTCACCGAGCGGCATCGCCCCGAAGCGCTTCTCGGTCTTGCGCACCTCGGCCGTCACGGCCGCCAACGTCTCCTGGTCGACGTCCAGTTCCATCTCGCCGATCAGCGTCTCCACCCTGCTCGGCTCCCCCGGGAATCCGATGCCGAGCAGCTTGCGCACCGTGCTCCGGCCGCCGTCGCACCCCACGAGGTACCGCGACCGCAGCCGCGAACCGTCCGCCAGCTCCGCCGTCACCCCCTCGTCGTCCTGGCTCAGCCCCACGACCTCGCAGCCGCGCCTGAACTCCACGCCCAGCTCCCGCGCGTGCTCGGTCAGCAGCCGTTCGGTGACCGTCTGGAAGATCCCCAGCACGTATCCGTGCGCCGTATCCAGCCGCCGCGGCCACTCCCTGCCGAGCCCCCCGAAGAATCCCCCGACCCGGTGCTGCGTCCCCAGCGCCAGGAACCGCTCCAGCAGCCCGCGCTGGTCCATGATCTCGATGCTCCGCGCGTGCAGCCCCAGCGCCCGCACCAACGACGTCGGCTCCGCCTCCCGGTCCAGCACCACGACGTCCACGCCCTGCAACCGCAGCTCGCTCGCCAGCATCAACCCCGTCGGCCCACTGCCGACGACGGTCACGTCCACCATCAGATGTCCCCGTCCACAAAGCCGTGCATTCCGCCAGATTCACCGCACCTCTGGCCTCCGGCCGCCCATTGTGCGACCCCAGCACCCCCTTGCCGCAAGGCCCCCCTTGCGCTATACCTTAAGAAGGGCAAGGAGTACCCACTCTCCTTGCCCATTCGCATGCCCGGCCTCCGCCCGTCACGGCGTGACGGGCTTCGGGGCGGGCCCGCCCGGGAGCGGGCCCGCTGTGCGCGTGCCGGTCAACGGCCGCGCGGTGGGGTCAGGCGGACGTGAACTGCTGGCGCTGCGTGCCGAGTCCGTCGATGCTCAGCTCGACGACGTCGCCGGGCCGGAGGTACGGCTTGGGTTCGGGCTGGCCCATCGCCACACCGGCGGGGGTGCCGGTGTTGATGACGTCGCCGGGGTAGAGCGTCATGAAGTGGCTGAGGTAGCGCACGACTTCGGCGACGGGGAAGATCTGGCTCGCGGTGGAGCCGTCCTGCTTCAGCTCGCCGTTGACCCAGAGCCGGAGGCGCAGGGCCTGCGGGTCGGGGACCTCGTCGGCGGTGACGAGCCAGGGGCCGAGGGGGTTGAAGGTCTCGCAGTTCTTGCCCTTGTCCCACTGGCCGCCGCGCTCGATCTGGAACGCGCGCTCGGAGACGTCGTGCGCGATGGTGTACCCCGCGACGGCGGCCAGCGCCTCCTCGTGCGAGGCGGCGTAGCGCAGTTCGCGGCCGATGACGACGGCCAACTCCACTTCCCAGTCGGTCTTTTCGCTGCCGCGCGGCACCAGCACCGTGTCGTCGGGGCCGACGACCGTGTCCGGGGCCTTCATGAACACGACGGGCTCGCCCGGCGCCTGGGCGCCGGTCTCGGCCGCGTGGTCGTGGTAGTTGAGCCCGATGCAGACGATCTTGCCTATCCGGGACAGCGGCGGGCCGACCCGCAGCGACGGGTCGAGCGACGGGAGCGAGCCGTCGGCCGCGGCCTCGGCCACCGCGGTGAGCGCCGCCGAATCGGCGAGGAGCTTCCCGTCGATGTCGGTCACCAGACCGCTCAGGTCACGCAGGACACCGTCTCCGTCGAGCAGGGCCGGGCGCTCCGCCCCGGCGGGGCCGACTCGCAGCAGCTTCACGTGGGTACTCCCATTTTTTTCCGGTCGCCTCTGGGCGACCTGCCCCGGTCCGGGGCTCGGTCATCGGTCGGCACCCGGTGGGAACGGTCATCGGATGTCTTGTCCGATCCTCCAACTCCGCCCCCGGCCCGCGCAACCCCCGGCCCACCCCGTGGGACAGCCGCCCCGGCGGGAGAACCGCACGGGCCCGGGCCCCGGACAGGCCCTAGCGGGAGGCGGTGGATTGGAGGGTGCCCCAGAGGACGAGGCGGTAGCGGGAGGTGAATTCGGGAGTGCAGGTGGTGAGCGTGATGTAGTGCGCGACCCCGCGCATACGGGCGGAGGAGTGGACGGAGCTGTACGGAATGGGCGCGATGACGGTGCCGTCGGAGGCATACGTCTGGGGAAGGACTTCACGGATCACGTACGTGTAGCGATAGGCGGCCGTCTCGACCTCGACGGTGTCGCCGACGCGGAGCCGGTTGATGTAGCGGAACGGCTCGCCGTGGGTGTTGCGGTGCCCGGCGAGGGCGAAGTTGCCGGTGGCGCCGGGCCCCGCGGTGCCGGGGTAGTGGCCGACGTAACCGTGGTTGAGGATCGCGGACTTGCTGATGCCCTCGGCGATCGGCGCGGTGATCCCGATCCGGGGAATGTGGATGACGGCGAAGCCCGGATCACGGGTGCCGCCCTTCGAGGAGGGCGGCGGCGCGGCGGCGGACGGGGCCGGGCCGCTCGGCGTGACGGCCGGATCGTCGCCCGGCGCGACGGTACCCGGCGAGGGCGCCGCGGGAGAGGGCGACGGCGTGCCCCAACTCCGTTCCAGCGCGGCGACTTCGCGCCGGGCCGCCGCGTGCGCCTGCACATTGGTCCACCACAACTGGTGGACGACGAGCAGGAGTACGAGCACCCCCGCGGTCATGGCCAGTTCGGCCGCCGCCCACAGCAGCCGCCCGGTCAGCGAGCGCCGAGGACGGGGCCCGCGGCCGTAACCGGGGCCGTACGCCTGCCCGTAGCGGCGGCCGTAGCCGCGCCCGTAGGCGACGACGCGCCGCCGCCGGGGCGGGCCCGACCCCCGCCTGGACGTCGCACCCCGCCGACCGTGCCGTATCTGACGAACCGTCACATCGGCAACGATACGGCGGTACGGCGCCGCCCGTCAGCCCCCCGCGAGGCGGGAGATGGCGAAGATGGCCAGGCCCGCGAGGGCGCCGACGACGGTGCCGTTGATCCGGATGAACTGGAGGTCGCGGCCGACGTGGTTCTCGATCTTGCGGGACGTCTGGTCGGCGTCCCAGCCCGCGACGGTCTCGGAGATCAGCGAGGTGAT
Organism: Streptomyces sp. NPDC003300; assembly: GCF_040610915.1. Taxonomy (NCBI): domain Bacteria; kingdom Bacillati; phylum Actinomycetota; class Actinomycetes; order Kitasatosporales; family Streptomycetaceae; genus Streptomyces; species Streptomyces sp. NPDC003300. The sequence goes on along the minus strand of NZ_JBEXNE010000016.1, from coordinate 133,540 downwards.
CTCGTCGCGGTAGGTGGTCACGAGATACGTGGCGGCGTCCTCCAGCCAGACGTCGACCTTCTCCTGGAGCCGCGGGTCGGTGGCCAGCTTGCGGCCGAGCGACAGCAGGGAGGCGCGGGCGCGCATCCGCAGCTCGCTGCGCTCGTCCTCGGCGGCGGCGACCATCATCGTGCGCACCGCGCCCCACACGGACGCGATGAGGTCCTGCACCTCGCCGCGCGCCAGCAGGTCCCTCTTCAGCCGCTCGACGCGGGCGCGGGTGTCCGGGTCGGACTGGAGCTCGACGGCGAAGTCGCCGAGGAAGCGGTCGACGGCGCCGCGCGCCGGGTGGCCGGGGGAATCGCGCATCTCGGTGACGAAGCGCAGCAGTTCCTTGTAGACCCGCTCGCCGACCTTGCGGTCCACGAAGCGCGGGGTCCAGCCGGGGGCTCCGCCCTGCACCGCGTCCATGACGGAGTCGCCGTGCTCGACCAGCCAGTCGTGGGCGCGGACGCAGACCAGGTCGACCATGCGGCGGTGGCCGCCGTCGGCGACGATCCGCTCCAGCATCTTGCCGAGCCCCGGCGCGACCTCCTGGGCCTCCGCGCGCCGGGTGATCGCCTCGCTGACCACGGCCTGCACGTCGGAGTCGCGCAGCACCGTGAACATGCCGCGCAGCGCGGCGGCGGCCTGCTCGGTGACCTTGTCGGCGTTGGCGGGCTCCGACAGCCAGCCGCCGAGCCGGGTGCCGATGCCGACCGCCCGCAGCCGGGTGCGGACGACCTCGGCCGACAGGAAGTTCTCGCCGACGAAGTCGCCGAGGCTGGCGCCGAGGGCGTCCTTCTTGGTCGGGATGATCGCGGTGTGCGGGATGGGCAGGCCCAGCGGGCGGCGGAAGAGCGCGGTGACCGCGAACCAGTCGGCGAGCGCGCCGACCATGCCCGCCTCCGCGGCGGCGGCCACGTAACCGGCCCAGCCGCCCGCGCCCCGCGAGTCCGCCCACTTCGCGAGCGCGTAGACGACGGTCGCGACCAGCAGGAAGCCGGTCGCGATCAGCTTCATCCGGCGCAGGCCCCTGCGGCGCTCCTCCTCGGCCGCGGCGCCGCCGGGCGCGTCGGCCAGTCCGCCGCGCGGTGAGGGCCGCCCGCGCGGGGCGGAACCCGGCCCGGAGCCGGAGCCCGAGCCGCCGGAGCCCCCGGAGCCGCCGTGGCCCCCGCCGCCTGAGCCGTTCCGGGACGCGCCGCCGGGGCCCGAGCCGTCGGCCGTCGGCGCAGCGTCCCCGGCCTCGGGCCCGAGCGCGATCCGTCCGCCTGATTCCGGCCGTGCGCCGTTGGCCGCGGGGCCATGGGCCACCGGGGCCGCACTGCCCGCACCCGCCGCCCCGCCCGTACCGGTCCCGCCGCTCGTGCTCGCCGTTTCCATCCGCTCCCGCTCCGCCCGCGTGTCCACCCGGGTATTGTCGCCGCCCGCGGCCGTCACGGCCCGGTGATCCTTGTCGTACGCGCGCACGTACGCCTGCCCGTACGCGCTCCGGTACGCCTGCCCGTACACGCGCACGTACGCCTGCCCCTACCCGCTCCCGCTTCCCGCTCCCGTGCGCCTCCTCGTCCGCGCGCCCGTACCCGTCGTGCCGGCGCTTTCCCCCCGCGCCGACAATGGGGGAACGAACGGCGGGTTCCCGGTGCCTCCCGGCACCGGGAACGGCCCACGACGCACGCATACCCCCGCACGGCACCGCCACGTACGAGCGACAGACAGCGACAGGGAGCACACCGCGATGACAGCGCCGCACGCCACCGGAGGGCTGCCCGGTTACGCCGAGCACTTCGAGGAGCCGGAGGGCTATCTCGACTTCGCCCGTTACGGTCCGCCCTCGCGGGACGTGCTGGCCGCGACGGCCGAGGCGCTGGAGAGGTCGGCCCACGCCGACCAGGACACGGTGAACGACCTGATGCGCGCCGAGCCCAGGGCGCGGGAGGCCGCCGCCCGGCTGGCGGGCACCGACGCGGCGCACACGGTGCTGCTGCCGAACACCTCGACCGGCCTGTTCCACGCGGCCTTCGGCCTCCCGGCGGGCACGGTGCTGGTGCCCGCGGGCGAGTTCCCCGCCAACCACTACCCGTGGCGGCGCAGCGCGGAGCTGGGCCGCGCCGTACCGCGCGTGCTGGAGCCGGACGCGCGGGGGCGCATCACCGCGGACGCCGTACGGGCGGCGCTGACCGACGACGTCGTGGCCGTGTCGGTCAGCGCCGTGGACTTCCGGACCGGCTACCGGGCGGATCTGGCGGCGCTGCGCGAGGTGATCGGCCAGGACCGGCTGCTGGTGGTGGACGCCATCCAGGGCTTCGGGGTGGCGGATCTGCCGTGGGCGACGGCGGACGTGGTGGTCGCGGGCGGCCAGAAGTGGCTGCGGGCGAGCTGGGCGACCGGCTTCGGAATCCTCTCCGACCTCGCGCTCGACCGTCTGGAGCCGACGCTCGGCGGCTGGACCGGCGTCGAGGACGCGGGCGTCTTCGACGACGTCGAGCACCCGCCCGCGCCCGGCGCCCAGCGCTGGAGCACCACCAATCTGAGCCCGGTCACGGCCGCCGCGCTGGCCACGGCGCTGGAGCTGGTGGAGGGCGTCGGCGTACCAGCCGTCGAGGCGCACATCCGCGCGCGGGTCGGCCAGTTCATCGACGCCGTCCGGTCCTGCGGCGGCGACGTCCTGTCCCCCACCGACCCCGCCGAGCGGGCCGGGATCGTCTCCTTCCGGCTGCCCGGCACCGACCCGCGGCACGTCGCGAAGGCCCTGCACGCGCACGGGGTCACGCCGTCGGTCCGTACGGACTCGGTACGGCTGTCCGCGCACGCCTCCACCCGGCTCGCGGCCGTCGACCGCGTCCGCGCGGCCCTGACGTCGCTGCGCTGATCCGGCGGCGGGCGGCCCCGCGCACGCGTGCCGCCCACAGCGGTTGTCCCCCCGACGTCCCCCGCGTCCCCCGTGCCGCCCCTGACGCGGAGGGCGTCGCGCCCACTCCCCGTGTGCTACACAGGGAGTAACCAAAGGGGCATTTTGCAGCAGCTCAAGCAGCACAGGCAGAACCCGCAGCAGCCGCACCTCACGCTCGGAATCATGGCGCAGACGCGCAAGGAGAACGAGCACCGTCTGCCCATCCATCCGGCCCACTTCGAACGCATCGACGCCGACCTGCTCGGCAGCATCTATCTCCAGACCGGTTACGGCGAGCACTTCGGTGTGCCGGACGAACAGCTCGCGCCGCTCGTCGCCGGTTTCCGGCGGCGCGAGGAACTGATCGCCGAGTGCGATGTCGTCCTGCTGGCCAAGCCGCTCCACGAGGACCTGGCGGAACTGCGCGAGGGCCAGGTCCTGTGGGGCTGGCCGCACTGCGTGCAGGACGAGAAGGTCACCCAGGCCGCGATCGACCGGCGGCTGACCCTGATCGCCTTCGAGGCGATGAACCACTGGCACCGCAACGGCTCGTTCAACCTGCACGTCTTCCACAAGAACAACGAGCTGGCCGGATACTCCTCGGTGCTGCACGCCATGCAGCTCACCGGGGTCACCGGTGACTACGGGCGGCGGCAGCGCGCGGTCGTGATCGGCTTCGGCGCGACCGCCCGCGGCGCGGTCACCGCGCTCAGCGCGCTGGGCGTGCACGATGTGGACGTGCTCACCGCCCGCGGTGTGACGGCCGTCAGCTCGCCCATCCACTCCGCGCGGATCGTGCACTTCGACCACGACGAGGCCGACGACACCCTCGACCCGCGGCGCAGCGTCGTCCTGACCGAGGACGGCCCGCAGCCGCTGGCCGAATTCCTCGCCGGGCACGACATCATCGTCAACTGCGTGCTCCAGGACACCGACGCGCCGCTGATGTTCCTGATAGAGGACGACCTGCCCAGCCTCGCGCCCGGCACGCTGATCATCGACGTGTCCTGCGACGAGGGCATGGGCTTCGCGTGGGCCAGGCCCACCACCTTCACCGACCCGATGTTCACCGTCGGCGACCACGTCCAGTACTACGGCGTCGACCACAGCCCGTCGTACCTGTGGAACTCGGCCACCTGGGAGATCAGCGAGGCGCTGCTGCCGTATCTGCGGCGCGTCCTGGAGGGCCCGGCGGGCTGGGACGCGGACGACACCCTGCGGCGGGCGATCGAGATCCGCGGCGGGACCGTGCAGAACCCCAAGGTGCTGGCCTTCCAGCACCGCGCCGAGGAGTATCCGCACGACCACGTCCCGGCACGGCCGTAGCCGTATCGCCGGCCGGGGCGCGTACGGCCTCGCGGTCGTCCGCGCCCCGGCCGGTCGGGGGCGGTCCGTCGGGGCGGTCCGTCAGGTGCGCCCGGTCGGGGGCGGTCCGTTCAGGTGCGGTCCGTTCAGGTGCGGTCCGCGCCGTACATCCGGGCGATGACGTCCTCGATGGCCGGTTCGCGGACCGACAGGTCCACCAGCGGGTAGTCGGCGGCGACCGCGGCGACCAGCGGGGCGGCGCTGGCCTGCGCGGGGAAGGCCAGCCACTGGCGGGGGCCCTCGACCTTGACGCAGCGGGCGCCCTCGACCTGGACCGGGGGCAGCTCGCGGGCGAAGTCCGCCACCAGGGTCCGCTCGCTCTCCCCGACCGCGTGCAGCCCGCCGAGGTCCCCGTCGTACATCAGGCGGCCGTGGTCGATCACCATCACCCGGCGGCACAACTGCTCGATGTCGGTGAGGTCGTGCGTGGTGAGCAGCACAGTCGTGCCGCGTTCGGCGTTCACCGTGCGCAGGAAGTCGCGCACCTTGGACTTGCTGATCACATCGAGCCCGATCGTCGGCTCGTCCAGGTACAGCACCTCGGGATCGTGCAGCAGCGCCGCCGCGATGTCGCCGCGCATCCGCTGCCCGAGCGAGAGTTGGCGCACGGGCACGTCCAACAGCGGCCCCAGGTCGAGGAGTTCGACGCAGGCCGCGAGATTGCGGGTGTAACGGGCGTCGTCGATCCGGTACATGCGGCGGACCAGTTGGTACGAGTCGCGCAGCGGCAGGTCCCACCAGAGCGTGGTGCGCTGGCCGAAGACGACACCGATCCTGCGGGCCAGCCGGGTACGGTCGCGCGTCGGGTCCAGGCCGCAGATCCTGATTTGGCCGCCGCTGGGGTTGAGGATGCCGGTGAGCATCTTGATCGTCGTGGACTTCCCCGCGCCGTTGGGCCCGATGTAGCCGACGATCTCGCCGCGCGGCACGGTGAAGGAGATCCCGTCCACCGCCCGCACCTGGCTGCGCACCCTGCGCAGCGCGCCCGCTTTACGGCGTACGTCGAAGACCTTCTCGACGCCGTCCAGCGCGATCACGGTGTCTGTGCCGGGTCCCGGCCCGCCCCCGGCACCTGTGGCGCCTGCTCCGGTGGCTCCCGTTCCCGCGGCTCCCGTTCCTCCGGTTGCTCCCGTTCCTCCGGTTGCTCCTGTGCGTTGCTCGATCACGGCCGTCTCAACTCCCTGTGCTGCGGTACGTACGAAGGGCCGCGCGCCAGGCGAGCCCGGCCAGGCCGCAGCAGAGCGCGGCGACCAGGGGGGAGGCGAAGTCGACCCAGCCGGGCAGGCCGAGCGGGTCGGGTTCGCCGAGGATGCGCAGGGCGGGCAGCCAGTTGACGAAGGCGAGCGGCACCACGAAGGTGACGCCGCGCACGAGGTCGCGGGCGAAGATGCCCGGCGGGTACTGGAGCATCGTGTTGCCGCCGTAGGTCACCGAATTCTGCACCTCGGAGGCGTCGCCCGCCCAGAACTGGAAGGCGCCGCCCGCCACGTACACCGCGCAGAAGATGACCGCGCCCGACAGCACCGTCACGGGCAGCAGCAGGACGGTGACCGGCGACCAGTCGATGTCCGCGTGCGCGACCGCCCAGCCGAGCACGATCAGACCCTGGGTGATCCGGCCCAGCCTGCGCAGCGCGAACCGGTCGGCGGCGACCTGCGCGAGCACCGGCACCGGGCGCAGCAGCAGCGTGTCGAGCGTGCCGTCCCTGATCCGGCGGCCGAGCCGGTCCATGGAGCCCAGCACCAGATCGGCGACGCCGAAGGACGTGCTCGTGGTGCCGTACAGGAACGCCACCTCGGCGAGGGTGAAGCCGCCGAGCACGGTGATGTGCGAGAACATCAGCAGGATCGTCACGAAGTCCAGGCCGGTGGCGGCGAAGTTGCCGAACGCGGTGAGGACGAAGGACGTCCGGTACGCCATCGTGGACCGCACCCACATGCCGACGATCAGCCGGTAGGTCCGCCACGTCTCACGGACGGTGAACCACGCGCCGCCGGCGGTGTCGTACGGGTCGACGGCCCCGACCGATTCGACGGAGCCGAAGCCCCCGAAGCCCTGGGCGCCGTCGAAGCCACGGGAGCCCCCGAGGCTCCGGCCGTCCTCGGCGCGCCCGGCGCCGTCGCGGACCGTGGATTCCTCAGCCACCCTGCACCACCACCCTGCGCGCCGCGACGGCCTGCAACGCGCGGCCGGTCAGCAGCAGCGCCGCCGCCCAGCCCGCCTGGAAGGCCAGCGCGAGCAGCGCGTCCGTCCCCCGGTGCCGCTCCAGCAGCACATCGGCGGGCACCTGGAGCATCGCCGCCCACGGCATCGACCGCGCGAGCGTGCCGAGCCAGCCCGGGAAGACGGTCAGCGGAAGCAGCATCCCGGAGAAGAACAGCCCGGCCAGGAAGGCGACCTGGCTGACGCCCGCCCCGTCCAGCAGCCAGAAAGCGCTCAGCGCCACCAGGAACCGCACCGCGAAACTCACCACCACCCCCAGTGCCACCGACACCAGGAACAGCAGCCAGGTCACCGGCCGCGTCGGCAGCGCCAGATCGAACGCCAGCGCCCCGCACACCATCGGCATCACACCGCGCCCCATCAGCTGGAAAGAGGCCCGGCCCAGATCCGCCGCCAGCCACCACCCCTGGAGGTCGGCCGGGCGGTACAGGTCCACCGCGATGTCACCCGACCTGATCCGCTCCATCAGCTCGTCCTCGAAGCCGCCGCCCATCAACGCCATCGTCTGGAGCAGCGCCTGCCCGATCCAGACATACGTCAGCGCCTGCGCCTCGGTGTAACCGCCGAGGTGCGGGCGCTGACCCCACAGCGCCACATAGCTGTAGGCGACAATGAAACCGAAGACCGTATTGGTGAAGACACCCGCCGCGGTCGCCGTCCGGTAGGTGGCGTAACGCCGGAAACCGCGCACCACCACGGCCCCGTAGAAGCCGCCCATCACTCACTCACCCCCGAAAAAGACGCAAGTCGGCGAGCCTAGTACGCGGCGAACCCCACCCACCACCGGTTTTCACCGCGGCGTTCCGCACCCCGGCGACCCACCCCAACGGGTGACACGCGTGCGCCGTCCGGCCTGTCACAGCCCTGTCACGGATGCGCGGCGTTGAACCCCGGCGGGCTAATGGTGCGACAGTGTTTGGCGGCGGCCTACGTAAGCGTACGTAACGATTGGTCCATCATGTTCCGCCGCGGACCAACCCCGGCAGCGGCGGAGGAGTCCCAACAGATATGAGCCACGAGCCGAAACCGACGACGGGCGAGCGGGCATGACCGGCGGGCAGGGCTGGGGACCGCGCCCGACGCTCACCGACCGCAGGGGACGGCCGCGCCGTACCGGCCTGCGCCGGCTGCTGCCGACCTGGCGCATGGTCACCGGCGGCGTACTCGCCGTCCTGATCGTCCTCATCGGCGGCTTCTTCCTCGGCTACGCGCTGGTCTCCATCCCCGACCCGAACGCCGCCGCCACCGCCCAGAGCAATGTGTACGTGTACGCCGACGGCACGACGGAGATCGCCCGCGACGGCGCGATCAACCGTGAGAACGTCACCCTCAGCGGCGTCGCCAAGACCGCGCAGCACGCCGTGCTCTCCGCGGAGGACCGGAATTTCTACCACGAGTCCGCCGTCAGCCCCAAGGCCATGCTCCGCGCCGCCTGGAACACCGCCACCGGCAAGGGCAGGCAATCCGGCTCCACCATCACCCAGCAGTACGTGAAGAACTACTACCTGAACCAGTCGCAGACCGCGGTCCGCAAGGTCAAGGAATTCTTCATCGCCATCAAGCTGGACCGCAACGAGACCAAGGACCAGATCCTCGAGGGCTATCTCAACACCAGCTACTACGGGCGCAACGCGTACGGCATCCAGGCCGCCTCCCAGGCGTACTTCGGCGTCAACGCCAGCGAATTGACGACCGCTCAAGGCGCCTATCTGGCAACGCTGTTGAACGCGCCCAGTGAATACGATCTGGTCGCCCACCCGGAGAACGCCCCGGCGGCGAAAGGCCGTTGGAACTACGTACTGGACGGCATGGTCAAGGAGGGCTGGCTCAGCCAGTCCGAGCGCAACGCGACGGTCTTCCCCGGCATCGACAAGCCCAAGCCCGTCGCCAGCAAGGCGGGCCAGCGCGGCTACATCATCGAAGCCGTCAACCGCTATCTCTCCGACAACCACATCGTCGACGCCGACACCCTGCGCCTGGGCGGCTACCGCATCGTCACCACGATCCAGAAGCCCAAGGAAGACGCCTTCGTCGCCGCCGCCCAGAGGAACATCTACGACCAACTCGGCCACAGGACCGTCGACAAGTACGTCCGCGCGGGCGGCGCGTCCATCGACCCGGCCACCGGCAACGTCGTCGCCCTCTACGGCGGCATCGACTACACCAAGCAGTACGTCAGCAGCGCCACCAACGCCACGTATCCGCCCGGCTCGACCTTCAAGCCTGTGATCTTCGCCTCCGCCGTCCAGCACGAGTCCTCGACGCAGGACAAGGAGCCGATCACCCCCAAGACGGTCTACGACGGCACCAACAAGCGCGAGGTGATCGGCCCGGACGGGCCCACCGGCTACAAGCCGGAGAACGAGGACCAGGGGTCCTACCCCGACATCACCGTCACCCGCGCCATGGACAAGTCCGTCAACGCCGTCTTCGCGCAGATGGCGCAGGACGTCGGCACCCGCAAGGTGATCGACACCGCGCACGACCTGGGCATGCCGGACGACGTCAAGATCCCCGAGACACCCGCGATGGCGCTCGGCGCCTTCGGGGCCAGCCCGCTGGACATGGCGCAGATGTACGCCACGCTCGCCAACCACGGCAAGGAGATCCCGTACTCGCTCGTCCTGAAGATCACCAAGGACGGCAGCGACGTGAGCCTGCCCAAGCGCGACGCCGTCCAGTCCGTGCCCCGCCAGGCCGCCGACACCACGACGTCCATCCTGCGCAGCGTCGTCGACAGCCCCGGCGCGACCGCGACCGTCGCCCAGGACTCCGGCTGGCCCTCGGCCGCCAAGACCGGTACGGCGGACGACGACATCGCCGCCTGGTTCGCCGGCTACACGCCCAAACTCGCCACCGTGGTCGCCGTGTTGGGCATGAACCCGGACAACGGCAAACAGGAGAAGCTGTACGGCGCGATGAATCTGCCGCGGGTCAACGGCGGCGGGCCGCCCGGCTCGGTGTGGGCCGACTACACGGCGGCGGCGCTCAAGGGCGTGCCCAAGCAGAACTTCTCGCTGGACGTGCAGAGCGGCCTGCCCACGCAGCCGCCCGCGACCACCGCGAGCCCGACCGACACCCCGACGTCGACGCCGCCCACGTCCGAGCCGCCGACCACCCCTCCCCCGACGACCACCGTGCCGCCCACCACGCAGCCGCCGACCACGGAACCGCCCACGACGCAGCCCCCGACCACCGAGCCGACCCCGTCCGACACGTTCAACCCGATCGGCGGGGTGACGGGCGGGACGAGTCCGGGCGGCGGGAGCAGTGGCGGCGGGGGCGGTGACGGGAGCGGTACGGCGGGGCCGGACGGGAACAGTTCACCGGGCGGGTGAGGAGGCCGGGCGCGGGGGGCCCGGCATGTGCGGGGGCCGGGCCGCGGGCAGGAACCTCAGCGGCCCGGCTCCGGGGAACCACCGGCCTCAGGGATTCCGGTCATCCACCGGCCTCAGAGAGTCCGTCATCCACCGGGCTCAGAGATACAGCCCGGTGGAATCCTCCGAGCCCTGGAGCCGCTCGGCGGCGACCGCGTGCAGATCGCGCTCCCGCATCAGGACGTACGCGACCCCGCGCACCTCGACCTCGGCCCGGTCCTCCGGGTCGTACAGCACCCGGTCGCCGACCTCGACGGTCCGCACATTCTGCCCGACGGCCACGACCTCGGCCCACGCCAGGCGCTTGCCGACGGCCGCGGTCGCCGGAATCAGAATCCCGCCGCCACTGCGGCGTTCACCCTCACCGCTGTCCTGGCGCACCAGAACGCGGTCGTGCAGCATGCGGATGGGCAGCTTGTCGTGCTGCTCGCTCTTCGAACTCTTCGAACTCACGGCCACGACGTTACCGGCGGCGCCGCCACACCGTGAGACCGGCCACCGCGGCGACCAGCGCCACCCCGGCGACCGCCGCCGGAATGACCCGCTCGGGGCGGGGCGCGCCCTTCTCGTCGACGAAGTGCGCACGCGTCCTGCCGACCGCGCGGTTCGCCGCCACGAACGCCTGCCCGACACTGCGGTCCACCGCGGAAACGGCCTTGGCCTTGGTGTCCCGGACAATCGTCACCGGGTGCACCCGTACCGCGATCTCGTCCAGCGTCGACGCCAGATCCTGCCGCCTGCGGGTGATCTCCGCCTCGATCTGGGCGGCCGTCCTGACTTCCGACCCTTCCGACACCGCGGTTCCTCCATCGCCTGATTCGGTAGCGTTCGGACAGTCTGTCAGTACGACGCGGCCCGCGCCCCGTCGGCACCCCCGAATGCGCCCCATTGCACAAGGAGTCTCCCTCATGTCCGAGCGCCTGGCCCCCGGCGACACCGCCCCCGACTTCACCCTTCCGGACGCCGACGGCAAGCCCGTCTCCCTCGCCGACCACCGCGGCCGCAAGGTCATCGTCTACTTCTACCCGGCCGCCCTCACCCCCGGCTGCACCAAGCAGGCGTGCGACTTCACCGACAATCTCGACGTCCTCGCCTCCGCCGGGTACGACGTCATCGGCGTCTCCCCCGACAAGCCGGAAAAGCTCGCCAAATTCCGCGAGAAGGAATCCCTCAAGGTCACCCTGGTGGCGGACCCCGACAAGGCCGTGCTCACCTCCTACGGCGCCTTCGGCGAGAAGAAGCTCTACGGCAAGACCGTCACCGGCGTCATCCGCTCCACCGTCGTCGTCGACGAATCCGGCAAAGTCGCCCACGCCTTCTACAACGTCAAGGCCACCGGCCACGTCGCCAAACTCCTCAAGGACCTCGCCGTCTGACGTGACCACGTATCCACGGACGCGGGGGCGGGTGTGACCACGTACCGCAGACCACACCGGGTCGATATCATGGTGAGGTTGCACGCGGCCGTGTCGTAACAGGCAGCCGAGCTGGGTTTAGATCCCAGTGGGAGAAATCCCGTGTGGGTTCGAATCCCACCGGCCGCACCATGTATGGCCTGCGATTCAAAGGTCGAATCGCAGGCCATTGTCATGCGCGGGGTCAGGCCAGGAGCTCCGCCACCAGGGGGGTCAGGGCGCGGAAGGCTTGGCCGCGGTGGCTGATGGCGTTCTTCTCCGCGGGGGTGAGTTCGGCGCAGGTGAGGGTGGAGCCGTCGGGCTGGAGGATGGGGTCGTAGCCGAAGCCGTTGGTGCCGGCGGGGGCGGTGCGCAGGGTGCCGCGGAGGCGGCCTTCGACGACGCGGGTGGTGCCGTCGGGGAGGGCGAGGGCGGCGGCGCAGGTGAAGTGGGCGGCGCGGTGGGGGGTGTCGATGTCGCCGAGCTGGGCGAGGAGCAGGTCGAGGTTGGCCGCGTCGTCGCCGTGCTTGCCCGCCCAGCGGGCGGAGAAGATGCCGGGGGCGCCGCCGAGTACGTCGACGCAGAGCCCTGAGTCGTCGGCGACGGCTGGCAGCCCGGTACCGGCCGCCAGCGCCCTCGCCTTGAGCAGGGCGTTCTCGGCGAAGGTGACGCCGGTTTCCCTGACGTCGGGGATCTCGGGGTAGGCGTCGGCTCCGACGAGGTCCACGTCCAGGCCGCTGTCGGCGAGGATCGCGTGGAGTTCGGTGACCTTGTGTGCGTTGCGGGTGGCGAGTACGAGGCGGCGGGTCATGGGGGAATTATCTCCGGCCGGATGCCGTGGCCGTTGAGGCGGTCGTGTGACGACGGTTCACGCGCCCCCTCCCCCGTGGCCGCGCCTCCCGGCGGGTGCGGCGCGCGTAGCTGTCAACACGCGGCAGCCGCCGGGAGGGTGGCGTCGAGCGGGGTTCAGGCGGTGGCCGCCAGGGCGGCTTGCTGGGCGGCGGTGAGGTCGGCGCAGCCGTTGACGGCGAGGGCGAGAAGGGCGTCGAGTTCGGCGCGGTCGAAGGGCTGGCCTTCGGCGGTGCCCTGGACCTCGACGAAGCGGCCGTCGCCGGTGCAGACGACGTTCATGTCGGTTTCGGCCTTGACGTCTTCTTCGTAGGCGAGGTCGAGGAGGGGGACGCCGTCGACGATGCCGACGCTGACGGCGGCGACGGTGCCGGTGAGGGGCTGGGCCTTGGCGCGGATGAGGCGGTTGGTCTGCATCCAGGTGACGGCGTCGGCGAGGGCGACGTAGGCGCCGGTGATGGCGGCGGTGCGGGTGCCGCCGTCGGCCTGGAGGACGTCGCAGTCGAGGACGACGGTGTTCTCGCCGAGGGCTTTGTAGTCGATGACGGCGCGCAGGGAGCGGCCGATCAGGCGGGAGATCTCGTGGGTGCGGCCGCCGATCTTGCCGCGGACGGATTCGCGGTCGCCGCGGGTGTTGGTGGCGCGCGGGAGCATGGAGTATTCGGCGGTGACCCAGCCCTCGCCGCTGCCTTTGCGCCAGCGGGGTACGCCTTGGGTGGCGCTGGCGGTGCAGAGCACGCGGGTGTCGCCGAAGGAGACGAGGACGGAGCCCTCGGCGTGCTTGCTCCACGCGCGCTCGATGGTGACGGGGCGGAGCTGGTCAGGGGTGCGGCCGTCGAATCGTGACATGCGCGTGAGCCTATCCGGGTGAGGCCGCCGCGCAGGACCGGGTGGGTCCGGGACCGCGGGGCCCGCCGGGGGCGCGGCCCGCGGCCGTCGGCGGGAACGGGGAGGACCGCGCCACGGGAGTGACGCGGTCCTCGGACGTTCAGCGCGGGCGCCGCGTCACATCATGTCTTCGATGTCCGCCGCGATCGGGTCCGCGTCGGTGCCGATGACGACCTGGATGGCGGTGCCCATTTTGACGACGCCGTGGGCGCCCGCGGCCTTGAGGGCGGCCTCGTCGACGAGGGAGGGGTCCCGTACCTCGGTGCGCAGCCGGGTGATGCAGCCCTCGACCTCTTCGATGTTGTCGAGTCCGCCGAGACCGGCGACGATCTTCTCAGCCTTGCTGGCCATCTCTTGTCTCCTGTTTCCCTGACCCACCGTGAGTCCGATATGTCACGGTAACGCACGGTTGGCCCAACTTCACGGGCGGTTGACCCCCGGGTGGACCACCATGGCGCTCAGCGGCGCCCCCCTGCCGGACGGGCGCCGCCTGCGTACAAGTGGTCTAAACCAATGTACGGCCACTGTACGCGAACGCCCGCAGGCAGCAGTCAGGGAGGACACCGAATGAGTTCGGCCACCGCGTCCGCGGCGCCCCGCAAACCCTGGTTGAGCGTGCTGTTCCAAGGGCTCCAGAAGATGGGCCGCAGCCTCCAGCTGCCGATCGCCGTCCTGCCCGCCGCGGGCATCTTGAACCGGCTGGGCCAGCCGGACGTCTTCGGCGCCGACGGCCTCGGCTGGGACCGGGTGGCCAAGGTCTTCGTCGGCGCGGGCGGCGCGCTGCTGGACGGCTCGATCGGTCTGCCGCTGCTGTTCTGCGTGGGTGTGGCCATCGGCATGGCCAAGAAGTCCGACGGCTCGACCGCGCTCGCCGCGGTGGCCGGTTTCCTGGTCTACAACGGCGTGCTGCACCAGTTCCCCAAGGACTGCGGGCCCGGCACCGTACTGTCGGCGGGCGCGTGCATCGCCAAGGACGGTACGGCGGCGGCGGCCACGTACCAGAACCCCGGCGTCTTCGGCGGCATCGTGCTCGGGCTGCTGACCGCATACTTCTGGCAGCGCTTCCACCGCACCAAGCTGGTCGACTGGCTCGGCTTCTTCAACGGCCGCCGCCTGGTGCCGATCATGATGGCCGGGGTCGCGATCGTCTTCGCGGTGATCTGCACCTGGGTCTGGCCGCCGATCGGCGACGCGCTGACCAGCTTCAGCAAGTGGCTGGTGGACCTCGGCGCGATCGGCTCGGGCATCTTCGGTGTCGCCAACCGCGCGCTGCTCACGGTGGGTCTGCACCAGTTCCTGAACACCTTCGTGTGGTTCCAGTTCGGCGACTTCACCAAGCCGGACGGCACGGTCGTGCACGGCGACATCCCGCGCTTCCTGGCGGGCGACCCGACGGCCGGGCAGTTCCAGACCGGCTTCTTCCCGATCATGATGTTCGCGCTGCCCGCCGCCGCGCTGGCCATCGCGCACACCGCCAAGCCGCACCGCCGCAAGGAGATCAGCGGCATGATGCTCTCGGTCGGCCTGACGTCGTTCGTCACCGGGATCACCGAGCCGATCGAGTACTCCTTCCTGTTCATCGCACCGCTGCTGTACGCCTTCCACGCGGTGCTGACCGGCGTCTCGATGGCGGTCTGCTGGGGGCTGGGCGCCAAGGACGGCTTCAGCTTCTCGGCCGGTCTGATCGACTACTGCCTGAACTGGAACCTGGCCACCAAACCCTGGCTGCTGCTGATCGTCGGCGCGTGTTTCGCCGTGGTCTACTACGCGCTCTTCCGCTTCGTGATCGTGAAGTTCAACCTGGCCACGCCGGGCCGGGAGCCGGACGAGATCGAGGCCGAGCTGGAGCAGGGCAACGTAAAGTAACGATTCGGCGTCGTAAAAGCCCCCAAGTCCCCGGACTTGGGGGCTTTTGTCATGTCACCCAGCGTGTGACTCATGGCACACGCAACGATCCGGAATCATGGATTCCTTTACGCCTCCCTCACGTGTTAAAACTGGTCTACACCACTGAGTGGTATAGACCACGGCGGCGGGCCGTCCCCTTCCATGCGCCCGCCTCACCAGGAGGAATCTGATGAGTACGGCCACCGGCACGGCGGCTCCCGCGAAGAAGCGGGGCTCCGGCCTGTTCCAGGGTCTGCAGAAGGTGGGACGGAGCCTCCAGCTCCCGATCGCCGTCCTGCCGGCCGCGGGCATCCTGCTCCGGCTCGGCCAGCCCGACGTCTTCGGCGCCGACGGTCTGGGCTGGGGCAAGGTCGCGACCGTCTTCGCCGAGGCCGGCGGCGCGGTCTTCGACAACCTGCCGCTGCTGTTCTGCATAGGCGTCGCCATCGGCTTCGCGAAGAAGTCCGACGGCTCCACCGCGCTGGCCGCCCTGGTCGGCTTCCTGGTCTACAGCCGGGTCCTCCAGGCGTTCCCGGTCACCGACGCGGTCGTCAACACCACCGCCAACAAGGGCGTCGACGTCGCGGCCACGTACAACAACCCCGGTGTCCTCGGCGGCATCCTGATGGGTCTGCTGGCCGCCGTGCTGTGGCAGCGCTTCCACCGCACCAAGCTGGTCGACTGGCTCGGCTTCTTCAACGGCCGCCGCCTCGTCCCGATCATCATGGCCTTCGTCGGCACCGGCATGGGTGTCTTCTTCGGCCTGGTCTGGAAGCCGATCGGCGAGGGCATCAGCAACTTCGGCGAGTGGATGACCGGCCTCGGCGCGGTCGGCGCCGGCCTGTTCGGCCTGATCAACCGCGGTCTGATCCCGGTCGGCATGCACCAGTTCGTGAACTCCGTCGCCTGGTTCCAGATCGGCGACTTCAAGGACGCCTCCGGCACGATCGTGCACGGCGACCTGACCCGGTTCTTCGCCCACGACCCGACCGCGGGCCAGTTCATGGCGGGCTTCTTCCCGATCATGATGTTCGGCCTGCCCGCCGCCGCGCTGGCCATGGCGCACACCGCGCGCCCCGAGCGCCGCAAGGCCGTCATGGGCATGATGCTCTCGCTCGCCCTGACCTCGTTCGTGACCGGTGTCACCGAGCCGATCGAGTTCTCGTTCATGTTCATCGCGCCGCTGCTGTACGCGATCCACGCCGTGCTGACCGCCGCGTCGATGGCCATCACCTGGGCGCTGGGCGTGCACGCGGGCTTCACCTTCTCCGCGGGCTTCATCGACTACGCGCTGAACTGGAACCTCGCCACCAAGCCGTATCTGATCATCCCGATCGGCCTGGTCTTCGGAGCGATCTACTACTTCGTCTTCCGGTTCGCGATCGTCAAGTTCAACATCCCCACCCCGGGCCGCGAGCCCGAGGAGGAGATCGAGGACATCACCAAGTGACGTACGGGCGCTGACAGTTCAGCCACCCGCGGCGGGTCCGGGACCGGATACGGTTACGGGCCCGCCGTCCGCGTTCCGGTCAGAGTTCGTAGACCGCGCCGGAGACGGCGAGTTCGACCGGACCTTCGAAGGCGGACTTGGCGTCACGCAGGTTGACCGAGGGGTTGGTCCACGGCGGGATGTGGGTGAGGACCAGGCGTCCGGCGCGGGCGCGGGCGGCGGCCTCGCCGGCCTCGCGGCCGTTGAGGTGCAGCTCGGGGATGTCCTCCTTGCCGTGCGTGAAGGACGCCTCGCACAAGAAGAGGTCGGCGCCGTCCGCGAGCCCGTCCAGGGCGGCGCAGGGGCCGGTGTCGCCGGAGTACGCCAGCGTGCTGCCCTCGTACTCGATACGGAACCCGTACGCCTCGACCGGGTGGCTGACCAGGTCCGTGGTGATGCCGAACGGGCCCAGGCGGAAGGCGCCGGGCTCCAGGGTGCGGAAGTCGAAGACCTCGCTCATGCACTTCTCGTCCGGCACGTCGCCGTAGGCGATGCTCAGACGGCGCTCGGTGCCCTCGGGGCCGTAGACCGGGATCGGGGCGGCGGGGCCGCCGTCGTGCCGATAGTAGCGGGCCACGAAGTAGCCGCACATGTCGATGCAGTGGTCGGCGTGCAGATGGCTGAGCAGTACGGCGTCCAGGTCGTACAGGCCGCAGTGACGCTGCAGTTCGCCGAGGGCGCCGTTGCCCATGTCGATCAGCAGCCGGAAGCCGTCGGCCTCGACGAGGTAGCTCGAACAAGCCGATTCCGCGGACGGGAACGACCCCGAGCAGCCGACGACGGTGAGCTTCATTCCTGGAAACACCTCCGTGGGCGCGCCACAGATCACCCCATTCCGGCTGGAGTGGGGGGATTGGCGGGACGGTCCGCCATGTCTTGAGAGGGTAAGGCGCGGGGGGTCCTCACGCGCCTCTCCCGCACCTCGTTGTGGGCGGAATCACCAGTACGGGGGGCCGCGGGGCCGGTTGCCGAACACCAACGCGGGCCCCCGCGCACCGGGGGGTGTCCTGGAACGCCGGACGGGCCGGCCGACGAGCGGTCAGGCCCAGAGCTGGCCGTGCAGGGCCGCGACGGCGGCCTCGGTGGACTCGGCGGTGTAGATGCCGGTCGAGAGGTACTTCCAGCCGCCGTCGGCGACGATGAAGACGATGTCGGCGCGCTGGGCGGCGCGGTGCGCCTTGGCGGCCACGCCGAGGGCGGCGTGCAGCGCCGCGCCGGTGGAGACCCCGGCGAAGATGCCTTCCTGCGACAGGAGTTCGCGGGTGCGGCGGACCGCGTCCTCGGAGCCGACGGAGAAGCGGGTGGTGAGCACGGACTCGTCGTACAGCTCGGGCACGAAGCCCTCGTCGAGGTTGCGCAGGCCGTAGACGACGTCGTCGTAGCGCGGCTCGGCGGCGACGACGGAGACTCCCGGCACCTTCTCGCGCAGGAAGCGGCCGACGCCCATGAGGGTGCCGGTGGTGCCGAGACCGGCGACGAAGTGGGTGATGGTGGGGAGGTCGGCGAGGATCTCCGGGCCGGTGGTGGCGTAGTGCGCGGCCGGGTTGGCAGGGTTGCCGTACTGGTAGAGCATCACCCAGTCGGGGTGCTCGGCGGCCAGTTCCTTGGCGACCCGGACCGCGGTGTTGGAGCCGCCCGCGGCCGGTGAGGAGATGATCTCCGCGCCCCACATGGCCAGCAGCTCGCGCCGCTCGGAGGAGGTGTTCTCCGGCATGACGCAGACGATCCGGTAGCCCTTGAGGCGGGCGGCCATGGCCAGCGAGATGCCGGTGTTGCCTGAGGTGGGCTCCAGGATGGTGCAGCCGGGCGTGAGGCGGCCGTCCGCCTCGGCCTGCTCGATCATGTGCAGGGCCGGGCGGTCCTTGACCGAGCCGGTCGGATTGCGGTCCTCCAGCTTCGCCCAGACGCTCACCTCGTCGGACGGCGACAGGCGCGGCAGGCGGACCAGCGGGGTGTTGCCGACCGCCGCCAGCGAACTGTCGTAACGCATCAGCGCGCGCCGCCGGCCACTGCCGGGAGGATCGTCACGCTGTCGCCGTCGGCGACCTTGGTGGAGATGCCGTCGAGGAAGCGGACGTCCTCGTCGTTGAGGTAGACGTTCACGAAGCGGCGCAGCTCGCCGCCGTCCACGACGCGGTCGCGCAGGCCCGCGTGCCGGGTGTCGAGGTCCGCGAACAGCTCGTCCAGGGTGGTCCCGGCGCCTTCGACGGCCTTCTGGCCGTCGGTGTAGGTGCGGAGGATGGTCGGGATGCGGACCTCGATGGCCATGACTGCGCTCCAGTGAGTGCGTGCGTACGACGACAGGGGCGGGGCGGGGCTGCGGTGCTTCAGCGGTCGTGCGGGGTGCGTGCGGAAGCGGGCGCGGGTGGTCAGGCGCCCTGACACGCCGCACTGGTGCGGCGGCACAGGTCGACGTGCAGCCGCGCCACGAGCAGCGTGCCCGGCGCCTTGTCACTCACGTCGAAGAGAACCATGGGGTCATCGTATCGATTCCCCCTGGTGGGCCGAGACGGCCGTCCCACGATCCGGACCGTCAGACGTAGGAGTCCACGACCTGTACGGGTTCTTCGGTGACGACACCGTCCACGATGCGGAACGAGCGGAACTGGAACTCCTCCGCGAGCGAGACCAGCACGTAGTGCGCGCCGGGTTCCTGGGCGAGCGAGATGTCGGTACGGGAGGGGTACGCCTCGGTCGCGGTGTGCGAGTGGTAGATCACCACCTGCTCCTCGCCGCGCTGCCGCATCTCCTTGTCGAGCCGGAGCTGCTCCATCGAGTCGAACTCGTAGAAGGTGGGTGAGCGGGCCGCGTTCAGCATGGGCACGAACCGCTCGGGGCGGTCGCTGTCCTCGGGGCCCGCGACGACCCCGCACGCCTCGTCGGGGGCGTCGGCCTCGGCGTGCGCGACGATCCGGTCGTACAGGTCCTGGGTGATGGTGAGCATGCGGGAAAAATAACAGGGGCCGCGCGCTCACGGCCTGGTGGTCGGGGCCCAGCGCTCACGGGCCGGTGGTCGGGGCCCAGCGCCTACGGCCCGGTGGTCGCGGTCGCGGCGGCGGGGGTGGGGGCGGGCGCCAGGTGGGCCCTGCGGGCGAAGGCGGCCGGATTGCGCCGCTTGAGCAGCGCGTAGCCGCCGGCCAGGAGCGCGAGCCACAGCGGGACGCCGTACAGCGAGATCCGGGCGTCGGCGTCGGCGCCGATCAGCACCAGCACCAGGACGAGGAAGGCGAGCGCGAGCCAGCTGGCGACGGCGCCGCCGGGCGCGGTGAACCAGGCCGCCGCCGCGCGCCCGTCCTTGACCGCGGCGCGGTAGCGGATGTGCGAGGCGAGGATCACCCCCCAGGTCCAGACGGCGGCGACGGTCGCGAAGGCGGTGATGTACGTGAACGCGCCTGCGGGGTCGACGTAGTTGAGCCACACGCCGGTGCCCATCAGGGCGACGGAGACCAGGGTGCCGGTGGCCGGGGTGCGGCGGGCGGTGAGGCGGGTGAAGACCCGCGGGCCCTGGCCGTTGACGGCGAGGTCGCGGAGCATGCGCCCGGTGGAGTACATCCCGGAGTTGCAGGACGACAGGGCGGCGGTGAGCACCACGAAGTTGACGATGCCCGCGCCGAAGGGGATGCCGATCCGGGCGAAGGCGGCCACGAACGGGCTGACGCCGGGCCGGAATTCGGTCCAGGGGACGACGCAGAGGATGACGGCGAGCGCGCCGACGTAGAACAGGCCGATGCGCCAGGGAAGGGTGTTGATGGCCTTGGGCAGCGTCTCGCGGGGGTTCTCGGCCTCGCCCGCGGTGACGCCGACGAGTTCGACGGCCAGATAGGCGAACATGACGATCTGGAGGGTGAGCAGCGAGGAGCCGACGCCGTTGGGGAAGACCCCGCCGTCGCGCCACAGGTGGCCGACCGAGGCGGTGTCACCGGCCGCGGACACCCCGAGGGTGAGGACGCCGACGCCGATGAGGATCATGCCCGCGATGGCGGTGACCTTCACCATCGACAGCCAGAACTCGACCTCGCCGAAGAGCCGCACGGAGATCAGGTTGGCCGCGAAGAGCAGGACGAGGAAGCCGAGGGCGGCGGTCCACTGCGGAATCCAGGGCCACCAGTACGCGAGGTAGGTGGCGGCGGCGGTGACCTCGGCCATGCCGGTGACCACCCACATCAGCCAGTACGTCCAGCCGGTGACGAAGCCCGCGAAGGGGCCGAGGAATTCGCGGGCGTAGTCGGCGAAGGAGCCGGACACCGGGCGGTAGGTGAGGAGTTCGCCGAGCGCGCGCATGATGACGAAGATGGCGACGCCCGCGACGGCGTACATCAGGACCAGGCCGGGGCCCGCCTGGTGGATGGCGCGGCCCGCGCCGAGGAACAGGCCGGTGCCGATCGCGCCGCCGATGGCGATCATCTGGATCTGGCGGCTGCCGAGGCCGCGCGCGTACCCCTCGTCCCCCGCCGGGGCCTCGCCCGCCCCGTCCCGCCCGTCCGTTCCACCCGTCACGTCCGACACGTCCGTCATGCCGGATTCGTACCACGTGCGGTACGGCGCCGCCCGTCGGCGGCCGACGGTCCGTCAGGTCGGGTGCGGGCCGGATGAGGGGCGGATACGGGGCGGATGAGGGCCGGGGGCGGGTGGGCGCGGCTCGGGCCCGGCTGAAGCGAGGTCCGCGCGGGGCTCAGGTGAGGGCCGGGCGCGGCTCAGGTGAGGGCTTCGAGCAGGGTCTCCTGGAGCAGGCCGAACCACTGGAAGGCGAGCATCAGCGGCTTGCGCGGGTCCTCGTCCGGCAGGTGGTACAGCTCGCTGCGCTCGTCCTCGCTGACCTCCAGCCGGGCGCCGATGGACAGCCGCAGGTCGTTGAGCGTGCCGAGCCACTGGCGGGCCTCGTCGGCGCTGAGCCGGATCAGCGGGCCGCCCGCGTCCAGCGCGCGCAGCACGGCGAGGGCGTCCTCGCGCTTGCGGGCACGCAGGTCGTTCTCGGTGAAGCGGCGGAATTCGGCGGCGTCGGCGGTCTCCTCGTACGCGCTCGGGAAGAGCCGGGCCAGCGCCGGGTCCTCCGGGGGCTTGGTGGGGCCGTCGGCGAAGAGCGCGGCCAGCGGGTCGTCGTCGGCCTCCGCGGGCTGGTTGCCCGGACCCACGAGTTCGAGCAACTGCGCGGTGAGGCTGCGGAGGATGGAGATCTCCACGGTGTCCAGCTCGATCGCGGCGCCGCCGCCGCGGACCCGCTCGAAGTAGCCCGCACGGGCGCGGCGGCCCATCAGCGGTCCTGCGTCAAGGTGGCCCACAGGCCGTATCCGTGCATCGCCTGCACGTCGCGTTCCATCTCCTCGCGGGTGCCGCTCGACACCACGGCGCGGCCCTTGTAATGGACGTCTTCCATCAGCTTCTTGGCCTTGCCCTTCGAGTACCCGAAGTAGGTCTGGAAGACATACGTCACGTAGCTCATGAGGTTGACGGGGTCGTTGTGGACGAGGGTCACCCACGGCACGTCCGGCGCGGGAACCTCGAAAGGCGCTTCGCTCGCTTCGGGACGCTCGACTTCTACTGGCGCGACACTCACAGGTTCCATGCTGCCGCTCCTGTGGTGCCTCGCACAAATGGGCGTGCGCGGCACCGCCGAATGGGGGGTTTTGCGCCCGCGCGGAATCCGCCGGTGTGCGGCGCCGCACACTTGCCCCGAGAAATCGTCACTCTGACGAGTATTGGGGGTAGCATCCTCGCCATGAGCACAGCAGACCTGGGACTGCCGGTGGACGTGCCGTCCACCGCCCTGTTCACCGACCGGTACGAGCTGACGATGCTGCGGGCCGCCCTGCGCAGCGGCGCCGCGCAGCGCCGCTCGGTCTTCGAGGCGTTCACCCGCAGGCTGCCCGAGGGGCGCCGCTACGGAGTGGTCGCCGGCACCGGCCGGGTCCTCGACGCGGTGGAGAACTTCCGCTTCGACGAACCCGTGCTGGAATTCCTCGAGCGCGAGGGCGTGGTGGACTCCGCGACCCTCGACTGGCTGGCGGGCTACCGCTTCACCGGCGACATCTGGGGATACCCGGAGGGCGAGGTGTACTTCCCCGGCTCGCCGATCCTGCGCGTCGAGGGCACCTTCGCCGAGGCCGTGCTGCTGGAGACGGTCATCCTGTCGATCCTCAACCACGACTCGGCGATCGCCGCGGCGGCCTCCCGGATGGCGGTGGCCGCGGGCGGCCGTCCGCTGATGGAGATGGGCGCCAGGCGCGCCCACGAGCTGGCCGCGGTGGCCGCCTCGCGGGCCGCGTACATCGGCGGCTTCGGCTCCTCCTCCAACCTCGCCGCCGGTTTCCGGTACGGCATCCCGACCATCGGCACCAGCGCGCACGCCTTCACGCTGCTGCACGACACCGAGCGCGACGCGTTCACCGCCCAGGTGGACGCGCTCGGCCGCGGCACGACGCTGCTGGTGGACACGTACGACCTCACCAGCGCCGTGCGCACCGCCGTGGAGATCGCCGGGCCCGAGCTGGGAGCGGTCCGGATCGACTCCGGCGACCTGCTGCTGCTCGCCTACCGGGTGCGCCAGCAGCTCGACGACCTCGGCGCCAAGGACACGAAGATCGTCGTGACCTCCGATCTGGACGAGTACGCCATCGCCTCGATGGCCGCCGCGCCCGTGGACGCCTACGGGGTCGGCACCTCCCTGGTCACCGGCAGCGGGCACCCCACCTGCTCGATGGTCTACAAGCTCGTGGCCCGCGCCACCTCCGACGACCCCGACGAGCCGCTGGTCTCCGTCGCCAAGAAGTCCCTCGGCGGCAAGACGAGCGTCGGCGGCCGCAAGTGGGCCGCCCGGCGGCTCGACGAGGACGGCGTCGCCGCCGCCGAGGTGGTCGGCACCGGGGCCGTGCCGCCCGAGCTCGCCGACCGCCAGCTCCTCGTCCCCCTCGTCCGCCACGGCGAGGTCATCGGCCGCGAGCCCCTCGACTCCGCCCGCGCCCGCCACATCACCGCTCGCGCGGGCCTTCCCCTCTCCGCGACCCAGCTCTCCCGCGGCGAGCCCGTCCTCCCCACCGAACTGATGTGACCCCCGCGGGGGCGCCCCCTCAGGGGCGCGAGGAACCGCGCGAGCGGCCCGTCGACGGCTGAGCGCGCGGTTCCCCGCGCAGCGGGGAGGGCAACGTCTTACGTTGGGGGGAGCGCACCCCTAGGCTCGGGACCGTTTCCACACTTTCCGCCGGAAGGGCAAAATGCACCGCGCATTGATCGTCGTCGACGTGCAGAACGACTTCTGCGAGGGCGGCAGCCTCGCGGTGACCGGCGGGGCCGACGTGGCCGCGGCGATCACGGACCTGATCGGGGAGTCGGCGGGCAGCTACCGGCACGTCGTCGCCACCAGGGACCACCACATCGACCCGGGCTCGCACTTCTCGGACCGGCCGGACTTCGTGACGTCGTGGCCGGTGCACTGCGTCGCGGGCACGGAGGGCGCGGGGTTCCACCCGAACTTCGCGCCCGCGGTCGCCTCCGGCGCGGTGGACGCGGTCTTCGACAAGGGGGCGTACGCGGCGGCGTACAGCGGCTTCGAGGGCCTGGACGAGAACGGCGCGGCGCTGACCGGCTGGCTGCGCGAGCGCGGCGTCACGGAGGTGGACGTGGTGGGCATCGCCACCGACCACTGCGTGCGGGCGACCGCGCTGGACTCCGTACGCGACGGCTTCACGACCCGCGTGCTGCTCTCGCTGACCGCGGGCGTGGCGCCCACGACGACCGACCGGGCGCTGGTGGAGCTGCGCGAGGCGGGCGTGGAGCTGACCGGCGCCCCGGTGGTCGCCGGCTAGCGCGGAGTACGGTTCAGCTAGCGCGGAGTACGGTTCAGCGCCGAGATCGGGTGCCACAGCTCGGTGCTGGCGCCGACGTCCCCCTTGCCGCGGTATTCGCGCCAGACCAGGCCGTCCGGGTGGTGCAGGACCGCGGTGACCTCGTCGGGCGTGGGCGGCTCGGCGTTGCCGGTGAGCCGGGCGCCGCGGAAGCCGAGGTTGCTGAGCCGGGTGAGGGCGCGCTGCCGGTTCTGGGCGTGCACCACGACCCGTACCGTGCGTTCGGGGCACGCCGGATGCGGCAGGCCGAGTGCGACGACGACCGTGCCGCCCGGGAGCTTGGTGAATCCACCGACCGCCATGGTCACATCATCAGCCGTTCGGCCGCCGCCCACCAGAGGACGACGGCCGAACGCGGGACGAACCCGGATGAAACAGCAGGTCACAGCGGGTGCGACCCGATCAGGACGATCTTCGTGCGGTGACCGTCCCGGTGACCGTCCCGGTGATCGGCCCGGTGATCAGCGCGGTGATCAGCGCGGTGATCAGCGGTGCGCCGGCCCGACCTGGAGGGTCATCGTGCTGCCGTCGAGCGCCTCACCGACGATGGTGATCCGGGTGTTGGTGTCCTGCACCTTGACCCCGCCGGTCGGGTTGGCGGCGTCCCAGTAGGAGCCGTAGTGGTCGTCGAAGACCGGGTTGCCGAGCTTCGCCTTGACCTTGGTGGCGACACCGTTGGTGTGCACGGTGAAGCCGTCGGTCGGGAACCAACTGAACGGCGAGTCGTACGCCTGGATGCGGTTGCGCATCACGCTGCCGTCCGACCACTTCTCCGCCTTGGCGTGGGCGTCGATCGGCAGGATCTGGCCCGTGCCGGGGTGGATGCCGACGTTGTTGTCGGACTGCGAGGTGTCCCACAGCCAGACCAGCAGACCGTTCTGGTACGGGTAGTGCTCGACCCAGTCCGGCCGGGTGCTCGTCCAGCCGAAGTTGTACGGGCCGGTCTTCAGCGTCTTGTCGTACGAGACGTACTGCCGGTTCTCCGCGATGTAGTACTGCGGGTAGTCGTTGGTGAACGACGCCCCGATCCGGGAGAAGCCCTTGGCGGTCCAGCCGTTGTCGTCCGTCTCGGCACCGTCGGTGAAGACGGTCGCGCCGTCCGCGGTGACCGAGATCGCGTCGGCCGCGAAGCCCTGCTGGGCCACGCCGCCGTCGGTCAGGTAGCGGAAGCGGAGCTGGATCTGCTTGCCCGCGTAGGCGTTCAGCGGGAAGGACAGGTCCTGGTACGCGCCGTTGGTGCCGGTCAGCGCCGGGGTGCCGCCGCCGTCGCGCGGGATGGACTTGCCGTTGGCGGTGCCGTCGAGCGCGGTCCAGGTGGCCCCGCCGTCGGCGGACGCCTCGGTGTAGAGGTAGTCGTACCCCTCCTCGATGTCCCACCAGCCCTTGAGGGCCAGCGACGCCGAGGACTTGCCGGTCAGGTCGACCGAGCGGGTCAGGGTGTTGGACAGGTTGTCGCCGCTGCCGCTCCACCACTGCTTGCTGCCCTCGGCGGGCGCGGTGATGGCGGTGGTGACCGCCTTGTCGGGCAGCGAGACGATCAGCGCCTGCTTGTCCTTGGTGTTGTACTCGGCGACGCCCAGCTTGGTCGTCGAGCGCGAAGCGGCCTTGGCCGTACCGTAGTTGAGCCAGCCGAGCTGGAGCTTGTCCCAGGCGCTCATGTCGTCCGGGAGGTCGCCGATCGAGTCCTTGCCGGTGCCCATCCAGGAGCCGGAGGACATCAGCGACCAGAAGCCGACGCTGGACTCGCCGACGTACGTGGTGTCGTACTCGTCGGGCAGGCCGAGGTCGTGGCCGTACTCGTGCGCGAAGACGCCGAGTCCGCCGTTCTCCGGCTGGAGGGTGTAGTCACCGATCCAGACGCCGGTGTTGCCGATCTGGGTGCCGCCGGACTTGTTGTCGGCCGGGCCCGTGCGGCCCGCGTCGGTGCCGTAGGCGTACCAGCGGTGCGCCCACAGCGCGTCCGTGCCCTGGGCGCCGCCGCCCGCGGACTCGTCCTCGCCCGCGTGCACGATCTGGAAGTGGTCGATGTAGCCGTCGGGCTCGTTGAAGTTGCCGTCGCCGTCGTAGTCGTAGCGGTCCCACTGGTCGTACTGGGCCAGGTCCGCCTTGATCTGCGCGTCGGTGCGGCCCTGGGCCTTCTGGTCGGCGACGTACGCGGTGGTGGCGTCGCGGATCAGGTCCCAGGCGCTGGAGCAGGTGCTGGCGCCGCAGTAGTTGGAGCCGTAACGGGCCTCGTTCCAGGGCACCTTGACCCAGGAGGAGACCTCGCCCTCCACCGAGTAGCGGCCCGAGGACTGCTTCTCGTAGTACTTCGCCAGCGACTCCTTCTTCGCGTCGTGCGAGAAGTAGAGGTCGTTGAAGTGCTGCTGGTTGTAATCCGCCTGCCAGGCCGTGCTGTTGTCGTTCTTCGGGTCCGGCTTGGCGATGGTGTTGTGCGCGGGGCCCGGGTCGCCGCCGTACTTCACGACCGGCGGCTGCGGGCCGTCGGGGCCGTCCGGGTCGTACGTCGTGGTGTTGTCGACCTGGTCGCCGAACTCGACAAGAATCGTGAAGATCTTGTCGGTCTGCTCGCGGCCCAGCTCGACGTACTTGCTCTTCTTGCCCTTGCCGGAGCCGAGTTGGACGACCTTCGAGCCGCCGCGCTGCTGCACGGTCGCGTCGCCGTTCACGACCTGCTGAAGCGCGGCCGTACGCTCGGCCGACTGCTTCTCGCTGAACGGGCCCGGCAGATCGTGGGCCTGGTTCTCCGCCGGATCGTGGCTGGCCACGGGTGCGGGCTGCCCCTTCTCGGCGGGAGCCGCGTACGCCCCCGCGGTGGTGACCGCGGTGACGCCCAACACGGCTATCGCGAGGGCCAGGGCGGCGGGTGTGGTGATCCTCCGCTGCGTTTTCAAGATTTTTGACCTCCCCTTGAGAAAGGCCATTGCATCGGAGTGACGGGAGAAAAAACAGATCTTGACTTGAGCATGGCAGGCCAGTACGTTTACCGGTTTCCCGGCACCGCTCAGCGGACCCACAGGTCACACCAACCGGCCGCCGCCGTACAGGCGTTGACGGACACCGGCGTCCGCAGGATGAGACGCCTGACACGCTTGCGACCCCGTGCGCCCCCTCGTGCTCCGCACCGTGGGTTAGGTCACGCTTACCCCATGTTCGGGCCGGGCATGCCGAAGCGTAGAGCCAGCCCGCTACCGAGGACGGATTCCCCCAATGCCACGTCCTACGACCGCGCAACTCGCCTACGGTTCCCTGACCGTTGTCCTGTCCACCTTCGCGATGCTCCTGCTGTCGGACGCACGGTCCGGCGTGGGAGTCGCCGTCATTTGCGCGGCGGGACTGATCCTGGGCCTGCTCGTCGCGGTGACCGTCACCCTGCCCTTCGTCGCCCGGGTGCGGTCCGCCCAGGCCCGGCCCAGCGCCTCCACCGGTTCCACCGTTCCCGCCGCCGAGTCCGGCGCCCAACCGTCCCCCGCACAGCGCCCGCTCCCACGGGCCGCCGGCGGTCGCGGCGTACGCGAGTCGTCGCGGGTCAGCGAGGCGTCACTACGACGCTGAGGCCCGGCGCGGACCCGCGCGGAAGATCCGCACCGCATGTCACCGCTGAAGGCACTTCGGCACTTCGGCACTTCACGGCGCCACCGCTTCATCGCTCCAGCGCTCGTCCGCTGCACCGCTTCACCGCTGCACCGCGTCAGACGGCGGCCACGACCACGGTCCTGGCCGCCTTGTCGTGCAGGCACTGCCGGAACGGCTTGTCCCAGGTGCACCACAGGGAGTTGAGCAGCCAGAAGAGCGGGCCGATCAGGATCGTGACGAGCACGCCGGGCAGCGCGTAGACCGCGGCCCGCGTCCAGCCGACGCCGCCGGGGACCGCGCCGTCCTCCAGGCGCGCCGCGCGTATCCGCAGCAGCATCTTGCCGAGGGTCTGCCCGCGGGCGGCCGTCATGGCTCCCTCGTAGAGGAAGTACGCGATGAAGGTCGCCGCCCCCGCGAGGATCTCCTTGCCGCGGCCCGCGTCACCTGGATTGGACAGATCACCGCCGAACACCGCCGCGCTGAGCAGCACGTCGAGGACGATCAGGATCGCGGTGTCGACGACCCGGGCCAGGAACCGCTGGCCGAGGGAGGCGAGCGGGGCCATCCCGGACGGCTGGTCTGCACTCATGACGCTCAGTCAATCAGCCATCCGGGTGGCGGTACAGGGCGTGTGCGGCGCCCTTCCGCCCGGCCGCCGGTCCGTCAGGCGGTCTGGACGACCACCGTCTTGGCGGCCTTGTCATGGAGCCCCTGCTTGTACGGCTTGTCGAACAGCACCGTGATGCCGAGGATCACGAACCAGACGCAGCTGCAACAGAAGGCGGGCAGCCACAGCACGAGGGCGCGCAGCCCCGCCGCCGCGGAGGTGGGCACGCTGCCGTTCTCCAGCATCGCCACGCGCAGCTTCATCAGCTTCTTGCCCACCGTCTGGCCGGTGGACCGGGTCATGAACCACTCGTAGAGGAAGCCGAGCACCGCGAAGAAGGCGCCGCCGACCGCCGACTTGCCGCTGCTGAAGTTGTCGGTGCCGCCCGCCGCCCAGTCCAGCAGACCGGCCGGGATCAGCACGATGATCACGTCGATGACGCGGGCCAGCACGCGCTTGCCGCCGTCCGCCAGCGGCGGCATCCCGGCCAGCGGGTCCTGCGGGGCGCCGCCGTAGGGGTTGTTGGGGTCACCGGGCCCGCCGGGACCGCCGCCGTACGGGTTTCCCGGGCCGCCGGGACCGCCACCGCCGTACGGATTCGCCGGGCCACCGGGACCGCCGCCGTAGGGGTTGTCGGAGCCGCCGGGGCCGCCCGGAGTGGCGGGACCGCCGCCGTACGGGTCGCCGCCGTACGGATTGCCCGGCGGCGGGGTGCCCTGGGCGCCGTTGTACGGGCCGCCTGCCTGGTCGCCTGGCGGCTTGGCGAAGGGGTCCTGGGGGGAACCGGGCGCTGGCTGATCGGTACTCATGTCCCGAGTCAAACCCGGACACCGGCCGCCCGCCCGCTGCGGACTCCGTTCGGAGTACGGCGCCGCCCCGGACGTACGGCACCGGCGCGGACGTACGCCCCCACGGACGTGACCTCAGTCGGCCGCCACGAACGTCCGCGCGGCCTTGTCGTGCCAGCACTGGCGCCACGGGCGGTCGAAGAGGCACCAGGCGAGGCCGACGACGCCGACGACCAGGACGTCCAGCACGGTGTGGGTCAGCCAGCGGCGAAGGCTCGGGCCGAAGGCCGGCGGGATCTGCGCCTCGACGTCCAGCACCCGCAGGCCCACCAGCTTCTTGCCCAGCGTGCGCCCCCACTTGACGGTCGGCAGCACTTCGAGCAGCAAGCCCGCCAGGACCGCCACCAGCAGCACCACGGCCAGCTCCAGGCCCGTCGTGCCGTCGATCAGCCACACCTTCACGGTCTCGCCGCTCTGCTTCGCGTCGTCCACCTTCGTGTGAATGTGGTGGTACGCGGCCGTGCCCAGCGGCACGGCCGCGGCGGCGGTCAGCGCGCAGAACAGCACCGTGTCGAGCACGCGCGCCGCGAACCGCCGCACCAGCGCGCCCGGCCGACCCTGCGCCGAGATCATGCTCAGGAACGGGTCACCGGCCGGGGGCCGCCACGGCGCCGGGCGCTCCTCGCCCGCGGGCCGCTCCTGCTCCCCCGCAGACTGCCGGGCCAGATGGTGCACCTGCTGCGCCCAGGGCGCGGCCTGCGGTTGAGGCTGCGGCTGGGCCTGCGGCTGCGGCTGCGGCTGCGGCTGCGGCTGAGACTGGGGGGCGGCCTGCGGCTGCGGCTGGGCGTGCGGTTGAGGCTGGGCCTGGACCTGGGCCTGCGGCTGGTGGGGCGGTGTCCGCGGCTGGGGCCGCTCGGCAGCGGGCGGAGGCTGCTGCGCGGGCACGCCCGGCGCGGCGGCCGTGCCCGCGGCGCCCCAGGAGATCCGCGGCGGCTCGGCGCCGGGCTCCTGCCCGGCGGGCCGGGGCCAGGAAGGAGCGGGCTCCGGGGCGGACGCCGGGGCCGCAGCGGGCGCCGGCGTACCGAAGTCGGAGTGCGGCGCCCCCGGGTCCTCGTCGAGGAACATTGGCCCGGACTCGTCCATCGCCGGGGCGGGCGGAGGGGAAGAAGAAGGGGACGGGGACGGAACCGGCGCCTCACCCGCGGCGGGCGCGGGCCGGCTCGTACCCGGCACCCAGGTGGAGCCGTTCCAGTAGCGGATGTAGTTCGGGACCGAGGGGTCAGGGTAGTAGCCCGGGGCCGGGGACGCGGAGGAGGAACCGGAGGAGCCAGAAGTGGGTGCGCTCATGGTTCACGGAATCCGTATCTGCTCGGTCTGGGGGGTTTGTGACGTCCACATCTACCAGACGCGCGGGCCCGGCGTGACCGCCGTTCCCCGCACCGCCCGGCTTCGGAGGGCGTACTTGTCTTTACCCGTACGCGCCCCCTCGTGCCCGTGCTTCAGGAAATTTGAACCGAATCCCGCGAACCCGCGTAATGGTTGGAGTGGTACGCGCTCTCTCCTGGTGCAGGCCCCGGCGCAGCACCCGCTGCGCGTCACCGAAGACACCGCGGAACACGCGGAACGCGAAATGGGGCTGCCGCGCCGAGGAAAGGATGTCGAGTCGATGCACACCGTGGTGGAACGCGAACTGGAAATGCAGCTAGTGCTGTCGCCGGAGCGGAGCATCCCCGTACCCGCCAGGCTGGCCTATCGCACGGATGATCCCTTTGCCGTGCACATCACTTTCCACGTGGGCTCCGACGCCCCCGTGAACTGGACCTTCGCCCGCGAGCTGATCGTGGAGGGGGTGTTCAGGCCGTGCGGTCACGGTGACGTGCGGATCTGGCCGACGAAGGTCAACGGCCGCAGCGTGATCTGTCTGGCCCTCAGCTCCCCCGACGGCAACGCGCTGCTGGAGGCGCCCTCGTCGCCGGTCGCGGCCTGGCTGGAGCGGACGCTGCGGGTGGTGCCGCCGGGCACCGAGCACGAGCAGCTCGGCATGGACGACGGTCTCAGCCGGTTGCTCGCCCCGACCACGCGGGACGAGCTGTGGCTGAGCGATCCGTGGTCGGGGAAGGACGAGACGCCGGACGCGGGGGCGTGAGGGCCGGGCACGCCCGGCGCGGCCCTCAGAACAGCTTGCCCGGATTCAGCAGCCCGAGCGGGTCGAAGACGGCCTTCACGCCGCGCTGCAACTCGACGCCGGTGGGGCCGAGTTCGCGGGCCAGCCAGTCCTTCTTGAGCAGGCCGACGCCGTGCTCTCCGGTGATGGTGCCGCCGAGCGCGAGACCGAGCGCCATGATCTCGTCGAAGGACTCGCGGGCCCGCAGGGCCTCGTCGGGGTCGTGCGCGTCGAAGCAGACCACGGGGTGGGTGTTGCCGTCGCCCGCGTGCGCGCACACCCCGATCGTCAGGCCGAACTTGGCCGAGATGTCCGCGACGCCGTCCAGCATCTCGCCGAGCTTCGCGCGCGGTACGCACACGTCGTCGATCATCATGGCCGTCGAGATGGTCTCCAGCGCCGTCAGCGACAGGCGGCGCGCCTGGAGCAGCATCTCGGACTCGGCGCTGTCCTCCGCGGGCACCACGTCGGTGGCGCCCGCCGCCGTGCACAGCTCGCCGACCGCGGCGAGGTCGGCGGCCGGGTCGGCGGTGTCGAAGGCGGCGAGCAGCATGGCCTCGGTGGTCTCGGGCAGGCCCATGTTCGCCATCGCGTTGACCGCGCGGATGGTCGTGCCGTCCATCAGCTCCAGCAGCGACGGCACATGGCCGCTCTCCATGATCGAGCAGACGGCGGCGCAGGCCGCGGCGGCCGACGGGAATTCGGCGACCATGGCGAGCTGGCGCGGCGGCGCGGGCCGCAGCGCCAGGACCGCCTTCACGACGATGCCGAGGGTGCCCTCGGAGCCGACGAAGAGCCGCGTGAGGTCGTATCCCGCCACGCCCTTGGCGGTGCGCCGCCCGGTGGTCAGCAGCCGCCCGTCGGCCAGCACCACCTCGAGGCCGAGGACGTACTCGGCCGTCACCCCGTACTTCACGCAGCACAGGCCGCCCGCGCCGGTGCCGATGTTGCCGCCGATCGTGCACTGTTCCCAGCTCGACGGGTCCGGCGGGTAGGACAGGCCGTGCTCGCCGACCGCCCTGGACAGCACGGCGTTGACGACGCCCGGTTCGACCACGGCGATCCGGTCGACCGTGTCGATCTCCAGGATGCGGTCCATCTTCACCAGCGAGAGCACGATGCAGCCGTCCATGGCGTTGGCGCCGCCGGACAGCCCGGTCCGCGCCCCCTGCGGTACGACCGGCGCCCGGTGCGCGGTCGCGGTCCGCATGACGTGCTGCACGTCCTCGGTGCTGCGGGGCAGCACGACCGCCGCCGGGGTGCCGACGGCGGAGAAGCTCGCCATGTCCTGGGAGTACGCCGCGACGACGTCGGGGTCGGTCAGTACCGCCTCCGGCGGCAGGCCGCCGCGCAGTGCGGTGATCAGTTCATCGTGCATGTGTTCACCCTGACAGGCCGGGGCCCCGCCCTCAAGGGCGGGACCCCCACGAGACCACAGGGTGAGATCAGAGGTTGCCGCGCAGCTCCTGCTCCCGCTCGATCGCCTCGAACAGGGCCTTGAAGTTGCCCTTGCCGAAGCCCATGGAGCCGTGGCGCTCGATCATCTCGAAGAAGACGGTCGGGCGGTCCTGGACCGGCTTGGTGAAGATCTGGAGCAGGTAGCCGTCCTCGTCGCGGTCCACGAGGAGCTTGAGTTCGCGCAGTGTCTCGACGGGGACGCGGGTCTCGCCCGCCCATTCGCCGAGGGTGTCGTAGTAGGAGTCGGGGGTGTCGAGGAATTCGACACCGGCGGCGCGCATGGCGCGTACGGAGGCGACGATGTCGTTGGTGGCCAGCGCGATGTGCTGGACGCCGGGGCCGCCGTAGAACTCCAGGTACTCGTCGATCTGGGACTTCTTCTTGGCGACGGCCGGCTCGTTGAGCGGGAACTTCACCTTGAGCGTGCCGTCGGCCACGACCTTGGACATCAGCGCCGAGTACTCGGTGGCGATGTCGTCGCCGACGAATTCCTTCATGTTGGTGAAGCCCATGACCCGGTTGTAGAAGGCCACCCACTCGTTCATCCGGCCGAGTTCGACGTTGCCGACGCAGTGGTCGATGGCCTGGAAGAAGCGCCGCGCCGGGGGCTCGACCACCGGCTCGGCGGCGACGAAGCCCGGCATGTAGGGGCCGTCGTAGCCGGTGCGGTCGACCAGGGTGTGCCGGGTCTGGCCGTACGTGGCGATGGCGGCGAGCACGACGGTGCCGTGGTCGTCCTTCAGCTCGTACGGCTCGGTGAGGCCGGTGGCGCCGTGCTCGACGGCGTACGCGTACGCGGCGCGCGCGTCCGGGACCTCCAGGGCGAGGTCGACGACGCCGTCGCCGTGGGCGGCGACGTGGTCGGCCAGGAAGCGGCCGTGGTCGGTGGCGGGCTTGATGACGGAGGTGAACACGAAGCGCGCGCCGCCCGACTCCAGGACGTAGGAGGCGGTCTCGCGGCTGCCGTTCTCGGGTCCCGAGTAGGCGACGCGGCGCATGCCGAAAGCGGTGGAGTAGTAGTGCGCGGCCTGTTTGGCGTTGCCCACGGCGAAGACGACGGCGTCCATGCCCTTTACCGGGAAAGCATCCTGGGTCTCAGTCATGACAAAAGCGTCCCGCCGCTTGTCAGGGTGCGCAATAGTTCCGGATTTCAGTGGACAGTCTGCACAGCGGAAGCGAGGATCGACGGGTCAATCTGTGCAGCATGACCACGGAAGGCGGCGGGGTATGGGGATCGACGCGCTGGACGGGCGGCTGATCACGCTGCTGGACCGGGAGCCGCGGATCGGCGTGCTGGAGGCGTCCCGGCGGCTGGGGGTGGCGCGCGGCACGGTGCAGGCGCGGCTCGACCGGCTGAGGGCCAATGGGGTGATCCGCGGCTTCGGCCCGCAGGTGGACCCGGCGGCGCTCGGCTATCCGGTGACGGCGTTCGCCACGCTGGAGATCAAGCAGGGCCAAGGGGCCGACGTACGGGCGCACTTGACCACTGTGCCGGAGGTGCTGGAGCTGCACACCACGACCGGTCAGGGCGACATGCTCTGCCGTCTGGTGGCGCGTTCCAACGCCGATCTCCAGCGGGTGATCGACCGCGTTGTCGGCTTTGATGGGATTGTCCGGGCCGCCACGGCCATCGTCATGGAGAACCCGGTCCCGCTGCGGATCATCCCGCTGGTGGAGCAGGCGGCGCGCGACACGTAGACGCGCCACGCGGTCGAAGGAGACGGGGAGGTGGCGGCGCGGTGAGCTTCTGGCAGTACCTCTCCAACCGGCACCAGCAACTGCTCACCGACGCCTTCCAGCACGCCAGCGCGGTGTTCCAGTGCA
This sequence comes from Streptomyces sp. NPDC003300, assembly GCF_040610915.1. NCBI lineage: Bacteria > Bacillati > Actinomycetota > Actinomycetes > Kitasatosporales > Streptomycetaceae > Streptomyces > Streptomyces sp. NPDC003300. The sequence goes on along the minus strand of NZ_JBEXNE010000016.1, from coordinate 98,902 downwards.
TGGTGCTCGCGACCGTGATCGGCGTCCTGATCGGTGTCCTGACCTACCGCAGCGACTGGGCGGGCAATCTCGCGGTCACCTCGACCGCGACCATCCTCACCATCCCGTCGCTGGCCCTGATCGGTCTGCTGATCCCGGTCCTGGGCCTGGGCGTGCCGCCGACGGTGACCGCGCTGACGCTGTACGGGCTGCTGCCGGTCGTCCGCAACTCCATCGTCGGGCTGCGCGGTGTGGACCCGGCGCTGGTGGACGCGGCCAAGGGCATCGGCATGTCGCGGGTGGCCCGGCTGCTGCGGGTGGAGCTGCCGCTGGCCTGGCCGCCGATCCTGACCGGTATCCGGGTCGCCACCCAGATGCTGATGGGTATCGCGGCGGTGGCCGCGTACGCCTCGGGCCCCGGCCTCGGCAACGAGATCTTCCGCGGCATCGCGTCGCTGGGCAGCGCCAACGCGCTCAACGAGGTGCTGTCCGGCACGCTCGGCATCATCGTCCTCGCGCTGCTCTTCGACGCCGCGTACGTGGGCATCGGCCGTCTGACCATTCCGAGGGGGATCCGTGTCTGAGCAGTGGTCACCGCAGGACCGGGAGCAGCCGGCGCCCGCCGGGGTGGCGGGCGCCACCATCGAGCTGGAGAACCTGACCAAGCGCTATCCGGGCAGCCAGGACCCGGCCGTGGACAGCGTCAGCATGGAGATCAAGGCCGGTGAGACGGTGATCTTCGTGGGCCCTTCCGGCTGCGGCAAGTCCACCACGCTGAAGATGATCAACCGGCTGATCGAGCCGTCGTCCGGGCGGATCAGGATCAACGACGAGGACGTCACCGCGATCGACCCGGTCAAGCTGCGCCGCAAGGTCGGGTACGCGATCCAGTCGTCCGGTCTCTTCCCGCACATGACGGTCGCGGAGAACATCGCGCTGGTGCCGAAGATGGTCGGCTGGAGCAAGTCGCGGGTCAAGGACCGGGTCGAGGAGATGCTCGACCTGGTGGGCCTGGACCCGCGGGAGTTCCACGGCCGCTACCCGCGCCAGCTCTCCGGCGGACAGCAGCAACGCGTGGGCGTGGCACGGGCGTTGGCGGCCGACCCGCCGGTGCTGCTGATGGACGAGCCGTTCGGCGCGGTCGACCCGATCACCCGCGACCACCTCCAGGACGAACTGATCAGGCTCCAGCACGAGTTGCACAAGACGATCGTCTTCGTCACGCACGACTTCGACGAGGCCATCAAGCTGGGCGACCGGATCGCGGTGCTCCGCGAGCACTCGCACATCGCCCAGTTCGACACGCCGGAGGCCATTCTCACCAACCCGGCCGACGACTTCGTGTCCGGCTTCGTCGGCGCCGGCGCGGCGCTCAAGCGGCTCAATCTCACCCGCGTGCGCGATGTCGGCATCGCCGACTTCCCCGCGGTGGGCGTCGACGAGCCGTTGCAGTCGGTCTTCGAGCGGCTGCGCACCAGCCAGCACAACGAACTGCTGCTGCTCGACCGGCGGCGCCGCCCGTACAAGTGGCTGCGGCGCGGCGATCTGATGCGCGCCAAGGGGTCGTTGGCACGGGCGGGCACGGTCGTGCACGACACGGTGACGCGGGACGCGACGCTGCGGGACGCGCTGGAGGCGGTGCTGACCGACAGCGGCGGGCGGGTGGCGGTGACCGGGCGGCGCGGCGAATTCGTGGGCGTGGTCGACATGGAGACGCTGATGAACTCGGTGCAGGAGATGCTGGAGGCCGACCGGCTGACCGCGATGGAGCACCAGCACGAACTGGCCGAGTCGCAGGCCGGGCAGGGACACGAGGAGGAGCGGGCACGCGCCGAGCAGGAGGGCGCGGCGGGCGCGGAGCCGGCGTCATGAGCCCGGACGGCCCGGACCGCGCGACGGGGGCCAGCCGCGCCGACGGCGGCCGGTCCCACCCGTCGGGCCGGGACACCCGCGACGCCGGGGAGCGCCGTCCCCCCGGCGAGCACGACGTGCGCGGCCTGGCCTTCCGCGACGACGACGGCGGTACGGAGCACGAGGAGCACGAGGGCGGGCCCGCGCCCGCCGCGACCAGGCCGAAGCCCAAACTGACGTGGCGGAAGCTGGTGTTCACCCCGGTCGTGCTGGCCGCCGTGCTGCTCGCCACGTATCTGTGGATCACCAACATCCACCTGGACGCGATCGAGAAGAATTCGCTCGACGACGGCAATGTGCAGCTCCGGCTCTGGCAGCACGTGAAGCTGACCGCGATCTCCACCTTCTGGGTGCTGGTGATCGCCATCCCCGTCGGCATCGCGCTGACCCGGCGGCGGCTGCGCAGGGTCGCGCCGTTCGTGACCGCGCTCGCCAACATCGGCCAGGCCACCCCGGCGATCGGCCTGCTGGCGCTGCTGGTGATCTGGCTGGGCATCGGCGCCCGCACCGCGATCATCGGCATCGTGGCCTACGCGGTGCTGCCGGTGCTCTCCAACACCGTCGCGGGGCTCAAGGCCATCGACCCGACGCTGGTGGAGGCCGCGCGCGGCATCGGCATGTCGGCGCCCGGCGTGCTCGCCAAGGTCGAACTGCCGCTCGCCGTACCGCTGATCCTCGCGGGCGTGCGGACCGCGCTGGTGCTCAACGTCGGCACCGCCACGCTGGCCACCTTCGGCGGGGGCGGCGGCCTCGGCGACCTGATCACCTCCGGCATCGTCAACCAGCGGATGCCGGTGCTGATCCTCGGCTCGGTGCTGACGGTGGTGCTCGCGCTGTTCGTGGACTGGCTGGCCTCGGTCGCCGAGCAGTTGATGCGGCCCCGCGGCCTGGAGGTGACGGCGTGACGCGGCGGCGTACGGGGCTCGTGGCGCTCTGCGGCGCCGCCCTGCTGGCGTCCTGCGGGCTGACCAGCGGCAGCCCGCTGGTGGACAACGTCAAACCGGGCTCGATCGGGCAGGGCGAACCCCTCAAGGGCGCCCACCTGGTGATCACGTCCAAGAACTTCAGCGAGAACATCATCCTGGGCGAGATGATCGGCCTCGCCTTCAAGGCGGCGGGCGCGAGCGTGCTGGACCGGACGAACATCACCGGCTCGATCGGCGCCCGCGAGGCGGTCAAGTCCGGTCAGGCGGACGCGATGTACGAGTACACCGGCACCGCCTGGATCACGTATCTGGGGCACACGGAACCCATCAAGAACCCCCAGGCGCAGTGGCAGGCCGTGCACGACGCGGACCTGAAGAACGGCCTGACCTGGCTGCCGCCGTCCACGCTGAACAACACGTACTCGCTCGCCGTCAGCCAGCGCAACAACGCGAAGTACCACCTCAAGACGCTCTCCGACGTGGCCGCGCTGGCGAAGAAGGACCCCAGGGCCGTGACGCTGTGCGTGGAGAACGAGTTCGCCTCCCGGCAGGACGGGCTGCCCGGCATGATGAAGGCGTACGACATGGACATCCCCAGCTCGCGGATCCAGAAGATGGACGCGGGGATCATCTACACCCAGGTGAACAAGAACGGTTCCTGCCTGCTGGGCGAGGTGTACACCACCGACGGCCGCATCCAGTCGATGCACCTGACCGTCATGGAGGACGACAAGCACTTCTTCCCCAACTACAACGCGGCGCCCGTCATCTACAGCAAGGCGTTCAAGAAGTACCCGGCCATCGCCAAGCTCCTCGACCCGATCAGCGCCAAGCTGGACACGGCGGTCGCGCAGAAGCTGAACGCCCAGGTGGACGTGGACGGGCAGGACCCGCACGACGTGGCGAAGAAGTGGCTGATCGCGGAGGGCTTCATCAAGAACGGGTGAGGGGGCCCTGCGGGGCTCGGGGGGGGGTACGGCTCGCGGGGTACGGGCCGGGGGTACGGCTCGGGGGTACGACTCTGGGGTGGATGCAAAGCTGTTTTGCAAAAGAGCGTTGCAAAGGTGCTTTGCATGCGCTTAAGGTGGTGTCCATGACGGACAAGAAGGACGCGGTGCCGATCGGCCCGATCTCGGACGAGGATCTGCTGACCCTCGACGCCAGGTCGCTGCGCGGCCTCGCCCACCCGCTGCGGATGCGGCTGCTGGCCGCGCTGCGCGACCGCGGCCCCGCCACGGCCTCCCAACTGGCCGACCGGCTCGGCGAGTCCAGCGGTGCGACCAGCTACCACCTGCGCCAGCTCGCCTCGTTCGGCCTGGTCGAGGACGACCCCGGCCGCGGCACCGCGCGCGAGCGCTGGTGGAAGGCGGTGCACCGGGGCCAACGCTTCGACAGCATCGGGGAGTTCGTCCGGCACCCCGACCCCGAGGTGCGCGCCGCGATGAGCACCTTCCTGGTCGAGCACGCCACCAGCAGCGCCGAGCAGGTGGCGACCTGGATGAGCACGATGCACACCTGGCCGAAGGTCTGGCAGGAGGCGTGGGACTCCAGCCGCTTCACGCTGCGCCTCACGCCGCAGGACGCGGTGGAGCTGAGCGAGCGGGTGCACGCGCTCGTGGAGTCCTTCCGCGAGCGGGAGACGGACGGGCCGGAGGGTGAGCGGGTCCGGGTGCAGTTCCACGAGTTCCCGATCGCGTCCGACTGACCCCACTCCCCCGCGCCGCGCGCGCCGTCACCGCACGCGCAGCCGTATCCGTACCGGCTCCCTGTCCGTACCGGCTCCCTGTCCGTACCGGCCCGTAATTCCGTAGCTCCGTCACTCCGTATCAACGACCCATCGTCACGGGGGAATTCGCCATGCCCGCACGCACCGCGATACCGCACGCCCACCACCGGCCCGACGGGTCGGGACCGGCCCGCGACCGGCGCCCGCTGGGGGTGCTGCTGGCCGCCAACGTGGTCTCGATCGCCGGGAACATGCTCACCGTCGTCGCCGTCCCGTGGTTCGTGCTGGAGACCACCGGGAGCCCGGCGCGGGCCGGTCTGGTCGCCTTCGCGGCCACCCTGCCGGTCGTGCTCGCCGCGATCCTGGGCGGCCCGCTGATCGACCGGCTCGGCTACGCGGTCACGAGCGTCGTGTCGGACGTGGTGTGCGCGGCGGCCATGGCGGCCGTACCGCTGCTGCATCTGACCGTCGGGCTGCGCTACTGGGAACTGCTCGCGCTCGTCGGCGTCAGCGGCCTCTTCCACGCCCCCGGCGAGACCGCCCGCGAGGTGCTGATGCCCCGGCTCGCCGCACGCGCCGACACCACCGTGGCGCGGGCGTCGAGCGCGTACGAGGGCGCGTCGCGCGGCGCCCGTATGCTCGGCGCCCCGCTGGCTGGCGTGCTCATCTCGGTGATGGGCGCCACCAATACGCTGCTGGTCGACGCGGCGACCTTCGCGGTGTCCGCGGTGCTGATCGGGATCGGGGTACGGGACCGGACGCCGGCGGAGGCGCCGGAGCCGCCGAAGGAGTCCGCCGGCAGTTACCGGGCCGAACTGCGCGAGGGATTCGCCTACTTGGTGGCCGCGCGGCTGCTGTTCGCCATCGTGGTGATGGTGATGGTGACCAACGCGCTGGACCAGGCGTGGTCGGCGGTGCTGCTGCCGGTGGACGCCCGCGAGCACCTGGGCGGTTCGGTGAGCGTCGGCCTGGTCGCCGGGACCTTCGGCGGCGGCGCGCTGATCGGCTCGCTGACGTACGGCGTCGTCGGCCACCGGGTGTCGCAACGCGGCCTCTACATCGGCGCGTTCCTCATCAGCGGCTTCCCCCGGACGGCCGTGGCCGCCTTCGTGCCCGGTCTGACCCCGCTCCTGGTCACCTGCGCGGTGTGCGGGCTGGCCGCCGGGGTCCTGAACCCGATGATCGGCACCGAGATGGTCCGCCTGGTCCCCGAGCGGCTGCGCAGCCGGGTCTTCGGCGCCGTCACCTCCGGCGTCCTGGTCGCCGTGCCGCTGGGCGGCCTGCTCGGCGGCTTCCTCGTCCAGTACGCGGGCCTGCGCACCGCCATGGCCACCGTCAGCGCCGTCTATCTGCTCACGACGCTGAGCCCGCTCGTCCTGCCCGCCTTCCGGCACTGGAACGACGAGCCCGGCGACGAGCCCGCCGTGTCGCCGGGCGCCGCGCGGGCATCGGTCTAGCAGGTCGGCAGCTTTCCGCCCTTGTCCAGGGCGGCCAGGGCCGCCAGCGCGCCGTCCAGGTCGTTGACCGGGACCAGCCTGAGCCCGTCGGGCAGCTCCGCCTTGGCGTCGGAGCACTCACCGCGCGGTACGAGGAAGACGGTCGCGCCGTCGCGGCGGGCGGCCTGCTCCTTCAGCGGCACCCCGCCGACGGCGCCGACCTTGCCCGAGGCGTCGATGGTCCCGGTGCCCGCGATGGTCCGGCCGCCGGTGAGGTCGCCGCCGTGGCCGTCGCCGTTGATCTTGTCGATGATGCCGAGTGCGAAGAGCAGCCCGGCGCTGGGGCCGCCGACGTCGGCGAGCTGGAGATCGACCTTCACCTTGGACGGTGAGAGCCCGAGGTGCTTGAGCGCGGCCGTCGTCGCCGCGTCCTGCGAGTCGGTCATCTCCTTGCGGTTCGCCTTCTCGATCTCCTTCACCGAGCCGCCGGTGGGGTAGACCGAGTCGCGCGGCATCGCCGCCTGGTCCTTCTTGAACCACGCCTTCAGCACGTCGGTGACGTGCACCGAGGCGTCCGGTGACGTCGCCTGGATCGTCACCATCCGCAGTTGCCCGCTCGTCCTGCGCACCGGTGTCCCGCTCACCGTGATCACCTGCGTCCCCTGGTCCGCCCCCAGCACGTTCGCCGTCAGCCCCGGCTCCACGATCGAGATCGGGAGCGGGGCGAGGGCCGCGACGGCCAGCAGCCCGGCCGTGACTGCTCCGCAGACGGCCAGAGTCACGGTCCGCCGGGAGACGCTGCTTCTACGCATGCCGCCGACCCTATTTCACACCCCCCGCCCTCGCGGCCACGCCCCCGCACGACCAGTGGCCCCTCAGGGGCGCGAGGAACCGCGCGAGCAACCCACCACCGGCCGGTGGCCCGGACCCAACCGAACAGCCCCGCCGAGACCGGCGGTGACCCGCGGCAGCACCATGGCTGGCCGCGCAGTTCCCCGCGCCCCTAAAAACACGGCCCACCGCCCCCAGCAAAGCAACCGCCCCGGGGCCGGGCCCCAGCTACCCGCACGCACGCACGACCAGCGCCCCCTCAGGGGCGCGAGGAACTGCGCGAGCAACCCACCACCGGCCGGTGGCCCGGACACAACCGAACCGCCCCACCGGGGCGGGTGGTGACCTGCGGCAGCATCATGGCTGGCCGCGCAGTCCCCCGCGCCCCCCAAAACACGGCCCACCGCCCCCAGCAAAACAACCGCCCCGGGGCAGCAGCCCAAAACGCGTAGCGGCGTCCCGGCAAAGGAGCCCCCTTGGGCCGCGCCCGTGAAGACGCGTAGCCGGCGTCCCGGCAAAGGACCCGGCACGGGCCCGGGGGCCTGGGGGCGCACCCTTGTGGGGAGGCTCAGCGCCCTAGCGCAGGGCGTCGGCGACCTCCGTGGCGGCCTCCACGACGCGCGCACCGACCCTCTCGGGGACCGAGTCGGCGAGCATGACGACGCCGACGCTCCCCTCGATGCCGGGGACGCCCAGGAGGGGCGCGGCGGCCCCGCTGGCACCGGCCTCCAGCTCGCCGTGGGTGAGGACGTACCGGACCGGCTCGGTGGCGGTGACGGTATGGGCGGCGGGCGGCCCCTCGGCCGGGCGGGCGCCCAGGGACTCCTCCTCGACGAACCGCTCCCAGCGCGACCCGTCGGGCGTCGGCTGCATGCCCCGCCCGGCGAGAATGGCGCGCCCCGCGGCCCCGCGGTCCAGCGGGTGCCGGAAGCCGGTGCGATAGGCCACGTGGTAGTCGGTCCAGGTCGGCTCCACGACGGCGACGGCCAGCGCCTCGCTGCCGTCGACGAGGGTCAGGTGGGCGGTCGCCCCGATCTCCTCGGCGAGCGAGCGCAACGCGGGCAGTGCGGCCTCGCGCAGCAGCGGGTGCACCTGGTGGGCCAGACCGAGCACGCCCAGTCCGACGCGCGCCCGGCCGCCGAGGTCACGGCGGACCAGCGAATGCTGCTCCAGCGTGGCCAGCAAGCGGTAGACCACCGTCCGGTTCACACCGAGTTTGGCGGCCAGCTCGGTCACCGTCAGGCCGTGGTCGGTGTCGGCGAGCAGCTTGAGAACCCGCAGGCCCCGGTCAAGCGTTTGAGACGTCTCCGCGGTCACGACGCCCCCTCCTCGTAGGCGGCGGCCATCTCCACGGCGGTAACGCACTGCCGGTCCCGCGGCAGTGCGCGGAGAGGCCGCCGGTAGTCGTCATACCGGCTGCGCTCCGCGGCTGCACTGCCACGGCGCGTGCGTGACCGGCACCGTAGCGAGCGGGTACCGCTCAGCGGAAGGGGTCGTCCACAATCCGGGCGCTGGCTTGACCCGACTTTGGAGATCCACCCTCTACAATACGGCCGACATCATCGCATTCGGGTCGCCCACTCCTGCACCTTCTTGATCCGCTCGCCGAGCTGTCCCGCCGTCGCCTCGGCGCTCGGCGGCCCGCCGCACGCACGGCGCAATTCGGTGTGAATCACCCCGTGCGGCTTACCGCTCTGATGGTTGTACGCGGCCACGAGCGTGTTCAACTGCTTGCGCAGTTCGAGCAGTTGGCGGTGGGTGACGATCGGGCGCCGCTCGGCGGGGAGTTCGAGCAGATCGGCCTCTTCGTCCGGCTTCTTCCGGCTGTGGGCGATCTGTCGGGCCTGCCGCTTCTGCAGCAGTATCTGGACCTGGTCCGGTTCGAGGAGTCCGGGGATGCCGAGGTAGTCCTGCTCCTCCTCGCTGCCCGGATGCGCCTGCATGCCGAACTCGGCCCCGTCGTACAGCACCCGGTCGAAGACCGCGTCGGACTCCAGCGCCTCGAAGGGCAGCATGTCCTCCTCGGTGGCCTCGTCCTCGGCCTTCTCCGCGTCCGCGAGGAGCTTGTCCTCCTCCGCGAAGGGGTCCTCCTCGCCCTGCTTCTTGGGCTTGTCGAGCACGTGGTCGCGCTCGACCTCCATCTCGTTGGCGAATTCCAGCAGCATCGGGATGGTCGGAACGAACACCGACGCCGTCTCGCCGCGCCGCCGCGACCGTACGAAACGGCCCACGGCCTGCGCGAAGAACAGCGGCGTCGAGATCGTCGTGGCGTACACGCCGACCGCGAGGCGGGGCACGTCGACGCCCTCCGACACCATCCGGACCGCGACCATCCACCGGTCCTCGGACTCGCTGAACTTCTCGATCCGCTTGGAGGAGCCGGGGTCGTCGGAGAGCACGACGGTCGGCTTGTGCCCGGAGATCTCCTTGAGCAGCTTGGCGTAGGCGCGGGCCGAGTCCTGGTCGGTGGCGATCACCAGGCCGCCCGCGTCCGGGATGCCCTTGCGGACCTCGGTCAGCCGCTGGTCGGCGGCCTTCAGCACGTTCGGGATCCAGTCGCCGGTCGGCGCGAGCGCGGTCCGCCACGCCTGCCCGATGGCGTCCTTCGTCATCGGCTCGCCCAGGCGCGCCGCGATCTCGTCGCCCGCCTTGGTGCGCCAGCGCATGTTGCCGCTGTAGCTGAGGAAGATCACCGGGCGCACGACGCCGTCGTTGAGCGCGTTGCCGTACCCGTACGTGTAGTCGGCGGCGCTGCGGCGGATGCCGTCGTTGCCCTCCTCGTACACCACGAAGGGGATCGGGTTGGTGTCCGACCTGAACGGCGTCCCGGTCAGCGCCAGCCGCCGCGTCGCCGGGTCGAACGCCTCCAGGCACGCCTCGCCCCACGACTTGCTGTCGCCCGCGTGGTGGATCTCGTCCAGGATCACCAGCGTCTTGCGCTGCTCGCAGCGGTTGCGGTGCAGCATCGGCCGCACCCCGACGCCCGCGTACGTCACGGCGACGCCGTGGTACTCCTTGCCGACGGGGCCCGCGCTGTACTCCGGGTCCAGCTTGATCCCTATCCGCGCCGCCGCGTCCGCCCACTGCGTCTTCAGGTGCTCGGTGGGCGCCACCACCGTGATCTGCTGCACCAGGTGGTTGTGGAGCAGATACGACGCCAGCGACAGCGCGAAGGTGGTCTTCCCGGCGCCGGGTGTCGCCACCGCGAGGAAGTCCCGCGGCTGCTTGGCGACGTACGCGTCGATGGCCCCCTGCTGCCAGGCCCGAAGCTTGTTCGCCGTCCCCCAGGGCGCGCGCCCGGGGAAGGCGGGAGACAGATGGTGCGGGTGCGATGCGGCGGTGGTAGTCACGGTCTCCGTTGAGGTTCGTCTCGCGGCGGGTCGGTACGAAAACCGCCTCAGCCTACCGGCCGCACCCCCTCACCCCCGTCCCGACGCCACCGCGCCGCCCGTGTGCGACTCAGCTCACATACGGGCGCGCGGACGCCGTCTCGTACGGTGACACGCCGTCCCGGGCGCAGGCGGTCGGTCTCACGCCGATTTCGGGTGGGGGCGCAGGCGCCCCGCTACGAAGGCGCCCACGAGGGCCAGCGCGGCGGCGGGGAGGAAGACGGCGGCGAAGGCCGCGGGGTGTGCCGTCGTGGTGGTGCTCGCGTCGGCGGTGGCGCCGACCGTGCCGCCGCCGAGGGCGGCGAAGACGGTGCCGGCGGCGGCGACCAGGAGGACGTTGGAGAGGGCGTCGGAGACCTGGAGGGCCGCGGAGTTGGCACCGGCCTCCGCGGGGGCGGACTGCTCCAGCATCAGCACGCTGAGGGTGGAGATGACCAGGCCCATGCCGAGGCCGCCCGCGCACCAGGCGACGGCCACGATCCACACCGGTACGGACTGGACGAGGGCGAGGCAGGCGCCGCAGATGGCGGCGGCGGACAGCACCATGCCGAACTGCGCGAGGCGTTCGCGGACCGGCGCCAGGCGCGGGCGGGCCTGGACGTACGAGCCGAGCGCCCAGGTGAGCCCGGCGCCCGCCAGCGACAGACCCGCCATGGTCGCGGACAGGCCGCGCTGGGTGACCAGCATCAGCGGGATGAAGCTCTCGGCGGCGATGAAGGTGCCCGCCGCGATCCCGCGCATCAGGATCACCGTGGGCAGCCCGCGCACCGCGCGGAAAGTGCCGGGCGGCAGCAGCCGCAGCGCGGACGGTACGAGCAGCACGATGCCCGCGACGGCCGGTATCACCGAGAGCGGGCTGATGTCCTGACCCGCGTACTGCAACAGCGCCGCGCCCGTCGCGAGCGCCACCGCGTACCAGATCCGCCGCCCGTCCCGTACGGGCGGCGCGACCGGCTCGGGGGCCTCGGGCAGCGTCTCGGGGGCCGGGTCGGGGGCGTGCGCGGCCCGCCGCAGGGGCGGCAGCATGACGGCGAGCGGCAGCGCCACCAGGACCGGGATGGCCAGGAACACCCAGCGCCAGCCGAGGTGTTCGGTGACCGTCCCCGACACCAGCGGCCCGACGATCGACGGCACCACCCACGACGCCGCGAAGGCGGCCATCACCGAGGGCCGCAGCCGTTCCGGATACGCCCGGCCGACCACCACGTACAGCGCGACGATCACGAGCCCGCCGCCGAGCCCCTGCACGGCCCGGCCGAGCACGAACGGCCACATCGACTGCGCGGTCCCGCTGATCACCAGTCCCGCCGCGAAGCCGCCGATGCCCGCCGCCAGCGGCGGCAGCGGCCCCGACCGGTCGCACCACTGCCCGCTGACCACCATCGCGAGCAGCGACGTCGTGAAATACCCCGAGAACGCGAACGCGTACAGCCCGAGACCGTCCAGCTCCCGCGCCGCGATCGGCATCGCCGTCCCCACCGCGGTCGCCTCGAACGCGATCATCAGCACCACCGACACGATGCCCAGGGTCAGCGCGCGGTACGACCGCCCCATCACGCCTTCCGGCGCGGCCGGGGCGGTATCGGGGTCGATTCCAGGAAGCCGCTGGTCACGGCGAGTGTCGGAGGCAGTCACCAGCCAAGGGTAAGGGGCATCAGCCCCTTTCACCCCTGCCCTGCGACCCCCTTTCCCTCCGCCTTTCGCCCTACGCCCCGCCCTCGTCCCGCCCTCGTCCCGGCCGCCTTCCCGCCCCGGCCCGCACCCCCGTTCATGAACGCCGTATGGCAGTCCCGTTGCACCCCCTCCCCCACCCTTGACCCACCCCCGCCCCACCCGCGAAGGTCGAACCACACCGCACACACACCTGGCCGTGTGCCCGAGTGGTTGAGGGACTCGCCTGCAAAGCGAGTTACGCCGGTTCGATTCCGGTCACGGCCTCCATTGCCTGATATGGCGAAAGAAGAGGGCGGCACCCCGTACGGGGTGCCGCCCTCTTCTTGTGTGCTGTCGTCTCCTGCGGCTTGCACGATCCGGAGCACTCGAGCTTGAGAGAGCGGGCCTCAGTGCTCGTGGCCGGGAGGTCGCCGACATGAGCGTCCAGCGAGGCGAAACCGGAGGACCGTGATTCGGTCCATGCGGGTTTCCTGTTGTGGAAACCCGCATCCCTTGCGCCGGGGGACGGTCACTCGGGAGCATCGAACACGACACCGTCTCTTCCCTGGGGGCAGCAGTGGAGCTGACACGACTCGTCGGATCGTGCGACGACGGCGATTGTCCGACGCTGTACGTGACCGACCGGGGCACCCTCGCAGTGCAGGGGCCGCACATCACCGAGCACGGTCGGAGCATCCCCGCTCACGAAGGCATGGTCGAAATCCCTGTGGAACTGATCAGAAAGGCCATCCGTGACGGGCTCCTCTAAAACGCTCGGCGAGATGTTCTCGCAGTTCGAGCGGGAAGCGTTCCGGCTGGAAACGCTGGACGACTACAGCAAGTCCGGTGGTATGACCGCCTATCACGCCTTCCTCGCAGGAGAGGATCAACCGGAGGACTACCGAGACGCTGACTGGGTCACGACGGTCCGCGAGATCACCCGGGCCGGGAAACGCATCTATCGGGTACACATCTTGTCACGGCCTCTCACACCGTACCTGCGATTCGAACTGGGCTGGGGATACCAGCGGAACATGACGGCCGGTGAGGAATTCTTCATCCTCGACACCACCGAGACGGAGAACCCGCTGCCGCAGGCTCCTGACTTCTGGCTGTTCGACGGCAGGATCGCGGCGGCCATGACGTACGACGGCGCTGGGAAGTTCCTCGGCGTGGACGTCCACGAGGCGGCGGATGCCGACGAGTTCGGGGCGTACCGCGATGTGGCGCTCGCACACGCGAGGCCCTTCACCGACTGGTGGGCCGAGTTCGGCGAGTGAACAGATCAGAACTGGGCGCCGCGCTGCGGGCGTTGCGGCAGGCCTCCGGGCATGAAGCGAAGGCTGTGGCCCGCGGCGCCGTCATGTCCACCAGTAAACTGAGCAAGATCGAGAACGGCCGCACCGCGCCCGGCGTCATCGACGTGGAGCGCATCCTCACGGCATTGGGCGTGTCCGCCAACCGTCTCTGATTCCGGGCCTGTTGCAGACACCCGAGTACGGGCGGGCGGTGCTCTCCCGCAAGGAGTTGGGCGACGAACAGTTGGCACGTACGGTCGCCGCGCGACTCGATCGCCAGAGCGTGCTGTACGACAGGACGAAGACCCTGCGGTTCGTCGTCACCGAGCCCGTACTGCGCTGGCTGCTCGTTCCGCCACCGGTGATGGCCGGCCAACTGGACAGGCTCATCTTCCTGTCCGGGCTTCCCAACCTCGACATCCGCGTCGTCCCGCTCACCGCAGCACAAAAATACGCTCCCGGTCACTCCTTCGTCATCCGCGACAACCGTACGGTCACGGTCGAGACGCTGCACGCCGAAATGGCGGTGACCGATCCCAGGGACGTCGCTCTTTACGTGAAGAAATTCGAGCACTTCTCCTCGGGTGCCCTCGCCGACGACGCCATGCGCGACTTCCTCACGGCTGTCCGCGACGAATTCTTGCGCGAACAGGAAACGCCCTGGACACCGCACTCCGCCTCCCAGGATTCTGGACACGACAGCGAATAGGGCGGAAGGCCGAGCAAAGGAGATGTGCCGTGGAGAAGACTCCGCGAGGAATTCGTGCCGGTGGAGAGGGAGACGGGCAGCCGGGGACGCCGTGGACGCCGCCGGAGGAGCCGCCGAATCCGGATGGGTCCACGCCGCCCGGGGACGGGACGCATCGGAAGTGACATCGATCGAACGGGGCCGGGGCTGGGCCGAGTTGGGGCGGTCGCTTCTCGCGGCGGGGGTCATGACGGACGATTGGGCGGCGGCTTTCGCGGCGGTGCCGCGGGCGGCGTTTCTGCCCGAGGTGATGTGGCCGTTCGACCTCAGCGCACAGGTCAGTGTGGCCGTGAGCAGGGCGGAGGACCCGGCGGCGTGGCTGGGGTACGCCGAGGCCGATGTGCCGATCGTGACGCAGTGGGACGACGGGCGGCACAGCGGGACGGCGCCGGGGAAGGTGTCGACGTCTTCGGCGTCGATGCCGTCCGTCGTGTTCGCCATGCTCGGCGACCTGGAGGTGCGGCCCGGGAACGCGGGGCTGGAGATCGGCACCGGGACGGGGTGGAACGCGGGGCTGCTGGCGCACCGGCTCGGCGGCGAGAAGGTGACGACCGTCGAGGTGGACGCGGCGGTGGCGGCAGCGGCCCGGGAGTCGCTGCGAAGGGCGGGGCTCGGCCCGACGGTGGTGACGGGGGACGGATACGGCGGGCACCTGCCGGGCGCGCCGTACGACCGGGTCATCGCCACGTGCGGGATGCGCGAGATCCCGTACGCCTGGGTCGAGCAGACGGCACCCGGCGGGATCGTCGTGGCGCCGTGGGGGACGCATTACGGGAACGGTGACGCCGTGGCACGGCTGGTCGTCGGGGACGGGGTGGCGTCGGGGCGGTTCACGCGGCTGGTGGAGTTCATGAAGCTCCGTGCCCAGCGGAGGGCTGCCGTACGGCACGGCGATGACGTATCGCAGGAGGGCACGGACGGCGCCGACGCGTCCACGACCACCGTCACCGAGGCGGAATTCCTCACCGGGCGGTACACCGCGGGCCCCTTCGCGTTGGGGCTGCGGGTGCCCGGGTGCGTGCAGGCCGCGGCCGAGAAGCGCGGGGACACGCGGCCGGTCTGGTTCTACGGTCTCACCGACACGTCGTGGGCCGTCGTGACCTTCCGCGACGGCCGGCCCGCGTCCACGGTCCACCAGTACGGGCCGCGTCGGCTGTGGGACGGGGTGGAGGCCGCCTTCCGCTGGTGGACGGGCCGGGGAAAGCCGGGGGTCGAGCGCTTCGGGCTGACGGTCGACGCCGACGGGCAGTACGTGTGGCTGGACGATCCGGCCGAGTCCTGGGGTATCTGAGCGACATCACTCTCCAGGCACGAAGCGGGGAGAGGCTCCTGGACGGCTTCCGGGCCGGGCCGGAGCCCCTGCCGAAGACGCCGCCGAAGGCGAAAACCCTGCCCGCGCCACCCCTGACCGCCGCCCAGCTCGGCGACGTGCTCCTCGCACTCGGGCCGCACCGGCGCCGCTGACAGGGTGAACGACCGGACCGGCGGAAATACTGACGTGGCCGTGGCGGTTGCCGCCGGTATGGCGACTTTGGGACTGATCGGCAGCGGAAACATCGGCGGCACCCTGGCCCGGCTGGCGGTCGACAGCGGGCTCGATGTGGTGCTCAGCAACTCCCGGGGGCCGGAAACCCTCGCGGACCTCGTCGCGGAGCTCGGCCCACGAGCCCGCGCGGGCACGGCGGCGGAGGCCGCCGCCGCCGGGGACTGGGTGGTGGTGACGGTCCCGGTCAAGGCGTACCCGCGGATTCCGCGGGAGCCGCTGGCGGGCAAGACCGTGATCGACACCGGCAACTACTACCCGCAGCGCGACGGCGACATCGCCGAGCTGGTCGAGAAGAAGACCACCGACAGCGGGCTGCTCCAGGGGTATCTGGACGGTGCCCACGTGGTGAAGGCGTTCAACAACATCTTCTTCAAGCACCTGGCGGCGCTGCCGCGTCCGGCGGGAGCGGCCGACCGCAGCGCCCTGCCCATCGCCGGTGACGACGCCGACGCGAAGGCGCACGCCGCTGAGCTGCTCGATCTGCTCGGCTTCGACACGGTGGACGCCGGGCCGCTCGCCGAGGGCCGGCGGTTCCAGCCCGGCACGGCGGCGTACGGGCTGCCCTACGCGGACAAGTCGGTCGCCGACTTCATGGCCGAGCCCCCGTCACCGGCCTCCGTCGCCGACATCGAGGCGGCCCTGGCGGCGGCGGAGAGCTGAAGCCGGGCCCGAAGCCGGGCCGCCCGTCCGCTCCCGCCGCGATTGGCCCAGGGATTTGGGGCGGGAGTGGTACAACGGCGCGGGGCGATCAGGCCGTAGCGTCGTCGGTATGAGTGAGCGAGTGGATTACGCGAAGCACGCGCCGGACGCGTTCCGGGCGATGCTGGGGTTCAGCCAGGCGGCGGCGAAGGGGCTCGACCCCGTGGTCGCGGAGCTGGTGAAGATCAGGGCATCGCAGATCAACCGGTGCGCGTTCTGCCTGGACATGCACATCAAGGACGCGCGGAAGGCCGGGGAGAGCGACCAGCGGATCTTCCTGCTGAGCGCGTGGGAAGAGGTCGACGGCGTCTACAGCGAGAAGGAACGGGCGGCGCTGGCGCTGACGGAGGCGGTGACGCTGCTGACGGACGGGTTCGTGCCGGACGAGGTGTACGCGCGGGCGGCGGAGCACTTCGACGCGGACGAGTTGGCGCGCCTGGGGGCCGCGATCGTGGCGATCAACGCGTGGAACCGGTTCAACGTGACGTTCAGGACGCAGCCGGCGGCGAGCGCGTGAGCGGCGCGGGGGCCGGGGCGGGAGGCGTGGCCGGGGCGGGGGACGTGGCCGGGGCCGGGGCGGGGGGCGCGAAGGCGCTGCTGGCGCTGCATCACGGGCGGGACGCCGCCGATCCGTTGGTGCTGCCCGGGCCGTGGGACGCGGCCAGCGCGCGGGTGTTCGCGGACGCGGGCTTCCCGGCGCTGGCGACACCCAGCGCCGGGGTGTCGGCGTCGCTGGGGTACGAGGACGGCGAGGCGCCCGCCGACGAGATGTTCGCCGCGATCCGGCGGATCACCCGCGCCGTGGACGTCCCCGTGTCGGCCGACGTCGAGGCCGGATACGGGCTGGCGCCCGAGGAGTTGGTCGAGCGGCTGCTGGAGGCCGGGGCCGTCGGGTGCAATCTGGAGGACTCCGAGCCGGGGTCCAGGGGGCTGGTCGAGCCCCGGCGGCAGGCGGACCGGCTCGCGGCCGTACGCGCCGCCGCCGGGGACGCGTTGGTCGTCAACGCGCGCATCGACACGTTTCTGCGCGGCGACCGTACGACCGGCGCCGCCGTCGAGCGCGGGCTGCTCTACGCCGCCGCCGGAGCCGACTGCGTCTACCCGATCCTCGCCCCGCCCGCCCTCCTCGCCGAGATCGCCGAAGCCGTCCCGCTCCCCCTCAACGCCCTCTGCCGTCCCGGCGGGCCCTCCCCCCGCGAGCTGGCCTTCCTCGGTGCCACCCGCGTCACCTTCGGCGGCGGCCTCCAGCAACAAGCCCTGGAAGCCGTCCGCGACATGGCGACCGGCATGCGCCTGTGACCCGCCTGGCGCGCGCCGCGTAAAGGCGCCGGGCCACGTTGTCCAGGGGCGCGGTGGACCGGCACGCTCAGCCGCGGCCGCGCTCCTGACAAGCTCAACCCGCCCCGGATAGCTCCGCTACGAGGCCGCCCCGGCGCCTTGCGCTCGCACGTACCGGGCACCGCCTGGACCGCCCATGATCCGCCGGACAGGCGCTAGTTCTGGGGTTTGACCACCGCGGCTTGGGGGCGGATGGGGAGGCGGGGGATGGGGCGGGCGGTGGCGGCGCGGACGGCGGCGGCCACCGCGGCGGGGGCGGTGACGACGGGGACCGCGGAGACGGCCTTGGCGCCGAAGGGGGCGAGGACGTCGCGCTCCTCGACCAGCCGGATGATGCGGACCGTGGGGGCGTCGAGGGCGGTCGGCAGGGAGTATCCGGTGAGGCTGGGGCGTTTGACGATGCCTCGGGGCGCGCGGAGGTCCTCCATCAGGGCGAGGCCGACGCCCTGGGTGATCCCGGCCTCGATGCGGGCGGCGAGCTGGCGGGGGTTGAGGATGCGGCCGACGTCCTGGGCGACGGCCATCTCGACCACGCGCACGGCGCCCAGTTCGATGTCGACGTCGACCACGGCGCGAATCGCGCAGAAGGTGAGGCCGACGAAGGCGTCGCCCTGGCCGGTGTCGTCGAGCCGGTCGGTCGGGTGCGGGCGGCACTGCGCGGTGGCCCACAGCTCCTTGCCGTCGAGGGTCTCGGCGACGGTGGTGGACAGCACACCGTCGTACGAGGTGATCTTGCCGTCGGCGATGGACAGCAGCTCCACGGACATGCCGAATTTGGCGGCGAGCGGCTGGAGCAGCTGGGTGCGGACCATCTTGGCCGCGCGCTCGACCGCGCCGCCGGACACCCAGGTGTGGCGTCCGCGCGCGGAGGGTCCCGACGGCGGCTGGTCGGTGTCGGACGGCAGCACCTGGACGTCGTCGATGCCGAGGACTTCCTGGACGATCTGCCGCGCCAGCGTGGTGAATCCCTGGCCGGTCTCGACGGCGGCGCAGATGACGGTGGCGCGGCCGTCGTGGACGCGTACGGTCGCGGTCGACACCTCGTCGGCGCCCTCGGCGCCGAGCACGTGGACCATGCCGAGCGCGTAGCCGACCCCGCGCCGTACCGCGCCCGGCTCGCCCGCGCCCGAGGTGCCGCCGGGCAGCAGCCACTGCGACTCGTCGTCGCCGTCGGGCAGGGGCGGCAGTTCGGCGTCGCGTACGGCCTTCAGCAGCTCGCCGACGGGCGCGGGGCAGGTGACGGTCTGGCCGGTGGGCAGCAGGTCGCCGGTGGCCAGGACGTTGCGCATCCGGATCTCGGCCGGATCCAGACCGACCTTCGCGGCGAGCTTGTCCATCTGGCCCTCGTACGCGGCGCAGACCTGGAGCGCGCCCTCGCCGCGTACGTGGCCGGACGGCGGGTTGTTGGTGCGTACGGCCCAGCCCTCGACGAAGACGTGCGGGACGACGTAGGGACCGGCCGCGAAGGCCACGGCGGCGGCGAGCGCGTCGGAGGAGGCGTCGGCGTACGCGCCCGCGTCGAGCAGGATCTGCGCCTCGACCTTGACCAGGCGGCCCTCGGCGTCGGCGTGGTGCCGGTAGCGCAGCAGGGTGGGGTGGCGGTGGGCGTGGCCGAGGAAGGACTCCTCGCGGGTGGCCACGAATTTGACCGGGCAGCCGGTCTTGAGCGCGAGCAGGCCGAGCGGGAGCTGGACGCCGGAGTCCTCGCGGTCGCCCATCGCGCCGGGCACGCCGGTGACGACGACCTTGACGCGGTCGGGTTCGAGGCCGAAGCAGGCGGCGGCCAGGTCGCGGTCGGCGTGCGGGTCGGTGGAGGCGACGTACAGCTCGACGCCGCCGTCCGGGCGCGGGACGGCGAGTCCGGCCTCGGCGCCGATCGGCGCCGGGTCCTGGCGACCGACCCGGTACAGGCCCTCCACGATGACGTCGCCGATCGCGTCGGGGTCGCCGAAGCGCAGCGGGATGTGCCGGATCAGATTGCCGTCGGGGTGCAGCGGCTCGGCGGCGAACGCCTTCTCGGGGTCGGTGACCGGCTCCAGCACCTCGTACTCGACGAGGATCGCGGCGGCGGCCAGCCGGGCGGTGTCGGGGTGGTCGGCGGCGACGGCGGCGATCGGCTCGCCGTGGTGCCGCACCAGGTCCTCGGCGAAGACCGGGCGGTCCGCGACCCGGCGGCCGTGCATCGCGTCGCCCGGCACGTCCTCGTGCGTGACGACGGCCCGCACGCCGGGCATCGCGACGGCCTCGCTGGTGTCGATCCGGGTGATCCGCGCGTGCGGGTACGGCGAGCGCAGCACGGCCGCCCACAGCAGCCCCTCGGCCCACAGATCCGCCGCGTACGGGTAGGTGCCCTGCGCCTTCTGGAGCGCGTCGGCCGAGGGCAGCGACGCGCCGATCCCCCGTACCGCCCCGGCGCCCGCCAGGGTCTCCGCGACGGGCCCCGGTCCGTCGATGATGCCGGTCATACGGCGCCTCCCGAGGGGCCGCCCTGGTGCGGGACGCGGGCGGCGGTGGAGGAGGCCGCGGACGCCGGGTTGTCGGGGTCGTCGGCGGCGGCCTCGCGGGCGGCGATGACCTGGTCGACGGCGTCGAGGACGCCGCGGTAGCCGGAGCAGCGGCAGAGGTTGCCGCACAGCGCCTGGCGGGTCTCCAGGTCGGTGGGTTTGTGGTTGCCCTCCAGCAGGTCGTGCACCGTCATCGCCATGCCGGGGATGCAGAAGCCGCACTGTACGGCGCCGGATTCGGCGAGCGCGCGCTGGACGTCGGAGGGGCGGCCGTCCACGGTCAGGCCCTCGACGGTACGGACCTCGCTGCCCGCCGCGGTGGCCGCGGGCACCAGGCAGGAGGCGACCAGACGGCCGTCGACCTGGACGGAGCAGGCCCCGCACTCGCCCTGTTCGCAGCCGTCCTTGGCACCGGCGAGGCCGAGGCGTTCGCGCAGCACGTAGAGCAGCGACTCGCCGAGCCAGGCGTCGGTCACCGGGCGGTCGGCGCCGTTGACGCGCAGGACGTAGGAGGCGAGGGGGTGTTCGCTGTGGGTCTCCTCGACGGGTTCCGGCTCCGGCTCCCGCTCGGCCTCGTCGGCCGCGAGGTCGCCGTCCGCCTCCGCCGTACCGGAGTCCGGGGCGAGGGGGTCGGGGGCGAGGGCGTCGGGCGTGAGGCCGTCCACGGCGTCGGGGAGCGGCCCGGCCGGGGGCAGTTCGCCCGGCGCGAGGCCGTCCGGTACGTGGCCGTCCGGTACGTGGCCGTCCGCCACCAGTTCCTCGCCGCCGTCGAGCGCGGGCAGCGCGGGCAGCGCCGACAGGCCGTCCAGGCCGTCCAGGCCGCCCGGCAGGGCGTCGAGGCCGCTGAGACCGTCGAGCGCGGACAGGCCGTCGACGCCGTCGAGCGCGCCGATCCCGGTGAGCGGGGTGAGGCCGTCCGACAGGCCCTCGGGGTCGTGCAGCGCGCCCGCGCTGCCGGGGCTCTCGGGGTCGCCGGGGGCGCGCGTCCTGGCCGCCGGGTCGTGGCCGGTGCCGTAGTCGGCGTCGTGGCCGGTGTGCGTGAACGCGCTGTCGGCGGTGGCCTGGTGTCCCGCGCCGGGCGGCGGGCCCTCCGGGTCGTCGACGGCGGCGGACCAGGCGGCCTGGGTGGGCGGCCAGGGCAGCCCCTCGTCAACTCCCGCGCCCAGGCCGGTGCCCAGGCCCGTGCCGGGGTCGATGCCGGTGCCGACGCCGCTGAAGTCCCACTGCCCGGTGAGCTGGTCCTGCGGTGCGCCCTGCCCGGCCTGCGCCTGGGCGGCGGCCTGAGCGGCCGCCTGGGCCTGCGCGGCGGCCGCCGCGCCCTGCCCGAACATCCCGGCGGGGAAGGACTGCGTGGGCGCGGGTGACGGTGCCTGGTCCCACGGCGAGGCGAAGGAGCCGACGGAGAACTCCCCCGAGTCGCCGTCCGCGTCGTCCTTTATGACCGGGATCGACCACTGGGTGACCGGGTCGCCCTCACCGGTGACGGGCGGTCCCGCCGGGCCGTGCGCGCCGAGCGGGTCCTCGCCCGGCCGCGGCTCCGGCGGCAGTTGGGCCGCGAAGGAGACGTGCATGGTCTGGTCGGGGTCGTAGTCCCCGCCGCCGGGCACGGGCTGCCAGGTCCCCGACGTGCCGGGCGACGTACCGGACCCGCCGGACGTGCCCGACCTGTCGTCGGTGCCGGGTGCGCCCGGCTGCGGCTGCGGCTGGTCGGTCATGCCAGTGCCCTCCCGAGCGCTCGACGGGACAGTGCGGCCACGGTACGGCGTAGCTGGACGGCGGCGGGCGGCAGTTCGACACCTTCCTGGTCCGGGATGCACGCGGCGGCCACGTACTCGCCGAAGGCCGTGCACGCCTCGGGGGCGAGATTGCGGTCGCCGTCCCAGTCGATGAGGCCCGCGACCCACTGCTCGGCCTCCAGGGGCCGCAGCGGCACCGGCGCGACCGCGCCCACCGAACAGCGCACCTGGCGGCGCGCGGGGTCGACCACGAGCGCGACGGAGGCCACCGCGCGCCCCGGCCCGGTGCGCCCGGTGGCCTTGAGGAAGGTCTGCGGCGCGTGCAGCAGCGGAATCCTCACGAACGCGAGGAGTTCGCCGGGGCGCAGCGGGTCCATGCCGGTGAGCAGGTGGCTGACCGGGAGTTCGCGGTCGCCCTCGGGTCCGGCGACGATGACGCTGGCCTCCAGCGCGGCGAGCACCGGGAGGGCGTCGCCGGTCGGGGCCGCGGTCGCGATGTTGCCGCCGAGGGTGCCCGCGTTGCGGATCTGCGGCGGTCCCGCGGAGCGGGCGGCGGCGGCGAGCGCGGGGATGAGGGCGGCGAAGTCCGGTCGCCCCATCCGCGCGTGGGTCAGTCCGGCGCCGAGCAGCGCCGCGCCGTCCGCGTACTGCCAGCCGCGGATCTCACTGATCCGGCCGAGGCCGACCAGCGCGTCCGGGCGCAGCAGCCCGGAGTTCACCGCCGCCATCAGGTCGGTGCCGCCTGCGACGGGCACGGCGCTGGGCATGGCGGCGAGCGCCTCCACCGCCTCGTCGAGCGAGGACGGCAGCGTCACGTTCTCCGCCGTCCGCCGTGCATACGTGCTCACGCAGCCTGCCCCTTCCCGGCCTTCCTCCGTCGCGCGGTAGCCGTACCGTACGTGCTCACAGCCTGGACGTGGCAACTCTGGCACATGTTCCACGGTGGTCAACGCGAGGGTCCACGAAGTACCGATCCGTCCGTCACGGGCGCGATCGTACGGCTCTGACGGAATCAACCGCTGTGCCGGAATTGCCATCCTTCGGGTGTGTTGCGACGGTACGCCACTCCACCGTGCCAGCTCCGCCCGCGCCGGGTGCGGAAGTTGCGGAATCAGTCACACGATCGGGGGCGGACCGTCCTTGGGACGGCCGAGGACGCCGGGGCGGCGCTGCCACGGCAGCGGGCCGCCCGGCGGCCGGTACTCCACGCCCAGGGCGTCCAGTCGGGCGTAGTGGGTCCGCATCCGGGCTTCGAATTCCGGCCAGTCGCGCTCGTCGGCGGCGGGCAGGTCCGACCAGGCGACCTCGGCGAAGGCGGCGAGCCGCGGGAAGGCCATGTAGTCCAGCACCCGTACGGAGTCCATGACTTCGGTCCAGATGTTGGCCTGGGTGCCGATGACGTGCGCCGCCTCCTTCTCGGTGAGCTGCGGCGGAACCGGCTCGAAGCGGAAGACGTCCTCCAGGCCGCGGGCGTGCGCGATCGGCACCGGCTCCTCGGGGTCCTCCGACTGCCGCCAGTCCAGGTAGACATGGGTCTGGGGGCACATGACCACGTCGTGCCCGGCCTTGGCCGCCGCGATGCCGCCGGCGTATCCCTGCCACGACGACACGGCGGCGCCCTCGGCGAGGCCGCCCTCCAGGATCTCGTCCCAGCCGATCAGCCGCCGGCCGCGCTCGGTCAGCCAGTGGTCGAAGTGGCCGATCATCCAGCTCTGCAGCTCGTCCTCGTCCTCCAGGCCCAGCTCCTGCATCCGCTCCTGCGCCGAACGCGAGGCGCGCCACTGGTCCTTGGGGCACTCGTCGCCGCCGACGTGGAAGAACTCGCCGGGGAACAGCTCCAGCAGCTCGGCGAAGACGTTCTCGTAGAAGCGCAGGGTGCTCTCGGCGGGCGAGAGCACATTGGGGTTGACCCCCCACGTGGTCAGCACGGAGAGGGCCGAGGTGTCGACGACGTCGGTGTTGCCGAGCTCCGGGTACGCGGCGATGGCCGCCTGCGAGTGGCCGGGGATGTCGACCTCGGGGACGACGGTGATGTGCCGCTCGGCGGCGTACGCGACGATCTCGCGGATGTCGTCCTGGGTGTAGTAACCGCCGTGCGGGCGCTCGTCCCACAGCGGCGACTCGCGCAGCCCGACCTTCGTGCGCTCGCGCCACGCGCCGACCTCGGTCAGCTTCGGGTAGCGCTTGATCTCCACCCGCCAGCCCTGGTCGTCGGTGAGGTGGAAGTGCAGCACGTTCAGCTTGTGGGCGGCCATCAGGTCGAGGTACTTGAACACGACGTCCTTCGGCATGAAGTGCCGTGCCACGTCGAGCATGAAGCCGCGCCAGGCGAAGCGGGGGGCGTCCTGTATCTGGCAGGTCGGCACGCGCCACTCGCGCTCCCCCAGGGGCGCCCGGCGGAAGGCGTCGGCCCCCAGGAGCTGGCGCAGGGTCTGCGCGCCCCAGAAGACGCCGGCGGGGCTCCCGCCGAAGACGTGCACGCCGGAGTTGGGCGCGGCCATGATGCGGTAGCCCTCGGGGCCCAGGTCCCTGGCCACCGCGTCGTCCACCGCCAGCCGGATCACGTCCTTCCCGGACGGCTCCACCGGCGCCAGCGGCAGGCCCGTCGCTGCCGCGAGCACTCCGCGCAGCCAGCGCGCGGCGCCTTCGGCGCCGGGGGTCGCGGTGAGGGTCGTCTCGGGCCCGAGGACGAAGGCGTCGTCGGTGCCGTACGGGGTCTGATGGCGCGGGGCCGGAATGAGGTCCATGGGGGCCATCCTGACCCGTAATCCGCGATTGGCATAGACCAATCCCGCAGCTGCCTGACCGAGGACCGTTCTCCGACCGCGGAAGCGTCATGCCTGGTCGCGCAGTTCCCGCGTCCCTGAAGCGCTCGGCTCACCCGCTCGCGGCAGACTTGCCCCGCCCGGGCGCGGGCAAAGACGACGGGCGCGGGCCCCGAGGGGCGCCGGGGGGCACCTCCCAGCGGTAGCTGGGGGGAGGCACTGCGCGGCCAGCCCCCACCGGCCGGGAGTGCGGGGGCCGCCGGAGCGGGGCACCGCGTACCCGGCCCGGGAAAGGCTAGAAGGCGGCAGCCGCCCTCTCGCGTTGGGCGCGCACGGCCAGCAGCACGGTGAGGGTCACACCGAGGAGCAGCCACGCCAAGTGGGCGATGGTGAGGGCCTGCCACGCGGAGTGGGGCACGTCGGGGGCGGAGGCCAGGGCGAGGGTGGCGCCCAGCAGCGCGAACACGGCCGCGAGCTGCACACGCCCGTTCCAGCTCCGCAGGAACGCGCGCTCGGCGAAGGGCCCGCCGTACCACCAGCGGACGGCGAGGCCGACGACGACCACGGCGGCCAGACCGGCCGCGGTCACGGCGGAGACCGCCCACAGCGGCCACGGCGCGCGCTGCCGTTCCTTGTCGCAGGGCAGCACGGTGGTGACCAGCGGCACCAGCGGGAGTACGGCGACGGCGTTGATCTCCCGGACCCGGCGCAGCCAGGGATCGGCGGCCAGCTCCGTACGGACGGTGGCACGGATGCCCCGCAGCCGGGCGGGCAGCGGCGTACCGGAGCGGCGCCCGGCCACCGTCAGCAGGACCACGATCAGGACCAGGGCCGCCGCGGCCCCGGCGGCGGTGGCGATGATCTGCCACACGTCACCGGTCGCGATCCGGAAGAGCTGCACGCCCACCAGCAGGGCCACGGCGATGATCCCGGCCAGTGCCCCGCCGCGCGGCGCGGTGAGCTGGCTGGGGTCGGCGCCGAGCATCAGCGCCCGCTCCACCGCGCTCTGGTGCTCGGCGCGGTGCCGCTTGGGCACCCGGCCGAGCAGCCCGCGCCCCGAGGTCAGCGAACGGGCCAGCGCGACCTGCGCCTCGGCCTCCTGCGGGGCGAGCGCGACCGCGCGGCGGGCGGCGGCCACCGCGTCGGGCACCCGGCCGAGCCGCCGGTAGACGTCGGAGAGCAGCACCGACGGCTCCCAGCCGTCGGGGTCGGCGCCGGTGGCCCGCAGCGCGACGGTCAGCGCCGCGTGCGGCTCGTCCAGCGAGAGCAGCACGACCCCGGCCAGCACGAAGACGTCGGCCGCCTCCGCGGGCCCGGCGAGCGCCAGTGCCCAGTCGACCGACTCGCGGGCCTCGGGGCGCCGCTTCTCCTGCGCGAGGATCCAGGCGCGCAGCAGGTAGCCCGCGCTGCCGTTGCGCTCCACGAAGGCATCGCTGACGAGGGCGTGCGCCTCGGCGAACCGGCTCTGCGCGACGAGCGAGTGCACCCGCTCGCCGTCGCTCGCGTCGTCGTCGCCGGGCGCGTCCGCCGCGCCGAACGCGCCGTCGTCACCCTGACCGCTGTCCACGTCCGCCCCTGTTTCCGCCGGCGAGGAGCGCGGACGTCAGCTCTTGCCGCCGCTGCCCTTGCCGGACTTGTCCTTGTCCCCGCCGCCCAGCGGCATGCCCTCGTAGATCTCCTTGCACATCGGGCAGACCGGGTACTTCTTCGGATCGCGTCCCGGGACCCAGACCTTGCCGCAGAGCGCGACGACGGGCGTGCCTTCCAGCGCGCTCGCCATGATCTTGTCCTTCTGGACATAGTGCGCGTAGCGCTCGTGGTCGCCGTCACCATGGGAGAGCTGCGGGGTCGGCTCGACCAGAGTGCCGGTGCCCGCCCCGCGCTCGGGCTCAAGAGTGCTCATAAGACTCAAGACTAGTTGAGAGACGGATCGTCGGGATACGTGGCCACCATGGCCAGCTCATTACGCTGCCTGCGCAGCACCGAGCGCCACAGTTGTTCGGGATCGGGCGAGGACACGTCGCCCGGCTCGGACTCGATCACGTACCAGGCGCCGCCGACCAGTTCCTTCTCCAGCTGGCCGGGCCCCCAGCCGGAGTATCCGGCGAAGATCCGCAGCGAGCCCAGCTCGGCGGCGAGCAGTTCGGGCGGCGCCTCCAAGTCGACCAGGCCGATCGCGCCGTGCACCCGCCGCCAGCCCAGCGGGTCCGCGTCCTCGCCCTCACAGACGTCGCCCGGCACCACGGCCAGGCCCAGCGCGGAGTCCAGCGAGACCGGGCCGCCCTGGAAGACCACCGGGGGCGCGCCCGCCAGCGGCGCCCAGGGCAGCAGGACGTCGCCGACGCCGACCGGCGTGGGCCGGTTCAGGACGACGCCGAGCGACCCCTCCGCGTCGTGGTCGAGGAGGAGCACCACCGCCCGGTCGAAGTTGGGGTCGGCGAGCGCCGGTGTGGCGACGAGCAGTCTTCCGGTGAGCGAGGACACCTCGGTCATGGGACACATGATCCCGCACAAACCCGCTGGGCGGAGCGGCAACCGCCACTCCCGGACATCCGCCGGTACGGCGCGACACGCGGTACGGCGCGCGCGGCAGCGGACGGTGTGCGGTCCGCCACGCACCGCGCTGTAGCGAAGTCATGACACTGGCCGAGGTTCACGGCAGCCGGGACGGGTCAGTAGGCGCATTACCATTTCTTCCTGCGCTCCGCGCGGCGAGCACCCCGGCCGCGCCCGGCCTCCCCCGTACCAACCGTTCCGAAGATCGCGAGATCCATGACCGACATCGCCGATGTACTGCTTGTTCATGGCGGAACCCCCCTCGAGGGCGAGATCCGTGTCCGCGGTGCGAAGAACCTCGTGCCCAAGGCCATGGTCGCCGCCCTGCTCGGCAGCGGACCGAGCAGACTCCGCAATGTCCCCGACATCCGTGACGTACGCGTCGTACGCGGGCTGCTCCAGCTCCACGGCGTGACGGTGCAGAGCGGTGAGGAACCGGGCGAGCTGGTCCTCGACCCGACGCGCGTCGAGAGCGCCAACGTGGCCGACATCGACGCCCACGCGGGCTCCTCCCGGATCCCGATCCTGTTCTGCGGCCCGCTGCTGCACCGGCTCGGCCACGCCTTCATCCCGGGCCTGGGCGGCTGCGACATCGGCGGCCGGCCGATCGACTTCCACTTCGACGTGCTGCGGCAGTTCGGCGCCACGATCGAGAAGCGCGCCGACGGCCAGTACCTGGAGGCGCCGCAGCGGCTGCGCGGCTGCAAGATCCGGCTGCCGTACCCGTCGGTCGGCTCGACCGAACAGGTGCTGCTCACCGCGGTGCTGGCCGAGGGCGTCACGGAGCTGTCCAACGCGGCGGTCGAGCCGGAGATCGAGGACCTGATCTGCGTCCTGCAGAAAATGGGCGCGATCATCTCGATGGACACCGACCGGACGATCCGGATCACCGGCGTCGACAAGCTCGGCGGCTACAACCACCGGGCCCTCCCCGACCGCCTCGAAGCCGCCTCCTGGGCGAGCGCGGCGCTGGCCACCGAGGGCAACATCTACGTCCGCGGCGCCCAGCAGCGGTCGATGATGACCTTCCTCAACACCTTCCGCCGGGTCGGCGGGGCCTTCGAGGTGGACGACGACGGCATCCGCTTCTGGCACCCGGGCGGCCCGCTCAACGCCATCGCGCTGGAGACCGACGTGCACCCCGGTTTCCAGACCGACTGGCAGCAGCCGCTGGTGGTGGCGCTCACCCAGGCGTCGGGGCTGTCCATCGTGCACGAGACGGTGTACGAGTCCCGGCTCGGCTTCACCTCCGCGCTCAACCAGATGGGCGCGCACATCCAGCTCTACCGCGAGTGCCTGGGCGGTTCCGCCTGCCGCTTCGGGCAGCGCAATTTCCTGCACTCCGCGGTCGTGTCGGGCCCGACCAAGCTCCAGGGCTCCGACCTGGTCATCCCCGACCTGCGCGGCGGCTTCTCGTACCTGATCGCGGCGCTGGCCGCGCAGGGCACCTCGCGCGTGCACGGCATCGACCTGATCAACCGGGGCTACGAGAACTTCCTCGCCAAGCTGGAGGGCCTGGGCGCCCACATCGAGCTGCCCCAGCCCGCGGGCGCGGTCGCTTCCTGAGCGGTACGGCGGGCGTACGGCAGCCGTACGCCCGCCGTGCGGCCCGCCCCATGCGAAAGGGCGGCTTCTCCCCCGGGAGAAGCCGCCCTTTGGCGATGTGATTACTTGCCCTTGGCGGCTTCCTTGAGCTTGGAGCCCGCCGAAACCTTCACGCTGTAGCCGGCCGCGATGTTGATCGGCTCACCGGTCTGCGGGTTACGCGCGGTCCGAGCGGCACGGTGGGTGCGCTCGAAGGTCAGGAAGCCGGGGATGGTGACCTTCTCGTCGCCCTTGGCCACGATCTCACCGACGGTCTCAGCGAACGCGGCCAGTACGGCGTCGGCGTCCTTGCGGGTCACCTCGGCGCGCTCGGACAGAGCGGCCACCAGCTCACTGCGGTTCATATCTGTACTCCCGTGTTCTTTCTGCCATGGGGGCGCGAGCTCGAAGCTGTTGCTGTGTGCCTCACTGCCCAGGTGTGCATCCTGCCCCCATATATGGGGGGAAAGCCAATCCACCGACCGCGCGAGTCGCACAAAAAACGATGCGATTGCACGGGGACACCACGGGGATGACGGATTGTCGTCACATGGTCGACGCATCGAATCCGTTTGTCGGACGGATTGTCAGACCGCCCCCCGCGCGGTCGCCGCGGCGGCCACCGCCGGTCCCTGCGCCTTGGCCGCGTCGCGTACGGCGTCGGCGACCGCGCCCGCGACCTTGTCGTTGAAGACGCTGGGGACGATGTAGTTGGCGTTCAGCTCGCCCTCCCCCACCACGTCCGCGAGGGCGTGCGCGGCGGCCAGCATCATCTCGGTGTTCACGGTGCGGGACTGGGCGTCCAGCAGGCCGCGGAAGACGCCGGGGAAGACCAGGACGTTGTTGATCTGGTTGGGGAAGTCGCTGCGCCCGGTGGCGACCACGGCGGCGGTCTCGCGGGCCACGCCCGGGTCCACCTCGGGGTCGGGGTTGGCGAGCGCGAAGACGATCGCGCCGTCCGCCATCCGCGCCACGTCCGTACCGTCCAGGACGTTGGGCGCGGAGACGCCGATGAAGACGTCGGCGCCGGTCACGGCCTCCTTCAGGGTGCCGCTGACGCCCTCGGGGTTGGTGTTGTCGGCGATCCAGCGCAGCGGCGAGTCCGGCGACGCCTCCACCAGGTCGTCGCGGTCGCAGTGCACCACGCCGTGGATGTCGGCGACCACCGCGTGCTTCACTCCGGCGGCCAGCAGCAGCTTGAGGATGGCCGTACCGGCCGCGCCCGCGCCGGACATGACGACGCGTACGTCGCCGATCTGCTTGCCGACCACGCGCAGCGCGTTGGTGAGCGCGGCGAGCACCACGATGGCGGTGCCGTGCTGGTCGTCGTGGAAGACCGGGATGTCCAGCGCCTCGCGCAGGCGGGCCTCGATCTCGAAGCAGCGCGGCGCGGAGATGTCCTCCAGGTTGATGCCCGCGAAGCCGGGGGCGATGGCCTTGACGATCGCCACGATCTCGTCGGTGTCCTGGGTGTCGAGGCACAGCGGCCAGGCGTCGATACCGGCGAAGCGCTTGAAGAGGGCCGCCTTGCCCTCCATGACCGGCAGCGCGGCCTTCGGGCCGATGTTGCCGAGGCCGAGGACGGCGGAGCCGTCGGTGACGACGGCCACGCTGTTGCGCTTGATGGTCAGGCGGCGCGCGTCCTCGGGGTTCTCCGCGATGGCCATGCAGACCCGGGCGACGCCGGGGGTGTAGATCATGGAGAGGTCGTCACGGTTGCGGATCGGGTGCTTGGACTGCATCTCGATCTTGCCGCCGAGGTGCATGAGGAACGTACGGTCGGAGACCTTGCTCACGGCGACGCCCTCGATGCCGCGGAGCTTGCCGACGATCTCGTCGGCGTGCGCGGTGGAGCTGGCGGCGACGGTGACGTCGATGCGGAGCATGTCGTGGCCCGACGCGGTGACGTCCAGGCCGGTGACCGAACCGCCCGAGGACTCCACCGCGGTGGTGAGCTGGCTGACCGCGGTCCCGCTGGCGGGGACCTCCAGCCGTACCGTGATCGAGTACGAGACGCTTGGCGCCGTTGCCATGACGGACCTTCTTCCGGTTCCTCTGCTGCTGGTGGTGCTGCCCGTCGATCGTTGCACCTACCGACGGGTACGCGTAAACCCGCGTGGGGTGAAGATTGGAAGAATACTTCCGCGATGCGGGAGCGGCGCAACCGGGTGGACCGAAGAAGAGATTTTCGTCCGCCGGGAAGAGGTTCCCGTAGCCGTTTGTTAGCCTGAGTACGGCACCGGCTCGATCCAAGCCCCCGGGCCCAACCTTAGGCGCTTCGAGCGCCCACTTGCCGCGAGGCGAGCATGGCGGGCCGGTGTCGTGAACGTCACGTGGGCGCCCCCTCTTCCGGAGGGGGCGCCCACGGCGTTTTCGGAACGGTGCCAGGACCCGTCGTCGGACCCCGGCGCCCGGTCAGGGGCGCAGCAGGTCCGGCACTCCCTCGGCGTCCGGCAGATCGCCCTCGGCCGCGAGGACCATCAGGCGTTGCGTCGCCCGCGTCAGGGCCACGTACAGCACCCTCAGCCCCGCGGGCGACTCCTCCGCGATCTCGGCGGGGGACACCACGAGCGTGGCGTCGTACTCCAGGCCCTTGGCCTCCAGGCTGCCGAGCGCCACGACGCGCTCGCCGAGCCCTTCGAGCCAACCGCGGGCCTGGGCGCGGCGGTTCATGGCGACGACGACGCCGACCGTGCCGTCCACCTCCTCCAACAGCCGCGCGGCGGACCGGCGTACGTCCGCGCCGAGGTCGTCGCCCGCGACCGCGTACTGCGGCAGGACACCGGTGGAGCGCACGGCGCGCGGCGACTGCATGCCGGGCATGGCGAGCGCCAGCACGGTGGCGGCGACCTCCGCGATCTCGGCGGGGTTGCGGTAGTTGACGGTGAGGGTGAAGCGCCGCCGGGGCCGGGTGCCGAGCGCCTCGTCGCGCGCCCGCGCCGCCTCGTCCACGTCCGTCCAGGAACTCTGCGCCGGGTCGCCGACGATCGTCCAGGTGGCCGTACGGCCGCGGCGCCCGACCATCCGCCACTGCATCGGCGTCAGGTCCTGCGCCTCGTCCACGATGACGTGCGCGTACTCGGTGCGCTCCTCGTCCAGCCGCTCGGCTCGGCTGCGGCGGCCCGCGTCGTGCCGGTCGGCGAAGGTCGTGACCTCGTCCAGGCCGGTGAGCTGGTCCAGCGGGTCGGCCTCGCGGCGCTTGGGGCGCGGCACCGGGCCGAGCAGCGTGTCGAGTTCGTCCAGCAGCGCCACGTCGTGCGCGGTGGCGCCGGTCCTGCGCAGCGAGCGCGCCACCCGGCGGACCTCCGGCGGGGACAGCACCCGGCGCGCCCAGCGGGCCAGCCGCTTCTCGTCGGCGAGCGCGGCCAGCACGGCGCGCGGCTGGAGCACCGGCCACCAGGCGTCGAGGAAGTCGGTGAAGTCCTGCTCGGTGCTGATGTCCTCGTCGAAGCCCTGGCGTTCCTCCGCGGCCAGCTCCGGATCGTCGAAGCGGCGGCCGGTCTTGCGCCACAGCGCGTCCAGCAGCAGGCGGCGGGCGCGCGGGCGCAGCAGATTGACGGGCGCGGTGCCGCCGAGGGTGTTGTGGCGGATGCCCGCCAGTTCCTGCTCGGACAGCTCCACGCGGCGGCCGAAGGCGACCACGCGCAGCGTCGCCGGGCGGCCGGGCGTCAGGTCGAGCGCGCCGCGGGCCGCGTTGCGCAGCACCTTCTGCATCCGCAGCGAGCCCTTGATCCGGGCGACCGCGGGCTCGTCGTACAGATCGGCGGAGACGCCGTCGACCAGCGAGCCGACGGCGCGGATCGCGACCTGGCCCTCCTCGCCGAGCGACGGCAGCACGCCCTCGGTGTACGACACCAGCAGCGGGGTCGGGCTGACGCACAGGATGCCGCCCGCGTACCGCCGCCGGTCCTGGTAGAGCAGGTACGCGGCCCGGTGCAGGGCGACCGCGGTCTTGCCGGTGCCGGGGCCGCCGGTCACCTCGGTGACGGACGCGGCGGGCGCCCTGATCACCATGTCCTGCTCGGCCTGGATGCTCGCCACGATGTCCCGCATGGTGTGGCTGCGGGCCTGGCCGAGGGCCGCCATCAGGGCGCCGTCGCCGACGACCGGCAGCCCGGTGGTCAGCTCGGGGCGCAGCAGGTCGTCCTCGACGCCGAGCACCTTGCGGCCCTTGGAGCGGATCACCCGGCGGCGCACCACCCGCCCCGGCGCGACCGGGGTGGAGCGGTAGAAGGGCGCGGCGGCCGGGGCCCGCCAGTCGATGACCAGCGGCGCGTACTCGCTGTCCAGGACGCCGATCCGGCCGATGTGCAGGGTCTCGGCGATGTCGGCGGTCCGGTCCTCGCGGACGGCGTCGTCGGCGGGTTCGACGGAGGTGAAGGCGCCGTCGGCGCCCTTCTTGCCGTCCTTGCCCCGCAGCAGGTCGATCCGGCCGAAGAGGAAGTCCTCGAACTCGCTGTTCAGCCGGTTGAGGTGGACCCCCGCGCGGAAGACCTGCGCGTCGCGTTCGGCGAGCGCGCCCGGCGTGCCGACGTGGCCGCGCTGGGCGGCGTCCTTCATCAGGAACTCGGCTTCGTCGATCTTCTCTTCGAGGCGGTGGTACACCCGGTCCAGATGCGCCTGCTCGACGGCGATCTCCTGATCCCGGACCCCCAGGTGGGCTGTGGTCTGCGCGGCCACGCAGGACCCCCTTCTTCATTGCGTCATGCGCCGCCCACGTACGTGACGGGGCACGTGGGGCAGCCTGCAACCGTACGCGACCTGCGGGCTTCTGCACACTCCGCCGTGCGGTCGGGTCTGAGGCGCGGTCAGTTTTCCGGCGGGCCGGGGACCCCGGCGGGTCAGCCCTGGGGCGAGGTGAGAGTCCCGCGCGTGGTGGTGCGACGGCGGTGCCGGGCGACGCGCTCGCGGTTTCCGCAGATCTCGCTGCTGCACCAGCGGCGGCGCCGGCCGCGGGAGGTGTCGAGGTAGACCAGCGAGCAGTTCTCGCCCTCGCAGCGGCGCAGTTGCGTACGGGCCAGCGGGTCGGTCAGCAGCGCGACGGCGTCGCGGGCGACGGCCGCGAGCAGTCCCGCGGGCTCCGGGGGCGCGGCCAGCGTACGGATCAGGGCGCCGCCCTCGCCGGTGACCGCGCGCGGGGCGGGCGGGGCGGCCAGCGCCGTCGCGTTCAGCTCGGCGATGTCGGCGGCGGCGGGCCGCTCACCGGCGACCTCGGCGGTCACGACCCGGCAGACGACGGCGCGCAGGCCGCGGAATCCGCTCAGCCAGCCGTCGTCCACGGCGAGGTCCGGCCGCGCCGCCTCCCCGGGCGCGCGCGGCACCAGGCCGGTCCCGTACAGCCACGCCGCCAGCCGGTCGGGCGTGCCGAGCCGCTCCCGCTCGGGGCGGCCGGTGCGGGTGGCGACGAGATCGAGACACAGCCGGCCGGTGTCGAACCGTAGCGGGCTCGTTCCACTCATGGTCAGCCGCCTTCCCGCCCGCCCGTCACCTTCCCCCCAGGGTGCCCGGCGGCCGTCGCGGGGTCTAGGGCGTGTCCGGACCGCTGTGGCCGCGGCCGCCTGAGTCGAGGGAGAGCCGGTAGCCGCGTTTGACGACGGTCTGGATCAGCTGGGGGGCGCCGAGTGCGGTACGGAGCCGGGCCATCGCGGTCTCGACGGCGTGTTCGTCGCGGCCGGAGCCGGGCAGGGCGCGCAGCAGGTCGCCGCGGGCGACGACCCAGCCGGGGCGGCGGGCCAGCGCCCGCAGCAGGGCCATGCCCGCGGGCGGCACCGGCCGCAGCGTCCCGTCCACGACGACGGCGTGCCCGCGGATCTCGACGTGGTGCCCGGCGACGGGCAACGGCCTTACGCGGCCGGGCAGTTCGCTGGCGATGAGCTGCACCAGCGGTCCGAGCCTGAAGCGTTCGGGGTGCCGGGTGGGCACGTCGTGGCCCTGGAGCGGCAGCGCGGTGACCGGGCCGACGCAGGCGGTCATGACGTCATGGCGGAGCGCCGCGAGGAGTGCGTCGCAACGGCCGCGCTGCCGGGCCCGGTCGAGGAAGGAGGCGGCGGCCGGGGCGCTGGTGAAGCTCAGCGCGTCGACCGACCGGGACAGGACGGCGTCGAGCAACCGGTCGACGGGCCCGAGGTCTTCGGGCGGCATCCAGCGGTAGACCGGCACCGCCACGACGGTCGCCCCGGCCGCCCGCAGCGACTCGATGAAGCCGGGCAGCGGCTCGCCGTGCAGCTGGACGGCGACGGTGCGGCCCTCGACTCCCTGCTCCAGCAGGCGTTCCAGGACCTCGGCCATCGATTCCGAGGCCGGTGACCACGCCTCGCGCAGCCCGGCCGCGCGCACCGCGCCGCGCACCTTGGGCCCGCGGGCGAGGAGTTCGACCGCACCGAGCCTGCGCAGCAGCGCCTCGCCCAGGCCCCAGCCGTCGGCGGCCTCGATCCAGCCGCGGAAGCCGATCGCGGTGGTGGCGACCACGATGTCGGGTGCGTCGGCGACGAGTCGCCTGGTGGTCTCCAGCAGTTCGGTGTCGTCGGGCAGCGGCACGATGCGCAGGACGGGCGCCCGCAGCACGACCGCGCCGCGCCGCTCCAGCAGCGCGGCCAGCTCGTCGGCTCTGCGGGCCGCCGTCACCCCGACGGTGAACCCGGCCAGGGGCGGCACCCCGCCGCCCCGGCCCGGATCGCTGTTCCTGGTCGCCTGCGCCTGCATGGCTCCGCCCCACTTTTGCTGGAGTTACGCGTGCCGGACGGCGGGCGGACCGTCCCTGATCCGCCGCCGCCCTCCCGGCCACCCCGCCGGAGCCGCATCGTCCCAAGACGGGGTGACGGGGTCGATTCACCGGGATGACCCGGATGTTACGGACGCCTCCGCCGCTCACACCCGCGCGCGGACGGCGGTCCCGGCAGGCGCCGTCCGCCCGGTCCCGTCCGCCGCCCGCGCCGGTCGCCGCAGGTATACGGCCCACGTGACGGCGTAACAGAGCGCGGAGGAGGCGAGGAAGGAGAACGAAGGCGGGGAAGGAGACGAAGGCGGGGGGTGGACTGTCGGGCCCGACCCTGGAAACGGCCGCATGACCGCCCCCCGCCCCGAGGTGACACGAGCGCAACCACGCGCTCACCCGCGCCCGCACCCGGCTGTGCGTCGGCCCTCGTGGGGGGGAGTCGGGGCTGGGTGCCAGGGCTTGGTGCCGAGGCGTGGTCTCAGAGCCAGCCGCGGCGGGCCGCCTGCCAGGCGAGCTGGGTGCGGGTGGTGGCGCCCGCCAGTTCCATCATGCTCTGCACGCGCCGCTGGAGGGTGCGGCGGCTGAGGTTCATCTGGGTGGCTATCGCCTTGTCCGCGACCCCGGCGACCATCAGCGACAGCAGCCGCCGGTCGGTGGACGACAACGGGTCCGCGGGGCCGACGTCGGCCGCGCCGGTGACCGTGCCCGAGGCGTCGACGTGCAGCGGTACGGCGTCCTCCCAGTAGCGCTCGAAGAGCGCGATGAGCGCGTCGAGGAGGCTGCTGTCGCGGACCAGCGCGGTGGACGGTTCCTCGGGGCTGCCGTGCGGGCCGCCGGGGACCAGCGGGAAGATCGCCACCGAGCGGTCGGCGACGGCCAGCCGCAGCGGGAGGTGCGGGACGGCGCGGGCGATCTCGCCCTTCCGCACGGCCGCCGCGATGTTGCCGACGGCGCTCTCGTCGTCGAAGAAGTCCCGTTCGTAGAGCACCCGGTAGCGGACCCCGCGCTCCAGCGCGTCGAACTCGGCGGTGTTGCTGCCCGACGGCATCGCCACGTACTGCGCCTTGCAGAACCACAGCATCTCGTCGCGCGCGTCCGCCTGGATCTGCCGCAGCCGCTGGCGCAGCGCCTCCGCCCCGGTGATGACCTCGATCAGCAGCCCGGCGTCCCGGCGGCGCGCGGTGGCCCGGTAGCTCTCCAGCAGGTCGGCCGCCGCCGAGCGCGCCAGGTCCAGGGCGTCGGCCCGATGCTTGAGCTGCGGCAGCAGCGCCACATCCGGCGGGTAGGCACGGTAGCGCGGCGGCCGGCCGTCGGAGGCGCTGGCCATGGCCTTCGCGACGAGACCGGTCAGCGCCGACAGCGCGGTGTCCGGGCTCAGGCCCGAGTACTCCGCGATCTCCCGCGCCGAGGCGCTGTCCATCGTCACCAGCAACCGGTACGCGGCCTCTTCGGCGTCGGTGATCCCGGCGGCCTCCAGGGCCATGGCACCCTCCTCGCGGGTACGGGGGCTGGGTGAGCAGCCACCGTACTACGAGCGGAGATCACCACCGCGGCCCGGCGAAGCCCGTGCCGGGAGCACGCGCCGGAACCACGTACCGGAACCACGGGCGCCGGAACCACGCGCGCCGGAACCACGCGCCGGGGCGAGCGGGCACCCCACTGGCCCGCTCGCCCCGGCTGTCGAGGTGGCGTCGGATCAGCGCCACCGGCTCACGTGCCCGTTCACCCCCGCCACAGATACGCGCGGCGTACGGTCTGCCGCACCTGGTCGCCCGCGGCGTCGCGCGCGGTGACCCGCAGCGTCACGTACGCATCGCCCCTGGAGTGGGCCGACTTGGTGAGCCGGGCGTCGAAGGTGTTGTGACCTCGGCCGTCCACGCGCGCGCCGGTCCAGGTCCGCCCGTCGTCGTACGACGCCTGGACCTCGACCTTCACGCCGGTCGGCACGGCCGCCCCGTCCTGGGCGCGGACGGTGAGACCCACGGTGTGCGAACTGCCCTTGCGCACCGCGTTCCAGGCGTCGACCGGTACCGCGTAGTCGACCTGGAGCAGCGGCAGCAGCGTCGGTCGCGCCGCGGTGCCGGAGCGGAACCACCACGAGGTGCTGGTGTCGGTGGCGTAGCGCCACTCCGGGGAGACCCGTGAAGTCGCCACGTCCAGGCGGTAGTCGGCGGTGCCCGCGGGCACTTCGAGGTCGGCCCACGGAGAGTCGGCGGCGGCGATCCGCCGGCCGTCGCGGAAGAGGGTGGCCTTGGCGGAGTCGCCCTCGACGGGGGCGTCCCGCCCGCCGCTCGTGCCGGAGGCCGTACGCGTACCGGAGGCCGGGCTCGTACCGGCCGCCGTGCCGAAGCCGCCGAAGTCGCCGCCGACCGCCGCGCGTGCCCAGTGTCCGGCGCCGGAGTCGGTGAACTCCGGTATGCGCAGGTCGAGTACGTCGCCGTTGCGCACGCTCGGGTTGCGCGTGCCGCGCGGGATCGAGGGCCGCACCACGGCCTGCTGCCACGCCTGGTCGGGCTGCTTGCCCGCCCGGTAGGTGGTGGTCGTGTCGACCATGCCGGCCAGCAGCGGCTGGTCGATGTCGAAGGTCGTCTCCTGGTTGACCCGGTGCATCCACCAGGTGCCGTTGGCGCTGACGTACTCGGTACGCGTCACGCCCGTCGGCACGTTCCGCGTCGCCTCCCACGCGAAGTTCTGGTACGGCCGCCACGCGAAGCGCTGCTCGGCGGCCCACGGGGCGCCGCCGTTCTCGGCGTACGTCGTCCTGATCACCGCGCTGTTGGCGGCGGTGACGGTGTGGACGACGCGCTGCGGGATCTGCTGCGTGGACGTCTGGAACACGTCGTACAGATACGGGCTGACCGCCGTGCCGCCGATCCGTACGGTGACGGTCTTCACCGGCTTCTTCGCCAGTCGCGCCAGCAGCGCGTCACCGGCCGCCTTCCCGATCCGTATCGTCGGCACCGCGTTGCGCTCGCCGGTCGGGTACCAGCGGGTCCAGCCGAAGTCGGAGAAGTGCACGATCATCAGTCCGCGCACGCCCGCCTTGGCCGCGGCTGCCGCCAACTCCCGCTCTCCCTCGCCGGATTCGTTGCGGACGACGGCCAGCTTGCCGCGCGCCCCGCTGAAGTCCGGCGCTTCCAGGGAGCCCGCGTCGACCGCCGTCAGATTCACGCCCTTGCTGTCGAAGAGCGGTGAGTACGAGGTGTAGTAGCTCTTCAGCCTCAGTCCCGTGCCCGGCGCCTCGGTGGTGAGCTGCGGCGCGGCGAGCTGCCAGCGGGAGGAGAACTCGAAGTCGCCGTCGGTGACCTTCGCGGTGGGGCTGACGTAGAGCTTGCTGAGGATGCCGGTGAAGAACTCCTCGCTCTCGGTGAGGCCCCTGCCCTCGATCTGACGGTACGTCTGGTAGTAGGGGATGCCGCTCTGTTCGGCGGGCCGCGGCGTACGGATCTCGACCTGCGTGGTCCTGCGGGCGTCCACGGTCACGGCCGTGTCCTTGGTGAGCCTCACCTCGGGCAGCACGACCAGCCGTTCCTCCATGCCGTCGTCCGTCATCTCCTGGAAGGACGCGCGGACTTGGTACGTGCCCTCTTCGAGGTCGGAGGCGGAGGTGCCCTTGCTGTCGCCCGACGGGTACAGCAGACCGCTCGCGCCCCAGATGCTGATGGTGGGGTGGGCCGGAGCGCCGTGCGCGTCGTAGGCGGTGACGGTCAGGGTGTGCAGCGGGCCGTGGGCGACCAGGCCGAGCGTGGTGTGGACGGCCGCTCCCGCCGTGCCCCCGGCCGGTGTCGCCGTCAGATAGCCGTAGTAGGAGCCGTACGTCACCTTGGCCGGGTCGAGGGTGAGGTCGGCGCGGGCGGTGCCGTGGGCGGGGACGGTGACCTTCGTCGCGGCGGCGGAACCGTCGCCGATCCGTACCGCGCCCGCGTTCACCGCCCGGCCGCCCGACGTCCTGAGCGCCAGGCCCAGCGTCAACGTGACCGGCGCGGCGGAGGTGTTGGTGTACGTGACCGGGTAGGTGGCCTTCGGGTCGGTCGCGTGGATGTCGCCGAGGAAGACGGTGCCGGTCGCGGTGAGCGTGCCGAGCGCCGCCGCCGACACGTCGATCCGGCCGCCGCCCTGGTCGGTCACGGCCTGCCCGTCCACGGTGTGCGCGGTGCTGATCAGCGTGTCCTTGAGTTGGCGCGCGGTCCAGTCCGGGTGCCGCTGCGCCAACAGGGCCGCGGCGCCCGCCACATGCGGGGTCGCCATCGACGTCCCCGACAGGCTGACGTAGTACGGGTCGACCGGGTCGCCGAGCGTCGTGCCGCTCGCGCGGGCCGCCACGATGTCCACGCCGGGCGCGGTGACATCGGGCTTGACGGCGCCGTCGCCGTAGCGCGGGCCGCGGCTGGAGAAGTTCGCCAGCGCGTCCTTGCCGTCGACCGCGCCGACGGTCAGCGCGTCGTCGGCGACGCCCGGGATGCCCACGGTCCGCTGCCCGTTCTCGCCGTTGTTGCCCGCTGCGACGACGAAGAGGGTGCCGCTGGCCTCGCTGATCTCGTTCAGCGCCAGGCTCATCGGGTCGGTGCCGTCGCTCTCGTCGTCGGCGCCCAGGCTCATGTTGACGACCTTGGCGCCCTGGTCGGCCGCCCACTGCATGCCCGCGATGACCTGCGAGTCGTAGCCGTAGCCGTCGTCCCCGAGGACCTTGCCGACCAGCAGGTTCGCGGCTTTGGCGACGCCCTTGCGGGCACCGCCCGAGGCCGCTCCCGTACCGCCGACGATGGACGCCACGTGCGTACCGTGTCCGAAGTGGTCGCCGGTGCCGGTCGGGCTCTCGGTGAAGTCCTCGGCCTTCGCGACGCGGTCCTTGAGGTCGGGGTGGGTCTGGTCGACGCCGGTGTCCAGCACCGCGACCTTGACGCCCGTGCCCTCGTATCCCGCCTTCCACAGCGGCGGCGCGCCGATCTGGTCCATGCTGTCCGCCGCCGCCCGGACCCGGCCGTCGAGCCAGATCTTCGGGACGGCGGCGGCCTTCGCGGTGTCGGCCGGCCCGGTGCCGGCCGCCGCGGTGCCGGTCTTCCCGGTGTCCGTTCCCGCGGGCACGATCTGCTGCCAGAAGGCGGCGAGCTTCGCGTCGGGGACGGTGAGGGAGTGGGCCCCGATGCTGCCCAGGTCATGGGTGGGGGCGCCGGGCGCGGCCAGCGCGGTCAGCCGGTCGGCCGCCGCTCCCCCGGACCCCGCGACGATCAGCGGCAGCGAGGCCCGGTGCTCCTCGTCGTACCGCTGCTCCACCAGCGCCGTCACGTCGAACAGCCGCCGGTCAAGCCGCCCCGACCGTACGAGGGGGTCGGCGTCCGACGGCAGCACGGTCAGCCGCCCGTCGGCGTCCGAGGTGTGGAAGACGACGCGCTCCCGTCCGGCGCCCGGCTCGACGGAGGCGGTGTGCCGGCCGTCCGCGGTCGTCGTCACCCGCACCCGGTCGCCGGTGATCAGCCGAACCGTGGCGGTGCTGTCGGGGGTTGTCCCCGGCTGTGCGCCCGATGTCGGTACGGGTTCGGCGCCGGGTACGGCGACGGCCGCGGTGGGTACGGCGGCGGAGACGGCCAGGATCAGCCCTGTCGACACGACCGCCGCGAAGCGGGTTCGTCTCATCGGTCCAGCCCCTTTCCATGCATGTGCACGCGATGCTGGAAAGAATCCGGTGGGGCCGGAGGGTGTGTCACCCGTTTCCGGTGGCACGGATGTGACGTGGCACAACGGCGCCACCCGCGCCGCCGCCCCCTCCCCGGTGACGGCCGGGTGGCCGCGCGCTTGCTCCCGGGCGTGCGCCGGGCCACCCACGGGGGAATGCGCTGGCCCGTGTGACCGTTGATCCCGTACG
This sequence comes from Streptomyces sp. NPDC003300, assembly GCF_040610915.1. Taxonomy (NCBI): domain Bacteria; kingdom Bacillati; phylum Actinomycetota; class Actinomycetes; order Kitasatosporales; family Streptomycetaceae; genus Streptomyces; species Streptomyces sp. NPDC003300. The sequence continues at coordinate 57,699 of NZ_JBEXNE010000016.1, read as the reverse complement.
ATGGAAGCAGCCGCCACCCTCGGGTGGTGCACCTTGAAAAATCAACATGGGGATGATCGGTTTCGACTGGGGATGTCGAAGCAGGGGAAGCGAGCCGAGGAAGCGGCAATGATCTCGTTAACCATATGTCGCAACCAATAATCGCCAACACCAAGCGCGATTCCTTCGCCCTCGCTGCCTAAGTAGCGACTTGCGAAGTGTCAGCCCGGGGGTGATCCCGACCCGGATCCTGGCATCATCAAGGGATCTAAACTTCTAGGGCCGGTCACGGGCCCCAGAAGGAAATCAAACAGTGACTGAGCCCGTCGGCAGCTTGTCCGCGTGACAGCCGGGGCCGAGAAAAGCACAGCGGACTGCGCTCGGAGAAGCCCTGATTCCGCACCACAGGACGCGGGTTCGATTCCCGCCATCTCCACCACCCCATGTGACAACGGCACCCTCCTTCGGGAGGGTGCCGTTTCGTCGTTTCAGGGCGAGCCGACGTCGTGACGTCGTGTCACCCGCGTCTCCCCCGGGCACGTCGAGGCCGGCGGCCGGGGGCGGCTCAGCCGCGCTGTTTGCGGCGCACGGCCGAGATGGCGCGGTCGGACTCGCGGCGGTCCTGCTTCTCGCGCAGGGTCTGCCGCTTGTCGTACTCCTTCTTGCCCTTGGCCAGGGCGATTTCGACCTTGGCGCGGCCGTCCTTGAAGTACAGGGCGAGCGGCACGATCGTGTGCCCGGTCTCCTGGGTCTTGTGGACCAGCTTCTCGATCTCGGCGCGGTGCAGCAGCATCTTGCGGCGGCGGCGCGCGGAGTGGTTGGTCCAGGTGCCCTGGGTGTACTCCGGGATGTGCACGTTGTGCAGCCACGCCTCGCCGCCGTCGAGCTGCGCGAAGCCGTCCACCAGGGAGGCGCGTCCCTGGCGCAGGGACTTGACCTCGGTGCCGGTCAGCACGAGCCCGGCCTCGAAGGTGTCCAGGATGAGGTAATCGTGCCGCGCCTTCTTGTTCTGCGCGATCAGTTTGCGACCCGTCTCTTTTGCCATAACCGGGCCATTGTCCCACTAGGAGGGGGGTCCGAGGCCAGCGAATACCTCGTGACTCTCGGCGAGCGGGTCCTCACCGGAGGGGACGGTCACATCGGGGTCGATGCCGCGCCCGTCCACACTGCGCCCGTCCGGCAGCCGGTAGTGGCCGACGGTCAGCTCGGCGACCGACCCGTCGGGCAGCGTGCTGGGCATCTGGACCGAGCCCTTGCCGAAGGTGCGCGAGCCGATGACGACGGCCCTGCCGCGGTCCTGGAGGGCGCCGGTGAGCAGTTCCGCGGCGCTCATCGTGCCGCCGTCGACCAGGATGACCAGCGGGACGGTGGTGTCGCCGCCCTCGGCCGCGTAGAGGGCCTGCTGCTCGCCGTGGACGTCGTAGGTGGCGACGAGGCCGCCGTCGAGGAAGGCGGAGGCCACCGCGACCGCCTCGGTGACCAGACCGCCGGAGTTGCCGCGCAGGTCGAGCAGCACGCCGTGCTCGGAGTCCCGTACCGCGTCGCGCACCTGGTCGCCGACGCCGAGCGTGAAGGCGTCGATCTTGACGACCGTGGGCGCGTCGGCGGACCGCGTCACGGTGACGGCGTCGGTGTCGAGCGTGGCGCGACGTACCGTGACCGTCCAACTACGCTGCGCCCGCTGGACTCCCAGCTGTACGACGCTGCCGGGGACGTTGTCGCCGCGCAGGTCTGCGACGACCTCGGTGACCGCGAGGCCGGTGCACTTGACCGGGCCGATGGTGGCCAGCAGGTCGCCCTCGCGCAGGCCCGCGCGGTCGGCGGGGCTGCCGGGCTGGACGCGGGCGATCTGGATCCGGCCGTCGTCGATTCGCCGCACGGACAGGCCGACGCCGACGTAGCGGCCGTCGAGCGCCTGTTGGAGGCCCGCGTACTCGCGGGCGGTGTAGAAGGACGACCAGCGGTCGCCGCTGCGGCTGACGAGCTTCGCGGCGGCGAGCGAGCCGACCTTGCCGTCCTGGATCTCCTCGGCGATCCGGCCGGTGTCGACGTGGTCGCCGTTCGTCCCGTCCGGCTTCGCCCGCGAGCCCGTGGGGGTCTCGGAGGCCGCGGGGGACGACGGTGCGGGCTCGCCGCCGTGGGCCGGGGCCGGCGGCTTGCCGTCGTCCTGCCGCCCGTCGGCGACCGGCGCGGCGGCGATACGGGTGGCGCGGGCGGCGGTCCGCGCGTCCGGCGCGGTGAGTCCGCTGGCCGCCGCACCGGTGGCCAGCAGAGTGCTGAACACCAACGTCAGAGTGGCCCCGCGGCGCAAGCGGCGGGGCGTCCCGAACAGCGACGGGCCGGACATGGCCGGAAGTCTAGGACAGAAACGGGCGGCATACGGATAGTTGCCGCTACCTCGGCGGGGCATGATCCGCAACCCGGTACACCGCCCCCCTGGGACCCGTCCCCCGCCGTACGGCCCCGCGAAGGGCCCGGCGCGACGGCCGGGCCCGGCCCGCGGGCGTCAGACCTTCAGATACCTGCGCAGCGCGATGAAGGCGGCGATCGACGGCATCACGACGCCGATCAGCAGCACCAGCGGCAGCACCGCGACGACCGAGTCCCAGCCGAGGAAGGAGACCAGCGGGATCTTCTCCTGGAGCTTCAGACCCGCGTCGATCATGAAGTACCGGCCGCCGAGCAGCATTCCGCACGCCAGCCCCGCGCCCACGAGTCCGGCGAAGGCCGCCTCCATGATGAACGGCATCTGGATGTAGAAGCTGGAGGCGCCGACCAGCCGCATGATGCCGGTCTCTCTGCGGCGGCTGAAGGCGGACACGCGCACGGTGTTCACGATCAGCAGCATCGCGACGGTGAGCATGAAGGCCAGCACCACCCAGGCGGCCAGCGTCATACCGTTCAGCAGCGAGAAGAGGTTCTTCAGCACGGCCCGTTGATCCTCAACGGACTGCACCCCCGGACGCCCGTCGAAGGCGCTCGCGACGACGGTGAACTTCGTCGGGTCCCTGAGTTTGACCCGGTAGTTCTCCTGCATCTGGTCCGGGGTGATCGAGGCCGCGAGCGGGGAGCTCTTGAACTGCTCCTGGTAGTGCTTGTACGCCTGCTCGGCGTTCTCGAAGTAGACCTTCTCCACGATCGGGAGCTTTTCCAGGTCGGCCTTGATCTGGGCCTTCTGGTCGTCGGTGACGGCGCCCTTGGCGCAACTGGGCGTCGTCGACGCGTCGCCCTTGTTGCACATGTAGATGGTGACCTGGACCTTGTCGTACCAGTAGCCCTTCATGGACTTGACCTGCTTGTTGGCCAGCAGGGCGCCACCGGTCAGGGCGAGGGAGAGCGCGACGGAGATGATCACCGCGAAGGTCATGGTGAGATTGCGGCGGAGTCCTACGCCGATCTCCGACAGGACGAACTGGGCGCGCATGGTCTCTGGTTGTCCTTTCAGGGGGGTGGTGACTACTGCTGTACGGCAGTACGTACGCCGTACGCGCGGCTCTCAGTGTTGGTAGCCGTAGACACCGCGCGACTGGTCGCGCACCAGCCGCCCCTTCTCCAACTCGATGACGCGCTTGCGCATCTGGTCGACGATGTTCTGGTCGTGGGTCGCCATCACCACGGTCGTGCCGGTCCTGTTGATCCGGTCCAGCAGGCGCATGATGCCGACCGAGGTCTGCGGGTCGAGGTTTCCGGTCGGCTCGTCCGCGATCAGCAGCATGGGCCGGTTGACGAAGGCGCGGGCGATGGCGACGCGCTGCTGCTCACCGCCGGACAGCTCGCCGGGCATCCGGTCCTCCTTGCCCGCGAGGCCGACCAGGTCGAGCACTTCGGGCACCGTCTTGCGGATGGTGCCGCGGGCCTTGCCGATCACTTCGAGGGCGAACGCCACGTTCTCCGCGACCGTCTTGTTGGGCAGCAGCCGGAAGTCCTGGAACACGGTGCCGAGTTGGCGCCGCATCTGCGGCACCTTCCAGTTCGACAGCCGGTTGAGGTCCTTGCCGAGGACGTGCACCATTCCCGTGTCCGTGCGCTCTTCGCGCAGGATCAGCCGCAGGAAGGTCGACTTTCCCGAGCCGGACGAGCCCACCAGGAAGACGAACTCACCCTTCTCGATCTCCAGCGAGACGTCCCGAAGTGCAGGACGGTTCTGCTTGGGGTAGGTCTTGGTGACGCTGTCGAATCGGATCACGTTCGCACCAGGTTTGCGGGGACGGGTGGACAGGGGATGTGGGGGCGACACTACGCGACCGAGCCAGGGGTGCGCAGTCGCCGGGGAGGGTTGGTGGGCTTGCCCACAGGGCACACGCGGACAAACCCGTCATTGACCCCTTACACCTCAGCGCGGCCGGCCGCCACCGGAGGTCCGCTCCCCCGCCCGCCCCGCTCTCGCGGACCCCGCCGGAGCCGCCGTACGGGCCGCCGGTCCACCGGGGGCCGCGCCGAATCCGGCGGAAGCTGGCACAGTGGAACAAGGAACACTTCGGCCTCCCGGGGCGTTCACCGGACGAGGAGGAGATCGCATGACGTGCGACCGGCTGGTGTGCGCCAACTGCGCGGGTCCGGTGAGCGAGGGCCGCTGCCCCGTCTGCCGGGCGAACCGCGCCCGCCTGGAGCGGGAGAATCCCTGGTCCAACATCTCCCCCGCGACCTTGATAGCCCTGCTCGTGGCCCTGCTGACGGTGGTGCTCGTGGTGGAGCACGCGACCGCGTAGAGCAGTCCCGCGGGCGGCACGTGAGAAATACGTGAGAGGTACGTCACATTCACGGGTGGGCGAGCTGAGACAGCACGGAGGGCCCGGAACGCATCGCGTTCCGGGCCCTCCGTCGTGCGCGTCAGGTGCGGTCGCGCGGCGCCTCAGGAGGCGTCGCGGCGCTCCTTCAGTCGCGGGGCCAGCTTGAAGCCGACGCCGCCCGCCACGAGGGCTGCGGCGCCGATGAGCATGTACGTGGTGCCGTCGGAGCCGGTCTCGGCGAGCTGCTGCGTCGTCTGGCTCTGCGGGACCTGCTGGGTGTTGTCGGTGCCGGGGTTGTTGTTCCCGCAGTCGACGCTGTCACCGGTCAGGGTGCAGGTGTTGTTGTTGCCCGTCGCGCTCGGACTGACGCTGGGGCTCGGCGAACCGCTCGGACCCCCGTCGTCGCTGCCGCCGCTGACACCGGCGATGGAGCCGGGCGCGGTCGTCGGAGGCGTGGTGGGCGGAGTGGTCGGCGGCGTCGTGGGAGGCGTCGTCGGCGGGGTGGTGGGGGGCGTGGTCGGCGGCGTCGTGGGAGGCGTCGTCGGGGGCGTGGTGGGGGGCGTGGTCGGCTCGTCGGTCGGCGGCGTGGTCGGCTCGTCCGTCGGGTCCGTCGTGGGCGGGTCCACCACCGCGGCGGCCGACGGCGGCGCGTCGCTGCTCACCGCCGCCTGAGCAGCCCCCGCCACGGTCAGGGACGCACCGGCCGCGATCACCGCGACGGCCGCCACGCGCGTGACGCGTACCCTCGTGCTCTGCTTGGTCATGTCTCAACTACCCCCGGTAGACGTCGGCTTGAAGCACGCGCCGCTGCGGGCACGGTCGATTACGCCGCTTTCGCGCGCATGCCGGACATCACCTTTGTGGCATTCACCGGGAGCGTCAAGGTCATTAAGCGCAAAGTGCCCCAACTGTCCCGTCTTGCCCGGCACTTCAGCACACGTCTGTGACACGGCAGACAGATGGGATCAAGGCAACGGCCGTACGGCGGGGCCGTATCGCCCTCTCAGCCGTACGGCGCGGGGCCGTATCACGCGGTGATCCGCTCCCGATTACGCGGTGGCCTTCTCGCGGGACTTGCGCCAGCGGATGCCCGCCTCGATGAAGCCGTCGATGTCGCCGTCCAGGACGCCCTGGGGGTTGCCGACCTCGTACTCGGTGCGCAGGTCCTTGACCATCTGGTACGGGTGCAGGACGTACGAACGCATCTGGTTGCCCCAGGAGTTGCCGCCGTCGGACTTGCCGAGGGAGTCCATCAGGGCCTGCTCCTCCTGGCGGCGCCGCTCCAGCAGCTTGGCCTGGAGGACGTTCATCGCGCTCGCCTTGTTCTGGATCTGCGAGCGCTCGTTCTGACAGGAGACGACGATGCCGGTCGGGATGTGGGTGATCCGGACCGCGGAGTCGGTGGTGTTGACGCCCTGGCCGCCGGGGCCCGAGGCGCGGTAGACGTCCACGCGCAGCTCGGACTCGTCGATCTCGACGTGGTCGGACTGCTCCACGACCGGCAGCACCTCGACGCCCGCGAAGGACGTCTGGCGGCGGCCCTGGTTGTCGAAGGGCGAGATCCGCACCATGCGGTGGGTGCCCTGCTCGACGGAGAGGGTGCCGTAGGCGTAGGGGACCTTGACGGTGAAGGTGGTCGACTTGATGCCGGCCTCCTCCGCGTACGAGGTCTCGTAGACCTCCGTCGGGTAGCCGTGCCGCTCGGCCCAGCGCAGATACATCCGCTGGAGCTGCTCCGCGAAGTCGGCGGCGTCGACACCGCCCGCCTCGGCGCGGATGTTGACCAGCGCCTCACGGGCGTCGTACTCGCCGGACAGCAGGGTGCGGACCTCCATCTCGTCCAGCGCCTTGCGCACCGACTCCAGCTCGGCCTCGGCCTCGGTCTGCGCGTCGGCGTCGTCCTCGCTCTCGGCCAGCTCGAAGAGGATGGACAGGTCGTCGATCCGGCCGCGCAGCGCCTCGACCTTGCGCAGCTCCGCCTGGAGGTGGGAGAGCCGGCTGGTGATCTTCTGCGCGTTCTCCGGGTCGTCCCACAGGGACGGCACCGCGGCCTGCTCCTCCAGCGCGGCGATGTCGGCCCGCATCCGGTCGAGGTCGAGGACGGCCTCGATCGACCCCATGGTCGAGGACAGGGACTTCAGCTCTTCGGAAACATCGACGATCGCCACGGCTCCAGCCTACCGGCTGGTCGAGCGGACCCGCCCCGGCCGGGAGCCCGCCGGCCGCCGGGAGGGCCCGCGATCCGGTGCCGGGCGGGCCGGATCGCGTCAGATGTGGGCCGTGGTGCGGGTGAGGGTGCCCGACGGCGTCCTGGAGTACAGCTCCAGGGTGTGCGCGGAGGCGGCGGCGCCCAGGGCCGCGTCGGTGGGCGCGGTGAAGGGCGCGGTGGCCCAGTCGCCGTCCAGCGAGGCGGCGTCGCCGTCGAGCGCGGCGGCGGCCTGGGTGCCGGGTGTGAAGGCGAAGAGCCGGCCCGAGGCGGCGACCGCGTCGGGGCGCGCGGAGGTGTCCAGGCCCTTGATGACCTCGCTGGGCCGCCAGGCGCCGCCGGAGTACGGCAGCCGCAGCACGGCGCCGTCGGCCTTGCGGACCACGAAGGCGTCCAGGGAGCCGCGGGACCGGGAGATCAGCGCGGGGGCCGAGGTGATCCGGCCCGCGGTGGGCACCAGCGCCCAGGCGTTCCAGCGGTCGCCGACCAGCGAGGCGGTCACCAGGTCGCCGCCGACCCGTCCGACCAGGTCGATCCGGCCGGACTCCGAGGACGCGGCGGCGGGCGCCGCGTCGAAGCGGGTCCGCTCGTCCACCTGCGACCAGGCGTTCCAGTAGCCGTCGGTCAGCGTGCGGCGGTAGAGCAGCCCGTCGGTGCCGAGCCCGAACAGGTCGATCCGCCCGGCGTGCGCGGACGCCACCGCCGGGTCGTCGTCCACGCTTATCCCGGTGAGCTTGTGCCACGCGCCGTAACCGGAGCCGTCCCGGATCACGTACCAGACGTTCTTGTCGGCGCCGCGGGCGAAGACGTACGTGGCGCCGTCCATGGTGAGGGCGCGCGGGCCGCCGAGCAGCTTGACGCCCGCGGCCGGTACGTCCTTGTACGACGACCACTGCGGGAGCGTGACGGGCGCGCCGGTGCGGCCCTGCGGGGAGGCGGCGCCCGCGGTGGGCGCGGTCGGGGTGCCGCGGGTGGCGGTCGGCGTCGGGCTGGGCGGGGCGTCGTCCCGCGAGGTGCCGCCGGAGTCGTTGCCCGAGCCGGAGCCCGCGGTGGCGATCCCCCAGCCGCCGATGCCCGCGACGGCGAGCGCGGCGGCGGCCGCGGCGGCGAACTTGATCCGGCGCTGGCGCACGGCGTCGGAGACCGCGCGGTGCCGGGGGCTGGCCGGGCGGCCCGGCGCCGAGGCGCGGCGCTGGCTGTCGCGGGCCGCCTTGCTGCCCTTGCCGTTGCGGGAGGCGGCCCCGTAACCGGCCAGCTCCTCCGCCGTGGGCAGCTTGATGCTGGTGTGGGTGTCCCGGCTGGAGTCCGGCGCGGCGCCCCTGACCAGCGGTACGGCGCCGCGCGGGCGGTCGGCGCCGGGGCCGCGGGGCGGTTCCGGTGCACCGGGCGGCAGGTCGGCGAAGCCGTCGTCGTACGTGTCCTGGTCGTCCGCGCCCGGTCCGCCGTCGTCAGTGCCGGGGGCGGCGACATCGAGCGCGGGCAGGCCCGCGAGGTGCGGCAGCAGGTCCCTCAGCCGGGTGGCCAGCTCGCCCGCGGTCAGCCGCGAGGCGGGGGCCTTGGCCAGGCAGGCCGCGAGAATCCGCCACAGGTCGTCGGTCAGACCGGGCAGCGGCGCGACGGTCTCGGTGACGTGCCGGCGCAGCACCGCGCCGGGGTGGCCGCCGCCGAACGGCGTGAACCCCGCGAGGAGTTCGTACAGCACGGTGGCCAGCGCGTAGATGTCGACCGACGCGCGCGGCGGCAGGCCCTCGATGATCTCCGGGGCCAGGTAGTCGGGGGTGCCGATGATCCGGGTGGCACGGGTGCGGCGCGGGGTGTCGACCAGCCGCGCGATGCCGAAGTCGGTGAGCAGCGCGGGCGGCGCGCCGCCGGGGCCCGTGGCCACGGCCGAGTCCAGCAGCACGTTCTCCGGCTTCACGTCGCGGTGGACCACGCCCGCCGCGTGCGCGGCGGCCAGCCCGTCCGCCACGTCCGCGGCGATCGCGACGGCGGCCTCCGGCACCAGGCGCCGCTCGCGTTCCAGCCGCGAGCGCAGGTCGGTGCCGCGGACCAGGTCCATCACCAGGGCGAGGTCGGTGCCGTCCACCACGAGGTCGCGGATGCCGACGATGTGCGGATGGTCCAGGGAGAGCAGCGCCGTGCGCTCCTGCACGAAGCGGCCGACGAGGTCCTGGTCGGAGGCGAGGTCCTCGCGCAGCAGCTTGATGGCGACCGGGCCCTCGGGGCCCTCGCCGAGCCACACCGTGCCCGCGGACCCCCGCCCGAGCACCTGGTGCGCGGTGTACCGGCTGCCGATCTTCCTGGCCAAGGCTTGCTCCGACTCCTCCGACAGTCCGTCGTGTTGGCGACAAAGCTACGCGGATCAGGGGCCGTTCGGGGTACGCGAGCCCCCTCACGCGCCGTTCCGCCACAGAAATCACCCTCCAGAAGTCGACAAATCCCCACCCCAAGCACCCCACCGGTGCAAGGGTGCCTCGCCGAGAGGGCGCCGCCTTCGGGGGTGGGTGCGGGGGGTGCGGCGGGGGTGGGTGCCGGGGGGGTGGGTGCGCAGGGGGTGGGCGCGGCTGCGGGGTGGGCGCGGCTGCGGGGTGGGCGCGGCTGCGGGGTGGGAGTTCGCCGCTGGGGTCCGGTTGCGCAGGAGGCTGCGCCCCAAGGTCGCTGCTAAGCAGGAGGGTTCGCCGGTGGGGCGCGGGTGCGCAGGAGGGTTCGCCGCCAGGTCACCGCCGCGCAGGACGGTTCGCCGCTGGGGTCCGGTTGCACGAGGGGCTGCGCCCCAAGGTCGCTGCTACGCAGGAGGGTTCGCCGGTGGGGCGCGAGTGCGCAGGGGGGTTCGCCGCTGGGGTCCGGTTGCGCGAGAGGCTGCGCCCCTGCGGTACGGCTGCGCAGGTGGGTTCGCCGGTAGCCATGGAGCCGAAGGGCGCGCCGGTGTTGAAAAGGAGAACGCGCACAGTGACCGAGGAACGAGGGAACGAGCACGATCGACTGTCGACACCGGGTCTAAGCGCCCGGAGGCGGAAGGGCGGCAAAAAAAAGGGGATCGGGGTGCGCATAGAAAGGACGGCTCCCCCGCAGGGTGAGGATGCGAGAGGCGGTTCGCACGACGGTGAGCCCACACAGGACGGCACCCACCTACCCTCACCGCAACGCTGAGCCGACGGTAAGGGGTTCGCGCGGACGGTGAGCCCGCGCGAGACGGCACCCACCTAACCTCACCCGCAACGCTGAGCCGACGGGAGGGGGTTCGCGCATACGGTGAGCCCGCGCGAGACGGCACCCACCCACGGCGAACCGCGCGTGGGAGCCCTTCTGCGGGAGCCCACCGCGCGGGGAGCCGCCTCGCGCATCCTCACCGTGCGTGCGAGCCCTCTTGCGTCAGCTCACCGCGATCCCCTTTTTTGCCGCCCTCTCGCCTCCGGCGGCTTAAATCCGGTGTCGACGGTCGATCGTGCTCGCTCCCTCGTTCCTCGGTCGCTGTGCGCGTTCTCCCTTTCAACACCGGCGCCGCCTTCGGCTCGCTGGCTACCGGCGAACCCCACCTGCGTAAACGCACCCGAGCGGCGAACCCCACCGCCCAGCGCTGCCGTAAGGGCGCAGCCCCTGCGCAAACGCACCCCGGCGGCGCACCCCGGCGTCAACCGGCGGGCGGAGCCCGTTAGTTGCCGTTGGAGTCGCCCGTGATCGAGGAGATTTTGTCGTAGACGGTGCTGACCCAGCCGGAGGAGGCGTCCCAGAGGTTGCGGGTGCTGTTGACCCAGTCGGGGAGGGGGGTGGTGTACCAGACGACGACGAAGATGACGACGATCACGAGGATGACGGTGAGGCAGCCCTTGAGGCAGCCGAGGCCCGGGATCTTCATGGGGTTGGCGCTGCGCTGGCGGGGCTCGCGTTGGCGGGGCTCGGGCGCGGGGGCGGGCGGGCGCTGGGGCTCGTAGCGTTGCGGCTGCGGCTGTTGGTAGCGCGGCTGTGGGGGCTGAGGGCGCTGCTGCTGGGGCTGCTGGTACGGCTGCGCGTAGCCCTGTCCGCCCTGCTGCCCCCGACCCTGGCCCTGGCCCTGGCCCTGGCGACCCTGCCCCTGGCCCTGGTGCGGCTGGCGCGGGGGCTGTTGGGGTTGGGGCTGGGGGCGGCGGCGCGGCTCGCGGCGCAGGGGGTCCTGTTCGGGGGAAAGGTAGCGCAGCTCGGTCTGCTCGTTGCGGTGCCGCAGGGCGCTGAGCTGGGATTCCCACGGGTGCGGGCCCTGGGGGGTGCCGGGGCCCTCGTCCGGGATGGGCGGCAGGACGCGGGTGCCCTCGGCGGCGGCACCGCCGGGGCCGGGGTCGCCGGGCAGTTCGGTGGTGGAGGCGTTCGGGTCGTAGGTGGAAGGCGTCGCGCCCTGGCGGGAGGGCAGCACCTGGGTCGGCTCCGCGTCTCCGGAGGCGGAGGCGGAGCCCTGGCCGGTGCCGGGGACCAGCGTCGGCGTCGCGTCGGGCGCCAGGAGGCCGCCGACGGCGAAGGCCGCCTCGGCCGCGGCGGGCGAGGAGTGCACGCCGATGCCCGCGGCGACCACGCGCAGCGCGCGGGCCAGGTTCTCGGCGCTGGGCCGCTGCCCCGGCTCCTTGCGCAGGCAGCGCTCTATCACCGTCCACAGCGGTTCCGGCACGGTCGTGGGGCGGCGCGGCTCCTGGTTGAGGTGCGCCTGGAGCACTTCGATGGCGCTGTCGCCGCGGAACGGCGGACGCCCGGTGACCAGCTCGTACAGCAGGATGCCCGCGCCGTAGACGTCCACGGCCGAGGTCTGCGGGCGGCCCTGCGCGGACTCCGGCGCGATGTAGGCGGGGGTGCCGACGAATTCGTGGGTACGGGTGAGGCCCGGCGAGTCCGCGAGCCGCGCGATGCCGAAGTCGGTCAGCATCGGGTGCATCTGCGGATTGCCGTCCTCGCCGGTGACCGTGGCGAGCAGCACATTGGCGGGCTTGAGGTCGCGGTGCACGACGCCGTCGGCGTGGCTGGCGGCGAGCGCGTCGGCGACGGCCGCGGTGAGCAGTGCGGCGCCGACCGGGCTGAACGGCCCGTTCTCCCGCAGGTAGCGGTGCAGGTCGGGGCCGTCGATCAGGTCCATCACCAGGGCGAGCAGATCGCCCTCGACGACCAGGTCGCGGACCCGGACGATGTGCGGGTGGCGCAGCCGGACCAGCACGGAACGCTCGCGCAGGAAGCGCATCACCACGTCCGGGTCGCCGGCCAGCTCTTCCTTGAGCACCTTGACGGCGACGGCGCTGCCCTGCTCGCCGCGCACCTGGCCACGCCAGACGGTGCCCGTGGCGCCGCGTCCCAGCGGTTCCTCCAGGAGGTACTTGCTGCCTACCGGCCGCACGTCATGCGCTCCCTGCTCCGTAGTGTGTCCGCCCTGACCATGCGCGCCGCCGGCACGTGCGCGGCGGTGCTCATGGCCGTACTCATGGCGGGCTCGCCCTGATTCCGGCCAAGCGTAGTGCCGCCGGGCGGACCCGCGTCCTGGCCGCGCCACGGGAATCGGCCCGTGCCGCGTTCCGTCCGGCGTTCCGTCCGGCGTTCCGTGCCGTGCCCGGTGTCACGCCCACGACCCGCCGCCGGCCCGCCCACGACCCGCCGCCGGCCCGCCGCCGGCCCGCCGCCAGCCCGCCGTCGGCCGGACGACGGCCCGGCGAGGGCCCGCGGATGGTCCGGGAACGCCCGAGAACGTCCGAGAACAGTTGTCCGACCTAGGACGCGAGGACCGGGCTGTTGGTTGCGTCACGTGGTGTCACGGGCATGTGCCGTGGCGCGCGGTGAATCGCGCACGGAGGGCCCGCGCCCGGTTTGTGGCGGCGATCGGCCGCGAGCGGCGGCTTTCCGGTCGGATGCGGCGCTCTTTCCGGACGGTTTCCGTCGCGGGATGATCATCTGCCGTACTTTCAAGATCACTCGGGGCGGGACCGGGGACGGGGTGTCAGTGGCGGGTGGGAGGATGCACCCGTACGGTCCGGTTGGGGCAACGGGGGCTCCACCGCTCGTGCTTGTACGTGTCGACGCGCCCGCGCGCGGCCGGGGAGGGGACTTCCCGCCGCGGGTCAGGGCAGAAGGGGAGCGCGGACGAGATGCAGATCCGGCTGACCGTCCTCGGGCCGCGCAGCGGTCGGGCCGTGCGCGCCTGCGACGTGCTCATCACCGCGCCCGCGGGGACCACGCTGGGCGCGGTGGCCGGTGCCCTCGCCTCCGCGGCCGGGTCCGGGCAGCCGGGCAGGTCCGCCGGGGCGTCCGTCGCGCTCTTCGCCGGGACGCTGCGGCTCGCGCCGACCACGCCGCTGGGCGTGCCGCCCCTGGTGGACGGCGCCCTGCTCTCGCTGCACGCGCCCGCGGAGCAGCGCGGCGGCCATGTCGCGGACCACGGTCAGTACGGCCGGTTCGGGCAGTACGGGCAGCCGCCCGCCGAGACGGCCAGGCTGCATGTGGTCGGCGGCCCCGACGCGGGCGGTGTGCACCTGCTCCAGGGCGGCCAGGCCAGGATCGGCCGCTCGGCCGACGCCGACGTGCCGCTCGACGACCCGGACGTCTCCCGTCTGCACTGCGAGGTCGCCTTCGGCGCGGACGGGCTCATCACCGTCGCCGACCTCGACTCGACCAACGGCACCACCCTCGCCGGGCGGCCCGTCGGCCCCCGCCCCCTCGCGCTGCCCCCGGGCGCCCTGCTCCGGATCGGCGAGTCGACGCTCCGCCTGGAGTCGGGAAGCCCCACCGGGCCCTCCGCGCTCGCCGCCGAGCCCGACGCCGACGGGCACCTGCGCGTCTCGCTGCGCGAGCCCTCCGCGCCGCTCCCGGTCGCCGACCCCTCGTCCACCGTCACGCACGGCGCGGGCCTGGCCCTGGGCGCGGCCGTCGACGCAGGCGCGGGTGCCGCCACCGGCCCCGGTGCCTTCGGCGGTACGCGGCCGGACGGCCTCCCCGGCGCGGGTACGTCCGGCACGGCGCACAGCCGTCCCCCGGCGGCACCCGAGGCCGACGCCTACGGCCGTACGCCCGGCGCCCCGTACGACGCGCCGGGCGCCGCCGCCGACGTGTACGGCGACGACGGCGACGAGGACGACGCCCCCCTGGGCAGTGGCCGCCGGGCCACCGGTGAGCGCCGGGCGCCCGGATTCGACAGCGCGCGGCGCCCCGGTGGCGGCGGCGTCGTCGGGTCGATAGGGGCCTGGGCGCGGCGGCGGCTCGGCGCGGCGAAGGGCGTCGCGGACGACGGGGACGGCGGGGAGGCCGAGTCGCTGCGGGAGCGGTGGCCCGATCCCGCGGCCGTCCTGCTGACGGCGCTGGGCCCGGGGCGGCGGCTGTGGGAGCGCGGTCCCGGCCATCCGGACGCGCTGACCGTACGGCTGGGGACGGCGGATCTGCCGTCCGAGGACGGGACGCGGCTGCTGACGGCCGTGCCGTTCACCGTGGACCTGCTGGCGCCGCGGACGGCCGCGCTGACCCTGGCCGGGCCCCGGCCGCGGCTGGCGGGTCTGGCGCGCGCCGTCCTGGCACAGCTCTGCGCGCTGCACTCCCCCGCCGCTCTTGAGCTGGTGATGCTGAGCGCCGACCGCGCCCGCACCGCCGACCAGCGCGCCGAGGAGTGGTCCTGGCTGAACTGGCTGCCGCATCTGCGCCCCGCGCACGGCCAGGACTGCCGGCTGCTGCTGGCCTTCGACCGGGACCAGGCGGACGCGCGCACCGGCGAGCTGGCGCGCCGTCTGGAGGCGGGTCCGCTGGGCGCGGGCTGGGCCGCCGCGACCCCCGAGGCGGCTTCGGCGGCGGCGGCCTCGTACGAAGGGCCCTTCACGCTCCTGGTGGTGGACGGCGATCCGGGGTCCACGACGCTGCGGCAGACCGTGGCGCGGATCGCTGTCGCCGGACCCTCGGTCGGGGTGCATGTGCTGTGCCTGGCCGAGAGCGGGGAGCGGCCCGCCGTGGACACCGGGGTGGTGGCCCGGCTGTCGGGCGACGTGGCGACGACGCTGCGGATCGAGCCCGCGGGCCCGGCCGCCGCGAGCGCGCCGCCGGAACCGGCCGCCGACGAGATCGTGCTGGACGCCGTGTCGGCCGCGTGGGCCGAGCATTTCGCGCGCGCCCTGGCGCCGCTGCGCGAGGCCGACGGCGAGGTGTCCGGCGCCCGTTCGCGGCACGCGCTGCCCGGCACCGTACGGCTGCTCGACGAGCTGGACCTGGCGCTGGCCACGCCCGCGAAGATCGCCGACCGGTGGGCGGCGGCCCCCGCGGCGGTCGGGGCGGCGACGGCCGTCCTGGGCGTCGGCGCGGGCGGCCGGGTCGCGGTGGACCTGGTGACCGAGGGGCCGCACGCGATGGTCGGCGGCGCGCCGGGCTCGGGCAAGACGGAGCTGCTGCGGTCGGTCGCGGCGGCGCTCGCGGCGGGCGACCGCCCCGAGCGGCTGTCCCTGGTGCTGGTGGACGGGGCGGGGCAGGACCGCGGCGAGGGCCTGCGCGCCTGCGCCGACCTGCCGCATGTGAGCACGCATCTGGTGGCCTCGGACCCGTTGCGGATGCGGGAGTTCGCGCAGGCGCTCGGCGCGGAGCTGAAGCGGCGCGCGGAGCTGCTCGACGGGCAGGACTTCGCGGCCTGGCACGGGGACCGGCTGGTCGCCGCGACCGTG
Source organism: Streptomyces sp. NPDC003300 (assembly GCF_040610915.1). Taxonomy (NCBI): domain Bacteria; kingdom Bacillati; phylum Actinomycetota; class Actinomycetes; order Kitasatosporales; family Streptomycetaceae; genus Streptomyces; species Streptomyces sp. NPDC003300. The sequence goes on along the minus strand of NZ_JBEXNE010000016.1, from coordinate 42,148 downwards.
CCGCACCAGGGCGGGCCGCACCAAGGCGGCCGGTCCGACGGACGGAACGAGGCGCGCGCCGGTGAGACGGGGGCGCGCAAGCCCACCGGTCAGGGCGCGGTGACGGCGCGGACCCAGCCCGTGCTGCCCCGGCTCGTGGTGGTCGTGGACGACTTCGACGAGCTGGTCGCGCCCGGTCTCGGCAGCACCGGCAGACCGGCGGCGGGCAGTGTCGTCCGGGCGCTGGAGGCGGTCGCCAGGGAGGGCGCGCGGCTCGGTGTGCACCTCATCGCGTCGACCGGCCGCCCGGAGCGTACGGCGGCCACCGAGGCCGACGAGCGGTCCCGGCTGCGGATCGCGCTGCGCATGCCGGACGCGGAGTCCGCGGCGCTGCTGGTGCATGTCGAGGACCCGGCGGGGCTCGACGACACGGTGCCGGGGCGCGGCTATCTGCGGCGGCCCGGCGGCGCGGTGACGGCGTTCCAGGCGGGCCGGGTCAGCGGCCGTATCCCGCGTACGGCGACGCTCCGGCCGACCGTCGTGGCGCTGGAGTGGGAGCGGATGGGCGATCCTCCGGCCCGCCGCCAGGTCCGCGAGCTGGGCAACGGCCCGACCGATCTCGCCCTGCTGGCCAGTGCCTTGCAGCGGGCGGCGGAGTCGGCGCCCGAGGAGGCGGGCGCGCGCGCCGCGGAAGGCGCCGCGTCCGCGAGCGCGCCGGGTTCCGCCCCCGGCCCGCTGATCTGACATCGCGCGCCCGTCGGACGGCCCGTCGGACGGGCATCCCGCCGAATCCGCCCGTACCGACGCGTCGGAAGCGTCCGAAGCGTCCGCGCGCGGATTTCACGCGGATGCCCTGATCCTGCCCCGTCCGCCAATTCGTACCCGCACGGCGATCCGATTCCGTCCGGCGGGCGGAAACCGTCATTGGTCTGAACCGGTCAGGTGGCGGACGGCGGTCAACTGGCCCGCGTCAGACGGCTGATCTGCGATGTTCCGACGGTCATCGCGCACGCCGTCCGTCGATTCTCGTGCGGATAGGCCGATTTGACGGGGCGTTGGCCAACGCCCCGTCATGCGGCACACCCGTGCCCCGGCATTCGGGAGGCGCGTGACGGACAAGCGGCGATATTCCAACAGCCGTCCCTGTTAAAGCGTTTGGCTCAAGATCACGTCATGGTCACGATAGCTGTCACGGAGCCCCGTACTCCCTTGCGGCTGGGGTTCGCGAAGGCATAGGACAGACGCCACGGGACTGAGGGGATGGCCAGATGCGTACGCTGAAGAATCCGCGCACCAGCCGAAACAACCGCACTACGCGCATAGCGCTCGCCACAGTGACGGCGACCGCGCTGGCGTTGACCGCCGCCGCGTGCGGCGGTGACAGCGACAAGAAGGACGACGGCGGGAAATCGCCGAGCGCGTCCGCCACGAGTTCCGCCTCGGGGGTCAAGCTGCCCGATCTGCACGGGCAGAAGCTCGAAGTGGCCGCCGTGTGGACGGGGCCGGAGCAGAAGAACTTCCAGAAGGTGCTGGACGAGTTCGACAAGCTCACCGGAGCGAAATCGACGTTCGTCCCGACCGGCGACAGCCAGTCCACCTTCCTCGGCACGAAGATCGAGGGCGGCGCCCCGCCGGATGTCGCCTTCCTCGCGCAGAACGGCGTACTGCACCAATTCGCCGACAAGGGCTGGCTGAAGCCGCTGGGCCCCGAGGCGACCGCGCAACTCCAGAAGAACTTCTCGCCCGGATGGCAGAAGCTCGGGGCGTGGAAGGACAAGCAGTACGGCATCTACGCGAAGGTCTCCAACAAGTCGCTGATCTGGTACAACAGCGCGGCTTTCGAGACCGCGGGCGCCTCGGTGCCCAAGACCTGGGACGACTTCCTGAAGACCGCGGAGACCGTCTTCGAGTCGGGCACCGCGCCGGTCTCGGTGGGCGGCGCTGACGGCTGGACGCTCACCGACTGGTTCGAGAACATCTACCTCTCGCAGGCCGGACCCGAGAAGTACGACCAGCTCGCCGCGCACACCATCAAGTGGACCGACCCGTCGGTGAAGGACGCGCTCACCACGCTCGGGCAGCTCTTCGGCAAGAAGGACCTGCTCGCGGGCGGCAACAGCGGCGCGCTCGCCGCCGACTTCCCGAAGTCGGTGACGCAGGTCTTCACCGGCAACCCGCCGGCCGGCGCGATGGTCTACGAGGGCGACTTCGTCTCCGCGTTCATCGCCGCCAACACCAAGGCGAAGGTGGGCACGGACGCGAAGGTCTTCCCGTTCCCCGCGGTGGGCAGCGGCAAGGCGCCGGTGGTCAGCGGCGGTGACGTGGGCGTGGCGCTGAAGGACAGCCCGGCCGCGCAGGCGCTGCTGACGTACATCGCGACGCCGGAGGCGGCCAAGATCTGGGCGCAGGGCGGCGGTTACCTGTCGCCGAACAAGTCGCTGGACTTCGCGGCGTACCCGGACGACGTGCAGCGGTCCATCGCGCAGGCGCTGATCGCGGCGGGCGACGACTTCCGCTTCGACATGTCGGACCAGGCTCCGGCCGCCTTCGGCGGGACCAAGGGCCAGGGCGAGTGGAAGGACCTCCAGGACTTCCTCTCCAAGCCGTCCGATGTCGCGGGCGTGCAGGCCAAGCTCGAAGCGGACGCCGCCAAGGCGTACGGGAACTGAGGCGAGATGCCCCCGATGGCTGACTCCGCCGCGGGGGCGGGAGGCGGCGGCACCGCTGTGACGGTGCCGCCGCCGCCCGGCCCTCTGCCCGGGCCGCCCACCAAGGGACCGGGCCGCCGCAGGAGCCTGATGGGCACCCGTCCCTGGGTGGCCGCGCTCTTCCTGCTGCCCGCCCTGATCCTGCTGGGCGCGCTCGTGGTGTACCCGATCGTCTACACCGTCCAGCGCAGCCTCTTCGACGCCGACGGCAGCGCCTTCGTCGGTCTGAAGAACTTCGGCACGGTCTTCACCGACCACGGCATCCTCACCGCCGTGCGCAACAACGCGATCTGGGTGGTGGTCGCGCCGACCGTGGCGACCGCCCTCGGTCTGGTCTTCGCCGTGCTCACCGAACGGGTGCGCTGGAGCACGGCGTTCAAGCTGGTCATCTTCATGCCGATGGCCATCTCGATGCTGGCGGCCGGGATCATCTTCCGGCTGGTGTACGAGCAGGACCCGGGGCGCGGCGTCGCGAACGCCGTGGTGGTCGCGGTCCATGACACGTTCACCGACAACGCGGCCTATCCGGGCGCCAGGCCGCGGCCCGGCGGCGATCTCGCGCCGAGCGCGGGCGGCTCCTTCACCACCAAGTCCACGGCCCGGCAGGGCAGTCCCGCGGATCTGCCGCTGATCGGCATCCCGCAGAACAAGCTGCCCTCGAACGCCGTGGACGCCAAGCCCGCGCCCTCGCAGCCGGATTCGGTGACCGGCACCGTATGGCTGGACTTCAGGCCCGGCGGCACCGGGAAGCCCGGTGTGATCGATCCGGGCGAGAAGGCGCTGTCCGGTGTGAAGGTGCAGGCGGTCAAGGACGGCAAGGTGGTGGCGACGGCGAAGTCCGGGAAGGACGGCACGTACAAGCTGCCCGCGTCCGCCGCCGGGGCCCAACTGCGGCTGCCCGCCTCGAACTTCTCCGGCAAGTACAACGGCGTCAACTGGCTCGGCCCGAATCTGATCACGCCGTCGATCATCGGCAGCTACATCTGGATGTGGGCGGGCTTCGCGATGGTGCTGATCGCGGCCGGTCTGGCCGGGGTGCCGCGGGAGCTGATGGAACAGGCGCGGGTGGACGGCGCCAACGAGTGGCAGGTGTTCCGCCGGATCACCGTGCCGCTGCTGGCCCCGGTCCTGGTGGTCGTCACGGTCACGCTGATGATCAACGTGCTGAAGATCTTCGACCTCGTGTACATCATCGCGCCCGGCAACACCCAGTCGGACGCGAACGTCCTGGCCCTCCAGCTCTATCTGTCGTCCTTCGGCGGCGGCGACAACCAGGGGGTGGGCAGCGCGATCGGTGTGATCCTGCTGCTGCTGGTCCTGCCGGTCATGATCTTCAACATCCGGCGGCTGCGCAGGGAGGGACGGCGATGAGCGCGGAATCGGCCGCCATGGCGGGCGGTCCTGAGACGGGCGGCCAGGCGGCGAAGGGCGACGCGGTGCCCGAGGCCGCGCCGAGGCCGAAGGAGAGTGTGGCCGCGCGGATCGCGGCCCGCGCGAGCGGCGGCCTGGTACGGGTCTTCCTGCTGGTGGTGGCGCTGTTCTGGCTGATGCCGACGATCGGGCTGCTGCTGTCGTCGCTGCGTACGCCGAGCGACATCTCGGCCAGCGGCTGGTGGAAGGTCTTCACCTCGCCGTCGGAGCTGACGGTCTCCAACTACCGCACGCTGCTGGACAATCACGCGATCACCGACTCGCTGGTGAACACCGCGCTGATCACCGTGCCCGCGACGCTGCTGGTCGTGGTGATCGGCTCGCTCGCCGGTTACGCCTTCGCCTGGATGGAGTTCCCGGGCCGCGACTGGTGGTTCATCGCCGTGGTGGCGATGCTGGTGGTGCCGGTGCAGGTGGCGCTGATCCCGGTCGCGCGGCTCTTCGGCGACATCGGGATCTTCGGTGACATCTCCGGTGTGGTGCTCTTCCACACCGCGTTCGGACTGCCCTTCGCGATCTTCCTGCTCCGCAACTTCTTCGCGGAGATCCCGCGCGAGCTGCTGGAGGCCGCGCGGCTGGACGGCGCGGGCGAGATCCGGCTGTTCGTGCGGGTGGTCATGCCGCTGGGCGGCCCGGCCATCGCGTCGCTGGGCATCTTCCAGTTCCTGTGGGTGTGGAACGACATGCTGGTCGCGCTGATCTTCGCCAACAGCGACGCGCAGCCGATCACGGTCGCCCTCCAGCAGCAGGTACGGCAGTTCGGCAACAACATCGACATCCTGGCGCCCGGCGCCTTCGTGTCGATGGTGGTCCCGCTGGTGGTCTTCTTCGCCTTCCAGCGGCAGTTCGTGTCCGGTGTGATGGCGGGCGCCGTCAAGTAGCCGCCACGGAGCCGTCCAGCGGCCGTCCAACAGCCGCCCGGGAGCCACCGGGTGGCCACCGGGGAGCGGCGCACGCGCGGGGCGGCGGGATATTCGGTATGAAACGGGGGGCGTCGGGCGCTTTACACTGACGCCCCCCACACCCGTACCGAACGGACATCCCCCCATGACCATGACCTCCGCCGAGGACCGGCTTCCCGCGCCCACCGAACTGGCCCAGGTCGAGGGCTGGTTCTTCCCCGTCGACCAGGTCCTCTTCGACTGGTTCCTGACCCGGCAGGTCAGCCGCACCGAGCCCGGCGACCTGCTGGAGGTGGGCGCCTATCTCGGCAAGAGCGCCATCTTCATGGGGAGTTACCTGCGCGAGGGCGACACCTTCACCGTCTGCGACCTGTTCGACGCCCCGGCCGAGGACAACGCCAACTCCGCCGAGATGAAGAAGTCGTACCCGACCTTGACCCGTCACTCGTTCGAGGCCAATTACCTCTCCTTCCACGACGAGCTGCCCGAGGTCGTCCAGGGCATGTCCTCGACGGTCAGGGACCGGGTCCAGCCGGTGTCGTGCCGGTTCGCGCACATCGACGCCTCGCACCTGTACGAGCACGTGCACGCCGACATCGAGACCTCGCGCGAGCTGCTGCACCCGCACGGCGTGGTCGCGCTGGACGACTACCGCTCGGCGCACTGTCCCGGCGTGGCCGCCGCCGTCTGGCAGGCGGTCACCTCCGGCGGGCTGCACGCGATCTGCGTGACCGAGAGCAAGATGTACGCCACCTGGGGGGATCCGGCCGAGATCCGCGCGGAGCTGCTGGCGTACGTGTCGGGCCGCGCCGACCTGTGGCACGAGGTGCAGACGGTGGCGGGCGCGCCGCTGCTGCGGGTCAAGGGCGACCGGGACCGTACGGTGTCGCCGTCGCAGCCGCCGTCCCGGCACGCGCCCGCCGCCGCACAAGACCCTGATCAGACCGCAGGCCAGACCGCGGCCCAGACAGCGGCCCGGACCGCTGAGCACGCCGAATCCGCCGCCGCGCGGACCGCGGGGCCCGCCGGGCGGGCCGAGTCGCAGGCCCCGACGGCCGCCTCCCCCGCCGCCCCCGCGCCGCGCCGCTCCCGGGCGCGCCGTCTGCTGGTCAACGTCCTGCCGCCGATCATCACCAAAGCACTTGTACGGATCCGCGACTCGCGACGCGCCGGAGCGTAACCAGCGGCGCGGCCACGCGTTCCCTGGATATAACGGGCACTCCGCGCGAAAGCCATGGGCGCCCGTGCGCCCCTCGCCCCCGTGTCGAACCTGGATGTGCTGTGCCCCGCTTCAGCGTCGTCGTCCCCGTCTACCAGGTGCAGGCGTATCTGCACGCCTGTCTGAAATCCGTGCTCGACCAGTCCTTCGCCGATGTCGAACTGATCGTCGTGGACGACTGCTCCCCCGACGGCAGCGGCGCCATCGCCGACTCGTTCGCGGCCAGGGACGCCCGCGTCGAGGTGCTGCACCTGCCGGAGAACATCGGCCTCGGCCGGGCCCGCAACGCGGGTCTCGCCCGCGCCACCGGCGACTACGTCCTGTTCCTCGACTCCGACGACACCATGGTCCCCGGCTCGCTGGAGGCCGTCGCCGCCCGGATCGAGCGGACCGGCGAGCCGGACGTGCTGGTCTTCGACTACGCCCGCACGTACTGGAACGGCGACGTCCACCGCAATCAGTTCGCGGCGATCCTCAGCGAGACCGGCCCCGAGGTCTGCACGCTGGACGACCGGCCCGAGCTGCTGCGGCTGATCATGGTGGCCTGGAACAAGGCGTACCGCCGCGACTTCATCGAGAAGTCCGACATCGCCTTCCCCTCGGGCTACTACGAGGACACCCCGTGGACGTATCCGGTGCTGATGGCCGCCGGGTCGATCGCGCTGCTCGACCGGGTCTGCGTGCACTACCGGCAGCGGCGCGGCAGCGGCATCCTGCACACCACCAGCCGACGGCACTTCGACATCTTCAAGCAGTACGACCTGCTGTTCGCGTTCCTCGACAGCCACCCGGAGCTGGAGCGGTGGCGGCCGGTGCTCTTCCGCCGGATACTGGATCACCTCACCACCGTCTTCAACTTCCCCGACCGGCTGCCGAATTCGTCGCGCCCGGAGTACTTCCGCCGCTGCCGTGCCCAGTACCGGCGGCTGCGGCCGAGCGGTTTCCGGGCCAGTCCCACCGGCCGCAGCGGGGTGCGGTACCTGCTGGTCGCGCTGGGCGCGCGGCGCACCTTCCAGGCGCTCGGCCGGGCGCACCGGCTGCGGCTGCGCGCCACCCACCGGGCGAGGGCGCTGTACGGCAGGCTGCGGACGACGGCGCTGCACGCGCACTACCGGGTGCAGCGGCGGCGCGCGCTCGACCCGGACCTGGCGGTGTTCTCCGCGTACTGGGACCGCGGCTACTCCTGCAATCCGGCGGCCGTCGAGGAGCGGCTGCGCGAACTGGCGCCGCACATGCGGACCGCGTGGGTGACCACCGCGGAGCACGCGCACACCCTGCCGCCGGGCGTACGGCGCCTGGAGCCGGGCTCGGCCGCGTACTGGACGGCGCTGGCCCGCGCCTCGTACCTGGTCAGCAACGTCAACTTCCACCGCAGGTACGCCAAGCGGCCCGGCCAGATCAATGTGCAGACCCACCACGGCACGCCGCTCAAGCACATGGGCATCGACCTCCAGGAGCACCCGGCCGCCGCGGGCACCACCGACTTCGAGCGGATGCTGCGGCACGTCGACCGCTGGGACTACAGCCTCTCGGCGAGCCGCCACTCCACGCTGGTCTGGGAGCGCGCCTACCCGTCGGGCTTCACGGCCCTGGAGTACGGCCAGCCGCGCACCGACATCTTCCACCGGGCCACCGCGCGCGACGTGCTGCGGCTGCGCGACGAACTCGGCATCCCGCGCGAGAGCACCGCCTTCCTCTACGCGCCCACGCACCGCGACTACCAGCGCGGTTACCGGCCCGCGCTCGACCTGGCGCGGATGGCCGACGCGCTGGGCCCCGACGTGGTGCTGCTGCGCCGCACCCACCACTTCTACCCGCCGGGCGACCCGCGCGACGGTCTGGACGACCGGGCCCCGCACCCACGGGTCATCGACGTGTCGGGGCACCCGTCGGCGGAGGAGCTGTGCCTGGCCTCGGACGGCCTGATCACCGACTACTCGTCGCTGATGTTCGACTACGCGGGCCTCGACCGGCCGATCGTGCTGCACGCCGCGGACTGGGAGACCTACCGGGCCACCCGCGGCGCGTACTTCGACATCACCGCGCACCCGCCGGGCCTGGTGGCGCGCGGCGAGGACGAGTTGACCGACATCCTCGCCACGGGGGCCTGGCGCGGCCCGCGTTCGGCCGAACTGCGGGCCGCCTTCCGGCGCCGGTTCTGTCCCTACGACGACGGGCTCGCCGCCGAGCGCGTGGTGCGCCGGGTGTTCCTGCGCGAGGACGGCGGGCTGCCGCCCGTGATCCCGCCGGAGGACCGGCACCTGGCCCCGCCGCCGTCCCGCGCCCGCGCGCTGGCCCCGCTCGCGGCGGACGCCTCCGATCCGTCCGGCCCGCCGCCGCTGGAGCCCTCGGGGCCCGACCCGCGCAGCGTGTAGCGGCCCCAAGGGCCCCGGCGGCGCGGGCGGTTCACCCGGTCGGGCCGCTCCCGCGGGCCGGGCGGTTCACGCGGGCCGGGCGGTTCACGCGATCGGCCTTGGCTCCAGCGGCCCCCGCGCCTCAGCCGAGCGGGACCGCCGGGCGCTCCCCCGCGGGTCCCGCCGTCGGGTCCGCGTCCCGCGCACCGGCCGGGGCCGGGGCGGGGCGGCGGTCCTGGAGCGGGCGGTACGGCAGCAGCGAGGGCTCGCCGAGCAGCACCCGGCGCACCACGCGCTCGGCGGCGAGCCCGTCGTCGTACGCGCAGAACCGCTGCCGGAAGGCGGCCCGCAGCGCCGCCGCCTCGGGGCCGCGCCAGGCCCCCGAACGGAAGGCGCGGGCCAGTCCCGCCTCGTCGCCCGCCACCACGCCCGGCGTCTCGCCGTGCCGCCCGGACAGCAGGTCGAAGTAGACGCCGCGGGCGGCGCGGTACGCCTCCCAGTCGGCGGCGTGCACGACGATCGGCCGGTCGAGGTTGGCGTAGTCGAACATCAGCGAGGAGAAGTCGCAGAGCAACGCGTCGGAGGCGAGGCTCAGTTCCTCGACGGACGGGTGTTGCGAGACGTCCATGATGGTGCCCGCCGCGTGCAGCGCCTCGAGCGCGTCGTTCTGCCCGTAGAAGTAGTGGGCGCGGACCATCAGCGTGTAGCCGGGGCCCAGTTCGCGGCAGAGCCGTTCCAGGTCGAGCGGGACGACGAAGGTCCGCTGGTAGTCGCGGTGGGTGGGCGCGTAGAGGATCGCGGTGGTGGCGGGGGCCAGGCCCAGGCTCTCGCGGGCGCGGCGGACCTCGTCGGCGCCCGCGGTGTGGAACACGTCGTTGCGCGGGTAGCCGCTGGGCAGCGTCTCGTAGCCGCTGGGGTAGACCCGCTCCCAGACCTCCGCGGAGTGCTGGTTGGCGGCCAGCGAGAAGTCCCACTGGTCGGCGTGGTCGAGCAGGCGGCCGAAGCTCATGCCCTTGCCGACGGCCGGGCGGGCGCGCAGGTCCATGCCCATGTGCTTGAGCGGTGTGCCGTGGTGGGTCTGGAGGTAGACCTGCTCGGGGCGCTTGACGACCTGGCCGGTGAAGTTGGCGTTGTTCACCAGGTACTTGGCGCGGGCCAGCACGTCCCAGTAGCGGCGGGAGTTGACCACGACGTGGTCGACGCCGGGCGGCATCGCCTCGCGGTCCTTCTTGTTGACCACCCACACCCCGCGCAGGTGCGGGGCGATCTCCTGGGCCTTGTAGTAGACGGCCGCCGGGTTGCAGGACACCCCGCGGTTCCAATAGGCCGCGTAGACCACGAGGTTGGGGTCGACGGGGCGGCGCAGCCGCAGCCGGTAGTAGCGCTGGTAGACCGCGCGGCCCAGCGCGTTCTTGCGTGCCCTGATCCTGCGGGCCAGCTTGCGCGTCCACGCCTGGCCGCCGAGCGCCGCGCGGTAGCGGCCGTAGCTGCCGGTGCCCGCGGCCCGCAGCCAGCGGCCCTCGTTGCTGTCGGGCGCGGTCCAGCCCGCGGGCCGGTAGCGGCCCAGCAGCCGTCCCGCGCGGCGCACGTACTCCGGCCGGGCGTCGGGCGTCAGCGGCGAGCCGTCCTCGCCGACGGCCGCGAGCAGGACGGCCATCCGCCCGTACAGCGCGGCGCGTTGCTCCCGCTTGCGGTCCTCGGCCTCGTCACCGCCGTCGATCTCGGCGAACAGCGCCTCGTACCGGTCGAGTACGGCCAGGTGGTGGCGGCCGGGCGTGGTGCCGACGCTGATCCCGCGCCGCTTGCGCCAGCGCACGCCGACCCGGTCCAGGCACGCGATGCCGGTGGCGGCGAGCAGGACGCGGGAGGCGACGGCGACGTCCTCGTACGCGCCCTCGCCGAAGCGGAAGCCGCGCTCCTCCCAGAAGGCGCGGCGCAGCAGCCGGTTCCAGACCGCGGGGTAGGTGCCCAGGCACTCGGGGCGGTCGGACGCGGTGAAGACGGAGTCGCCCGCCTCGCCGAGGAAGTCGGCGTCGTCGCTCTCCTGGATGTTCTCCCAGACGGTGAAGCGCTCGTGGTCGAAGAGCAGCACATCGGGGTCGCCGGTGGCGCGCAGCCGGGCGTCCGCGGCGGCCAGCGTGCCGGGCGTCATCAGGTCGTCGGCGTCCAGGAAGAGCAGGTAGTCGCCGGTCGCGAGGGCCGCGCCCGCGTCGCGCGCCGGTCCCGTGCCGCCGGTGCGGTCCAGCCGCAGCGGCTTGACCCGCGGGTCGGCGGCGGCGAATTCGGCGATGATCGCGCCGCTCGCGTCCGGTGAGGCGTCGTCGACGGCGACGACCTCGACGTCGGTGAAGGACTGCCCGAGCACCGACTCCAGACAGGCGCGCAGGAAGCCCTGGGCGCGGTGGACGGGGACGACGACGGTGATTCGGGGCATGACCATCCTGGACAGATCGAGACGTACCGGTACGGGATAGCGTCCGAGCGTACCAACCGGACACCCTGCGGCGGTTCATCCTTTCGCTCGTTCGGCTCACTCGCGGTGACCGGAAGGCGCTTCGGCGAGTTGAAGGAACGGCATTCGCATGCCGTCGTGCACGTGCCGTCGCGCGCGTGCCGTCATCCGTATGCCGTCGCCGTCCCGGAAGGACCGTTGCCCGCCATGACGCCCCGCCTCACTGTCGTCGTCCCCGTCTACAACGTCGAGCAGTACCTGGAGGAGTGCCTGCGGTCGATCGCGGCGCAGACCTTCACCGACCTCGATGTGGTGATGGTCGACGACGGATCGACGGACTCGGGCCCCGAACTGGCCCAGGCGTTCGCCGACCGCGACCCGCGCTTCCGGCTGGTCGCGCAGCCCAACGGCGGCCTCGGCCACGCCCGCAACACCGGGGCGCGGAACGCGGCGCCGCAGACGTCGTACCTGACCTTCGTGGACAGCGACGACGTGCTGCCGCCGCGCGCGTACGAGAAGCTGGTCGGCCTGCTCGACCAGTCGGGCTCCGACTTCGCGACCGGCAACGTCTACCGGCTCACCACGCAGGGCCGCAGCCAGGCGTGGCAGCACCGGGGCATGGACAAGACCGTGCGGCGCACGCACATCACCCGTGACCTGGGCCTGCTGTCCGACCGGGTGGCGTGGAACAAGGTCTTCCGCCGCTCCTTCTGGGACAAGCACCAACTGGCCTTCCCCGAGGGCGTGCTGTACGAGGACACGCCGCTGACCATTCCGGCGCACTTTCTCGCCGACGCCGTGGACGTGCTGCACGAGCACGTCTACTACTGGCGGATCCGCGAGGGCTCGATCACCCGCCGCCGCACCGACGTCAAGGGCGTACGCGACCGGATCGCGGCCGTCGACGGGGTCTCGCGGTTCCTGGCCGACCCGGCCAACACCCGCTGGAGCAAGCACAAGCGGGACTACGACCGGTCGGTGCTCACCGACGACCTGCTGTACTTCATCGAGGCCCTGCCGATGGCGGGACCGGAATACCACCAGGTCTTCCTCGACCGCGTCCGCGACTACCTCGGCCGCGTCGACCCGACGCTCTTCCCCGCGCTGCCCGCCGAACTGCGCATCCGCTGGGAGCTGATCAGGGAAGGGCGGCTGGCGGACCTGCTGGAGGTGCTGGCGCACGAACAGCACGGCGGGCGCACCGTGTTCGACATCGCGGGGCCGCCGCTGCGCAAGCGCGCGGTGGTCGTGCGCGGCGACGGTTCGCCCGTGCCGCTGCCGCGCGCGGTGACCGCCATCGGCACGAAGGACCTGCCGGTGGTCGCCCGGCTCAGCCAACTGGAGTGGCGCGACGGCAAGTTGATTCTCCGGGGCCACGCGTATGTGCGCAATGTGGACGCGGGCGCGCGCCGTACCTCGCTCAAGACGGCCGTGCTGATGTCCGGGCGCCGCAAGCTGCTGCTGCCGGTGCGGACCGTGCGGGTCCCCGAAGTGACCGACGGCGGACCGCAGGAGCGGCACTCGTACGACTGGTCCGGCTTCGAGATCACCGTCGACCCCAAGCGGCTGCGGGGCAAGGAGGGCTGGACGGCCGGGCAGTGGCGGCTCGGGATCGTCGTGGCGGCGGGCTCGGTGGTCCGCCCCGCGGCGCCGCGCGCCGACGACGCGGGCGCCGGGTCCTCGCCCGTCCCCTTCCCGCTGGACGACGACACCCGGCTCGTGCCCTGGTACAAGGACGGCCGGCTGCACCTGTCGGTCGAGCCGGTCACCCGCCGGATCACCGGTCACCGGGCGGACGGCGACGGCGGGGTCGTCTTCGGGATCGCCGTCCGCGACCGCAAGCCCCCGGTCGCGCTGCGGGCCACGCAGCAGACGACGGGCGCGGCCTTCGACTACCCGCTGACCGCCGACGCGGAGAGCACCGGCATCGACGGCTGGACGCGGCTGACGGCGCGCCTGGTCCTGGCCGACCTCGCGGGGGCGCGGCCCGACGTCGAGGGGCTGCCCAAGGAGGTCGCGCCGGAGACGGCCGCGGCCTGGTCGTTCGAGGCGGTCTTCGCCGACGGCGGCACCGCGCGGATCGCCGCCGACGGGCCGCTGCCGCAGGGGCGTTACGACCTCGGCGGCGACGCGCTGCTGGCCGGGGCCCGGCGCGAGCTGGTCGTCGACGCCACCGCGGCGGGCAATCTGCTGCTGCGCGACCGTACGCCCCAGCCGCTGGCCACCCATGTGGCGCGCGCCACCAACGGCACCCTCCTGGTCACCGGTGAACTCCCCGCCGACACCCCGCCCCCGGCCCGGCTGGTCCTGCGGCACGGCACGTACGCGGCCGAGGTCGGCGTCGAGGTGACGCTGGCGGCCAAGGGCGCGGACTCCGCTGCCGCCGAGGCGGCGGGGGCCGTGGGGGCTGCGGGCGCCGCTGCGGCAGCGGGGGACGACGCCCCGGTCGCGGCGGGAACCCCGGCGCAGGCCGTGGCGGGGACGGCGTCTGCCGTGGCGGCGGAGGGAGCCGCGGGGCGGGGCCCGGCCGGCCCCGTACGCCGGTTCAGCGCCGCGCTGGACGTGTCGGCGCTGCCGCACGCCGGGCGCTGGTATCTGCACCTGCGGGCGGCGGACGGCGGCGACGCCCCGGTGCGGATCGCGCGGGAGGCATTCGCCGAGCTGCCGCTGCGGCTCCCGGCGGCGCCGGGCGCGCGGCCGGTGACGGTCGACCGGCGGTTCCACGACAACCTGTTCGTGGCGGCCGGATCGCCGGTGCCCGCGGCGGACCGCGGCCCGTACCGGCAGCGGATGCTGCGCGAGCGGCGCTATCCGGTGCTGCTGCGCCGCCCGTTGGCCGACACCGTCCTCTACAGCAGCTTCGACGGCCGCGACTGCGCGGACTCGCCGCGCGCCGTCCACGACGAACTGGTGCGCAGGGGCGTCCCGTTCGACCATGTGTGGGTGGTGCGCGACCACACCGTGGCGGTGCCCGCGACCGCCCGCGCGGTGCTGCGCGGCAGCGACGACTGGTACGAGGCGCTGGCCCGCGGCCGCCATGTGGTGACCAACACGCATCTGCCCGCGTGGTTCCGCCGCCGCGAGGGCCAGCGGGTCGTCCAGACCTGGCACGGCGCGCCCGTGAAGCGGATCGGCCAGGACCTGGCGGGCACGCTGTGCGCCGACCTCACCCACATGTGGCCGCAGCCGAGCCTCGGCCACCAGTGGAGCGTGCTGCTCTCCCCCAACTCGCAGAGCACCCCGGCCCTGCGCCGCGCCCTCGACTTCGACGGCGAGGTCGCCGAGACCGGGCTGCCCCGCACCGACCTGCTCAGCGGCGAGGACCGCGACAAGGTGCGCGAGGAGGTACGGGCCAGGCTCGGCCTGCCGCCCGGCCGCACGGTCGTGCTGTACGCGCCGACGGTCCGCGACGACGAGGCGTACGACGCCGAGCACGCCCGGCTGCACCTGCCGCTCGACCTGGCGGCGATGGCGGCGGAGCTGACCACCAGCCATGTGCTGCTGGTCCGCTCGCACCCGCTGGTCGCCGACACCCTCCCGGCGGTGCCCGGCGGCTTCGTGCGGGACGTCTCCGCCCACCCCGACCTCGCGGAGCTGCTGCTCGTCGCCGACGTGCTGGTCACCGACTACTCCTCGGTGCTCGCCGACTTCGCGGTCACCGGCCGCCCGGTGCTGCTGTTCACGCCCGACCTGCCGCACTACCGCGACACGCTGCGCGGCTTCACCTTCGACTACGAGGCCCAGGCGCCGGGGCCGCTGCTGCGCACCACGGACGAGCTGACCGCCGCGCTGCGCGACCCGGAGGCCGCCGTCCGGAGCCGCGCCGACGCCTACGCGGCCTTCCGCGCCGCCTTCTGCCACCTGGACGACGGAGGGGCCGCCGCCCGCGTGGCGGACCTGATGCTCGGCTGACCCCCTGACACCCTGACCGAACCGCCGCCGGAACACGGAGCTTGTCATGACATCGAGCGAATTGGCCCCCGCCGCACACCCGCCGCGGCCGCACGACCGCACCCTCCTCAAGGCCGCGCCTTGCCGTCACTGACGACCGGAGAGGTCACCGCGGGCGACGGCGCGGGCGACGAGCCGGGGGCCGGTACGGCCGACGGCGCCGCGGTCGCGGCCGGGCGGGCCGGTCTGCCGGCCCGGCTGCTGGAGCGGGCGCGGGCCTGGCGGGTGACGCCGTACGCCGTCGTCGGGACGCTCTTCTGGCTGGTGGTCGCCGCGGCGGCCTGGCGTACGCCGATCGCCTCGGACTTCGGGCAGCACGCCTCGGCGGTGGAGCGGGTCAAGGCCGACTGGCGGCACCCGGCCAATCCGCTGCTCGACCTGCCGGGCACCGGCAGCCCGTACTTCTCGCCGTACATCGTGGCACTCGGCCTGATCGCGCGGGCCACCGGCGCCGCCGGGCGGGAGGTCGTGCGCTGGTGCGGCCCGGTGAATCTGGCGGTGCTGGTCACCGGCGTCGGCGTGTACGCGCGGACGCTGAGCAGACGGCCGATGGCGCCGGTCTACGCGCTGCTGGCCTTCACCTTGCTGTGGGGCGTGCAGGGCAAGGAGTGGAGCGGCTTTTGCGGGGTGTGGTCGCTGACCCGCGGCGCCTCGTACCCGAGCGCCTTCGCGGTCGGCGTCACCTTCCACCTGTGGGCGCTCACCGACCGGCTGGCGCGCCGCCGTACCACCGGCTGGGCCGGTTACGCCCTGCTCGGGGTGGCCTGCGGGCTGCTGCTGCTCATCCACCCGATCACCGCGCTGGCCGCGGCCGTCGGGATCGTGGCGGTGCTGACGGCCCGGCAGCGCGGCTGGTCGCGGCGGGTGACGGCGCGCTGGCTGCTGGCGGGCGCACTCGCGCTGCTGGTGGCCGTGGCGTGGCCGTACTACGACGTGTTCTCGCTGGCCGGTGACACCACGGTCGACGCGGTGCACAAGCGGCTCTACATCCACCCCTGGCAGTGGTACGGGCTGGCGCTCGTCGGCCTCCCGCCGCTGCTGCTGCGCGCCCGGCGCGGCGTCCGCGACCCGCTGGTCCTGATGTTCGCCGCCTTCTGCCTGATCGTCGCCTACGGGTGGGTGAGCGGGCACTACACCTACGGGCGGGTCTTCGCGCTGCTGCTCGTGCCGCCGCAGTTCGCGCTCGCCGTGGAACTGGCCTCGATCCCGCCGTGGACCCGGCTGCGCGCGGTGCTCGCGCCCGTGGCCGCCGTCGCGCTCTGCTTCGGCGTGGCCGCGCAGATCGGCGCCGTCGTGCCGCAGCGCTTCCTGCCGGTGACCGTCGACCACCCGGTGCGCTGGCCGGGGTACGGCTGGGCCGCGGACCGCATGCCCGCCGACGCGGTGATCCTCACCGACGGGTACTACGCCACGCACGTCCTGCCCGCCTACGGCTTCTTCCTGGTCGCCCCCACCTGGCCCGACCCGTCCACCCCGGCCGCCGAACGCGACCGCAGATTCGCCGCCGTGCGCACGTATCTGGACCCGAAGTCGACGGCGGCGCAGCGCGCCGCGGTCCAACGGCAGTACGGCGTCGGCTGGTTGCTGTTGACGAAATATCAGAAGGTGCCGCCCGGCGGGACCTTGGTGGCGACGGGGACCAGGACGGGTGACCGGCTGGTGCGGCTGGCGCCGGTGCCGGGCGAGTCCTGAGGCGGATACGGGGCGAGGCCCGATGCTGTTCTGGCCTCCGGCCCTGGGCCGTCCTCGGCGGGTGATGTCACCGAACGGCACCAAGGCGTCAGCGGGTTCGATACGACGTCCGCGCCTCGTACACACCCCCGGTAGCATCGTGCCCCGTTCGCCTACCGGGGGGTGCCCGAAATCTCCAGTCACGACAGCAGTTCGAGCGGTGGCCCGGCGCCGGGCGCGGGTGCGGGTCCGGTGCCGGGCGCGGGTGCGGGTGCGGGTCCGGTGCCGGGCGCGGGACCGGGTTCTGATCAGGGTCCGGGCGGGAGTCCATTACAGGCGCTGGAGCCGCAGGACCCGCGCGAGGTGGCCGGTTACCGGCTGCTGGCCCGGATCGGCGAGGGCGGGATGGGGTCGGTCTACCTCTCACACACCCGCGGCGGACAGCCGGTCGCGCTGAAGGTGATCCGGCGCGAATACGCGCAGGACGAGGAGTTCAGGCGGCGCTTCCAGCAGGAGGTGCAGTCCGCGCGCCGGGTGCAGGGCTACCACGTGGTGCCGGTCGTCGACCACGACACCACCGGCAACCGGCCCTGGCTGGCGACCAGTTACATTCCGGGACTGCCGCTGGACGACGCGCTCGCCCGGTACGGGGCGCTGCCGGTGGCCACCGCGCTGCAACTGGTGGGCTGCGCGGCGGAGGCGCTGCGCGCGGTGCACGCGGCGGGCGTCATCCACCGCGACCTCAAGCCCAGCAATGTGCTGCTCGGCGCGGGCGGCCCCTGGGTGATCGACTTCGGCATCGCGCGCGCGGCGGACTCCACGCAGCTCACCCGCAGCGGCGGCCTGATCGGCACCCCGCAGTACATGTCGCCCGAGCACGCCAACGGGCACGAACTCACCCCGGCCACCGACCTGTTCTCGCTCGGCCTGATCGCCGCGGTCGCCGCCACCGGACGGCACCCGTACGGCACGGCGGGCGCGATCACGCTCGCCACGCAGATAGCCAACACCGCCGTCCGGCCGCCCGACCTGTCCGGTTACCCCGACGAGCTGCGGACCGTCCTGGAGCGCTGCCTGACCGCGGACCCGGCGGCCCGGCCCACCCCCGCGGAGCTGGCCGAGCTGTGCGAGCGCGGCGCGGGCCGCCCGCTGCGGGACTTCAGCGGCTGGCTGCCGCAGCCGCTCGCGGCCGAGATAGCCCGGCGGGAGGCCGCCGCGGCCCTGCCGCCGGCCCCGGCACCGCCTGCCGCGCCCGCCGCGCCGCCGCACATACCGGCGCCCGCCGTACCGCCCGCCGTACCGCCCGCGATGCCGCAGGGGGCGCCGCGGGCCGCACCGCCCGCCGGGACGGGTGCCGCGCCCTCCGGCCCGTACGCGCCGGGTCCGTACACGCCGGGTCCGTACGCGTCAGGCCCGTACACCTCGGGCATGTTCGGGCCGACGAATGTGGACGGCCCCGCGACCGGCGCCCACGGAGCCACCGGCCACGGGGACGGAAGCGGTCGGGCGAGCGGCCCCGAGAGCGGTCCCGGAGACGGGCAAGGGCGCGGTCCCGGAAACGGCCACGGGCGCGGTCCCGGAAACGGGAACGAGGGGCACGACGGGAACGGGAACGGGCACGACGGGCAGAGCCGGGTCCCCAGCGGCCGGACGCAGAAGGTGATGGCCATCGGCGGCAGCGTCCTGGCCGTGATCCTCGCGGTGACGCTCACCTACGCCTTCACCCACTCCGACGGCAAGGGCGACGACAAGGGCCCGCAGGGCAAGTCGCCGCTCGGCGGCGGCCCCGGCACCTCCACCTCCCAGTCCCCCGCCGCCGCTCCGACCACCGGCCCCGCGAGCACCGCCCCGACCGGCTCCCCCGGCGGCTCCTCTGCCGACCCGGGCACACTCGGCGGCGGGCAGCCGCAAGTCATCTTCCAGGACCGCAAGTTCACCATCCGCTCGCCCGCCTGGAACCACGGCACGCATGTGGACCTGGACAGTGCGAGGGTCGAGCCGAACGGCCAGATCGGCGACACCGACGGCTACGAGATCGAGTACCAGGACTGGGCCGACGGCAGCATGCGGTTCCTCACCACCTTCGGCCGGGCCGACGGCACCGACTACCAGGCGTGCAGGAACGGGGTCGGCGCCGACGCGCTGTCCGGCGAGATCTACCGGGACGACCTCGCCAAGGACACGTACATCGCCAAGGGCACGGTGCTGTGCACGGTGACCTCGGAGGGCAATCTGGCCATGCTGAAGGTCACCGACGTCACGCCGTCCGGCAACATGATGACCGACCCGATGCCGACGTACTCCACGCTGCTGACGGTGTGGAAGATGCCGGACGCGCCCACGCCGTAGCGCGGTCGGGCCCGGCGGGCGGGCACTTGCGCACAAGTGCCGCCCACCGGGCCCGCGTTCAGCCGCACCGCCGCGACCGTACGGCCCAGCGGTGCGTACGGCTCAGCGGTGCGTGCGCAGCAGCGTACGGAAGGTCCGCATCGCCACCGACAGACTCGCCAGGTCGAACTCCTCGGCGCCCTGGATCTCCTCAAGGGTGGTGCGGGCGCGGCCGATCAGCCCCGCGTTCTGCTCCTCCCACGCCGTGTAGCGCTGCTCTGGCGTGGACCCTTCGGGGCCCGCCGTCAGCACGTCGGCGGTGAGTGCCGCGTGGGCCGCGAAGAGGTCCTCGCGGATGGCGGCGCGGGCCATGGACTGCCAGCGGTCGGCGCGCGGCAGCAGGATGATCCGGTCCAGGAGCTGCGTGATCCCCAGCCGGTCGGCGAGGTCGAAGTAGACCTCCGCGACGTCCAGCGGCTCCTTGCCGGTGCGGTCCGCGACGTCGACGATGTCGAGCGCCGGGAAGGCCGCGGAGAATCCGGCGACCCGGGTGGCCAGTTCGTCCGGCACCCCCGCCGCGGTCAGCTCGTCGCGCAGCGACCGGTACCAGTCCGCGTCCGCGCCGCGCAGCAGCTTGGGCTGGTGGGACCAGACCGCGGCGACGCCCTCGGCGAAGAAGTCGATGGTCTCGGCGATCTGGAGCGGCTGGAGGCGGTTGTTGAGCAGCCAGCGGGTGGCGCGCTCGACCAGCCGCCGCGAGTGCAGCCTGATCCGGGTCTGCACGTCGGCGGCGACGATGTTGTCCAGCGCCTCCACCGCGTCCCAGATCTCGGCGAGACCGAAGATCGCGCGGGCGGCCGTGTGGGCCCGCACGATCTCCTCCGTGGTGGCGCCGATCTCCTCGCGGAAGCGGTGCAGGAAGGTCGTGCCGCCGGAGTTCACCGTGTCGTTGACCAGGACGGTCGTGATGATCTCGCGGTGCAGCGCGTGATTGTCGATCTGCCGCTCGAAGCGCTCCCGCAGCGGCACTGGGAAGTACGCGTGCAGCAGGGAGCGCAGGTACGGGTCGTCGGGCAGTTCGGTGTGGACCAGTTCCTCGGCCGTGGTGATCTTGGCGTAGGCGAGGATCACCGCCAACTCCGGCTGCGTCAGGCCCTGTCCGGCCGCCAGCCGCTCGCGGATCTGCCGGTCGGTCGGCAGGAACTCCAGCGCCCGGTCCAGGTGGCCGTCGCGCACCAGTCGGCGGATGAACCGCTGGTGGGCGTGGAGCAGGCTCGGGGCCTGCTCCATGCTGTTGGCGAGCGAGACGTTCTGCGCGTAGTTGTTGCGCAGCACCAGGTCGCCGACCTCGTGGGTCATCTCCGCGAGCAGCGAATTGCGCTGCTTGACGGTCATGTCCCCTTCGGCGACGACGCTGTTGAGCAGGATCTTGATGTTGACCTCGTGGTCCGAGGCGTCCACACCCGCGCTGTTGTCGATCGCGTCGGTGTTGATGTGGCCGCCGGTCCCCTCCGGGCCGCCGTTCAGGGCGAATTCGATCCGGCCGAGCTGGGTGAAGCCCAGATTGCCGCCCTCGCCGACGACCTTGACCCGCAGTTCCGCGCCGTCGATCCGGATCGCGTCGTTGGCCTTGTCGCCGACGTCGGCCTGCGACTCGGTGGACGCCTTGACGTAGGTGCCGATGCCGCCGTTCCACAGCAGGTCCACCGGGGCCTGGAGGATCGCCTTCATCAGCTCGGCGGGGGTGATCTTCGCGGTGGCGGTCTCGATGCCGAGCGCCTTGCGGATCTGCGCGTTGAGCGGGATCGCCTTGGCGGTACGGGGGAAGATCCCGCCGCCCGACGACAGCAGCTTGGTGTCGTAGTCGGCCCAACTGCTGCGCGGCAGCTCGAAGATGCGGCGCCGCTCGGCGTAGGAGGTGGCCGCGTCCGGCTTCGGGTCGAGGAAGATGTGCCGGTGGTCGAAGGCCGCGACCAGCCGGATGTGCTCCGACAGCAGCATGCCGTTGCCGAACACGTCACCGGACATGTCGCCGATGCCGACGACGGTGAAGTCCTCTTCCTGGGTGTTGACGCCCATCTCGCGGAAGTGCCGCTTCACCGACTCCCAGGCGCCGCTGGAGGTGATGGCCATCTTCTTGTGGTCGTAGCCGACCGAGCCGCCGGAGGCGAAGGCGTCGCCGAGCCAGAAGCCGTACGACACCGCGACCTCGTTGGCGATGTCGGAGAACGACGCGGTGCCCTTGTCCGCGGCGACGACCAGATACGTGTCGTCCTCGTCGTGCCTGACCACGTCAGTGGGCGGCACGACCTCGCCGCCGACGAGATTGTCGGTGATGTCGAGCAGGCCGGAGATGAACGTCTTGTACGAGGCGATGCCCTCGGCCAGCCAGGCGTCGCGGTCGGCGGCCGGGTCGGGCAGCCGCTTGCCGACGAAGCCGCCCTTCGCGCCGACCGGCACGATGACGGTGTTCTTCACCATCTGCGCCTTGACCAGGCCCAGCACCTCGGTACGGAAGTCCTCGCGCCGGTCGGACCAGCGCAGACCGCCGCGGGCGACCTTGCCGAACCGCAGGTGGACGCCCTCGACCCGCGGGGAGTACACCCAGATCTCGAACGCCGGGCGGGGCGCGGGCAGTTCGGGGATGGCCTGCGGGTCGAACTTCATCGACAGGTAGTCGTGCGGCTGCCCGTCGTCGCGGCGCTGGAAGTAGTTGGTGCGCAGCGTCGCCTTGATCAGGGTGAGGAAGGCCCGCAGGATGCGGTCCTCGTCGAGGCTGGCGACCTGGTCGAGCGCGCCGTCCAGCTCCTCCAGCAGCCCGTCGGTCAGCTCGCTGCCGGCCCGCTGGTGGTCCGGCGAGAAGCGGGCCTGGAAGAGGTTGACCAGCAACCGGGTGGTGTGGACGTTGGTACGGAGGGTGTCCTCCATGTAGTCCTGGCTGAAGGTGGACCCGGCCTGCCGCAGGTACTTGGCGTACGCGCGCAGCACCATCGCCTCGCGCCACTCCAGACCGGCGCGCAGCACCAGGGAGTTGAAGCCGTCGTTCTCCGCCTTGTCGGTCCAGGTCGCGGCGAAGGCCGCCTGGAACCGCTCGCGGGCGTCGTCGCCGAGGTCGCCGAGGCTGGGGTCCAGGCGCAGCCCGAAGTCGTAGACCCAGGCGCGGGTCTGGTCCGAACGGCGCAGTTCGTACGGCCGCTCGTCGACGACCTCGACGCCGAGCCGCTGGAGCACCGGCAGGACGGCGGACAGCGAGACGGGCGCGCCGGTGCGGTAGATCTTGAAGCGGCGCTCGTCGCTGGCGCCGCCGACCGGCTCGTACAGGCTGAGGGTGAAGTCGTCGGCGCCCAGGCCCTCGATGTGCTGGAGGTCGGCGACGGCGACGCGCGGTGCGAAGTCGGCGCGGTAGCCGTCGGGGAACGCGTGCGCGTACCGCCGGGTCAGCTCGGCCGCGCGCTCCTCGCCGCACTCGGCGGTCAGCGCCTCGCCGAAGCCGTCGGCCCAGGAGCGGGTGGCGTCGGAGAGCCGGCTCTCGATCCGCTCGACGTCGGCGTCGGTGATGTCGGGCAGCGGCGCGCCGGGTTCGACGCGGATGACGAAGTGCAGCCGGGACAGCACCGATTCGGTGTTCCAGGCGGTGAAGTCGGCGCTTCGGCCGCCCAGTTCGTCCTGGAGGATGTTGGTCAGGCGCAGCCGTACCGCCGTGGTGTAGCGGTCGCGCGGCAGGTAGACCAGCGCCGAGTAGTAGCGGCCGTACTCGTCCTGCCGCAGGAACAGCCGCAGCTTCCGGCGCTCCTGGAGGTACAGCACGCTGGTGGCGATGGACCGCAGCTCGTCGGCGGGGGTCTGGAACAGCTCGTCGCGCGGGTACGTCTCCAGGATCTGGAGCAGGTCGCGGCCGTCGTGGCTGTGGGCGGTGAATCCGGCGCCTTCGAGGACTTCCTCGACCTTGCGGCGGACCACCGGGACCCGGCGGATCGACTCGGTGTAGGCGGTGGAGGAGAACAGGCCGAGGAAGCGGCGCTCGCCGATCACATTGCCCTCGGCGTCGAACTTCTTCACGCCGACGTAGTCCAGATACGAGGGACGGTGCACGGTGGAGCGGCTGTTGGCCTTGGTGAGGATCAGCAGCCGGTGTTCGCGGGCCTTGGCGCGGGCGTCGGCGGGCAGCCTGCTGAACGACGGGGAGCCGGGGTGCCCGAGGTGGGTGTGGTGGCCCGGGTCGGTGCCGTCGGTGCCGGGGTGCACCGGGTCGGAGCGCAGGATGCCGAGACCGGTGCCGGGGACGGCGACCAGCACGTCCTCGGTGGAGCCGTCGGGCTCGGTGTCGGTGGTCAGCTCGTACTCGCGGTAGCCGAGGAAGGTGAAGTGGTCGTCGTTGAGCCAGCGCAGCAGCTCGACGGCCTCGCTGACCTCGCGCTCGGGCAGCGGCGGCGGGGTCGCGGACAGCTCGTCGGCGATGCGCTTGGTGGACTCGCGCATCTTCGCCCAGTCCTCGACGGACTCGCGGACGTCGGAGAGCACGCGGCGCAGGTCCGCGGTGATCTCCTTGAGGTCGGCGCGGTCGGTCTCGCGGTCGATCTCGACGTGGATCCAGGACTCGACCAGCACGTCGTGCGGGAGCGAGCCGTCCTCGGGTCCGCACCCCGGGGCGACGATCTCCAGCAGCTTGCCGGTCACGTCGCGGCGGACCAGGAACTGCGGGTGGAAGACGACGTGGATGCCGCGGTCGGCCTGGGTGAGCGCGTTGGTGACCGAGTCGACGAGGAAGGGCATGTCGTCGGTCACGACCTGGACGACGGTGTGGCTGGACTGCCAGCCGTTCTCCTCGACGGTGGGGGTGTGCACCCGGACGCTGGCACTGCCCTGCGGGCGTACCTCCGCGAGCCGGTAGTGGGAGACTGCCGCGCCGAAGACGTCGACCGGATTGCGGTCGTTGAGGTCCTCGGGTGCGCTGTGCAGGTAGTAACCCCGGAGGAACGCCGTCAGCGCCTCTGTGTCGCGGCCCTGGCCGGGTAGTCCCCCCGTCTGGCTGTTCTCAGCGACCTTGGCTGCTCGTTCCAGCAGTTCGGCCTTGGCTTCGTCCAGCTTGGTCTGCATGTCCTCTGACTCCTGTCGCGCGCCATTGCGTGACGTCGGGTGATGGCAGGACGTCACGTGACGCGGGGTATCCGCTACGGGACGACGCTATGCCGGAAGAGGGGTCCGCCGTGCCCGTACGCACGCGGTGGCCCCTGATGAACTGATCAACGTTGATCACGCCGCAAGGCTATCGCTCGCTCACGGGTGCCTGTCAGGAGACGTCTTCGTACAAATGCACTGCACACCTTTGGCCCCTCTGGACAGGAACCGGGCGGGAACAGGACCGGGACGAGACGGCGAACAGTCGATGCGGAGGTGATGATTCCGGCGTTGGAGCGGGGCACGGACCGGGCCCGAGCGTCGATTCGGGAGCCCGGCGGCAGGGCCTGTCCGGCGGACAGGCTCTAGCCCGCGGCTATTCGCTCGGCTTCCACGACGGCGGCGGCGAGGCTGTCGACCACCGGCACCCCGGCGCTCTCCAGGCTGGCGCGGCTGTGCGAGCCGCCGGTGTACAGCACGGCGTGCGCGCCGACGTGGGCGGCGGCCACCGCGTCGTCGAGCGCGTCACCGATCACCACGATCCGGCCGGGGTCGGCGGCGACGTCGGCGAGCGCGGCGAGGTGGCGGGCCATCTGCGCGGCCTTGCCCTGATTGGAGGGGCCGGTACGGCCGTCCACCCGGACGAAGTGCTCCATGATGCCGTGCGAGGTCACCACGGGCAGCAGATTGTCCTGCGGGGCGAGCGAGCACAGCGACTGCGTGAGCCCGGCGGCCCGGCGCGCGGCCAGCAGCTCGGCCGCGCCCTCGGCGAGGCCGCAGCGGCCGGCCAGCGCCCAGTAGTGGCGGTGGAAGGCGGCGTCCATCACCTCCCACTCGGCGTCGGTCGGCAGCCGTCCCATCAGGCGCTCGTAGAACCGGGGCACGGGCACGCAGTACAGCTCCTGGTACCGCTCCAGGGTGATCGGGGCCAGGCCCAGCTCGGCGAACGAGGCGTTCGTCGCCTCGATCACCGCGTCGATGTCGTGGAAAAGGGTGCCGTTCCAGTCCCACACCAGATGCGTGCCTACGGAATGCGTGCTCACTCCACGAACCGTACTCGCGGGGTGTGACAGCCCGGTGCCCGAGGGTGGGGTCCCGGCCACGCGGGGCCGCCGTACGACCGGGCGGGGGCCGAACGGATTCAGCCGATCAGGTGCCCGGCCGGTCGGATGCCGGGGCGCTCACGCGGTCGGGACGTTCACGCGCTCGGGGCGCTCAGCCGGTCGGGCGTTCAACCGGTCGCGCGCTCGGGTCCTCGCGCGCCGGGGTCAGGAGATGAGGTTGGGGATCTCCTGCGTCGCGTACCAGAGCAGGTCGTGGTCCTCGGCGCCGTCCACGGTGAACTGCGCGTCGTCGTCGCCCATGTCGGCCGCGCCCACGGCCGCCGCGGCGGCCGTCACATCGGTCCGCGCGTCGTCGGCGTCCACGTGCACCGCGGCCGTCCTGGACAGCGGCACGGCGCGCGCCAGGCGGACCTCGCCGAGCGAGCCGGGGTCCAGGCCGTGGTCCGGGTCGTACGTCACGGCGGCGTCGTCCACGTCCACGGCGACGACCACCCGGCGGCGCGGGGTGTCCGGGTGCACGGCCAGCAGCCGCAGCGACGCCTGGGCGGCGCGGTTGAGGGCCGCGTACTCCAGCTCCTCGATGTCGTCCGAGACGTACCACTCGCGCAGGCTCGGCGTCACCGCGTAGGCGTCCAGCGGTACGGGCCCCAGCTCGCCCGCCTTGTACGCCTCGGCGAGACCGGCCAGGGTCGTTGGAATATAGACGCGCATGGCGTGAAGCATACGTGCGCCACCACGCGAATAGGTGAATTCCTCCGCGCCCTCCGTCGGACGGCACCCCGCTTGCCAGCCCCTCCCCGAGGGTCCTAGAACCGCCCTGTCACCGCCCTACCCGCCAGTAGCGACCACAGGGGAAGCACCCGTGCAGACGACGCCGCCGCAGCCGCCCGTAACCGTGCCCGTACCCGGAACCCCGGCACCTCCCCTGCCCGCTCCCCCTCCGCCGCGCGCCGCGGGCGTGGAGCGGCGTACGGCGGGCGTGGAGCGGCGCACGGCGGGCGGCGCCGGTCCGCCCGGACGCAGAGACAGCCGCCGGCCCGGCGGGCGTCCAGGCGGGCGTCCAGGCGCCGCGGCGAGGCCGGCGGGAGGCGCGGCGAGCGGGGGCTCCGGCTCGGTTCCGGTCCCGGCGAGGTCCGTGGCGGTCGTGACGCGGCCGGGGACGGCGCCGCGCCCGCCCGCGCCGCACCTGTGGTTCGCCGGGCGCCTGCTCGACGTGCTGACCGGGCGCAGCCCCGTGACGTCGCTGGCCGGACGCGTCAGGGACGAGGCGTACCAACGGCTGTGGGAGCTGCACGGCGCCCGCGCCGACTGGCGGCTGCGGGCCCGCGGCCGTACCCCCTACGTGTACCGGTGCCGATGCTTCCGCACCGCGGACGGCGCCCTGGAGGTGGCGGCCGTCGTCGCCCTGGACCAGGACGTCTTCCGCGCCCTGGCCTTCCGGCTCGAACCCTCGGGGCCCGCCGCGCCGCCCTCGGCGGGCTACGGGCAGGCCCGCTGGCGGTGCACGGCGGTCCAGGCGGGCTGACCTCCCGCGGGTGAGCGTCTTGGACGCGGCACGGCCGCGGGGCCGGACCCGTGAGAAAGGGGTCCGGCCCCGCGGCCGTGTCCGGTCGAGCCCGCCCGTAGGCGTTACTTCTTGCGGCGGCGCCCGCCCTTGGCGGCCTTGCGGCGCTCGGCGCGCGTCTGGCCCTCCTCGGCGGAACCGCCGTCGGCGGCGTCGACACCCGCGAAGTCGCCCTCGACCACACCGCCCTCGCCGTCCACGGACGGCGCGGAGAAGTGCAGCCGGTCGGCGCGCTTGGGGGCGTCGAGGCCCTTGGCGCGGATCTCCGGCCTGGCGTCCTTGGTCAGCGAAGGCGCCGCGTCCTGCGGGGCGTCGCTGACGGCGGCGTCCACCGGGACCTCCTCGACCTGCTGCTCGACCTGGACCTCCAGGTTGAACAGGTAGCCGACGGACTCCTCCTTGATGCCGTCCATCATGGCGCCGAACATGTCGAAGCCCTCGCGCTGGTACTCCACCAGCGGGTCGCGCTGCGCCATCGCGCGCAGCCCGATGCCCTCCTGGAGGTAGTCCATCTCGTACAGGTGCTCACGCCACTTGCGGTCGAGCACCGACAGCACCACGCGGCGCTCCAGCTCGCGCATGATGTCCTCGGACAGGCTCTTCTCGCGCTCCGCGTACTGCTCGTGGATGTCGTCCTTGACGGACTCCGCGATGAACTCGGCGGTGATCCCGGCCCGGTCGCCCGCCGCGTCCTCCAGCTCCTCGATGGTGACCTTCACCGGGTAGAGCTGCTTGAAGGCGCCCCACAGCCGGTCCAGGTCCCAGTCCTCGGCGAAGCCTTCCTTGGTCTCCGCGTCGATGTACGCGTCGATGGTGTCGTCCATGAAGTGCTGCACCTGCTCGTGCAGGTCCTCGCCCTCCAGGACGCGGCGGCGCTCGCCGTAGATGACCTCGCGCTGCCGGTTGAGCACCTCGTCGTACTTCAGGACGTTCTTGCGGATCTCGAAGTTCTGCTGCTCGACCTGCGACTGGGCCGACGCGATGGCGCGGGTGACCATCTTGTTCTCGATCGGCACGTCGTCCGGCACATTGGCCATCGCCATGACGCGCTCGACCATCTGCGCCTTGAACAGCCGCATGAGGTCGTCGCCGAGCGAGAGGTAGAAGCGGGACTCGCCGGGGTCGCCCTGACGGCCGGACCGGCCGCGGAGCTGGTTGTCGATCCGGCGCGACTCGTGCCGCTCGGTGCCCAGCACGTAGAGCCCGCCGAGGTCGACGACCTCCTCGTGCTCGGCCTTGACGGCCTGCTCGGCACGCTCCAGGGCGTCGGGCAGCGCCGCCGCCCACTCCTCGACGTGCTCGACCGGGTCGAGGCCGCGCTGCCGCAGCTCCGCCTCGGCGAGGTCATCGGGGTTGCCCCCGAGCTTGATGTCGGTGCCGCGGCCGGCCATGTTGGTGGCCACGGTCACGGCGCCCTTGCGGCCCGCCTGCGCGACGATCGACGCCTCACGGTCGTGCTGCTTGGCGTTGAGCACCTCGTGCGGCACGCCGCGCTTGGAGAGCTGCGCTGACAGGTACTCGGACTTCTCGACGGAGACGGTGCCGACCAGGACCGGCTGGCCCTTCTCGTGCTTCTCGACGATGTCCTCGACCACGGCGGCGAACTTCGCCTCTTCCGTGCGGTAGATCAGGTCGGGCTTGTCCATCCGGGCCAGCGCGCGGTTGGTCGGGATCGGGACGACGCCGAGCTTGTAGATCTGGTGGAACTCGGCGGCCTCGGTCATCGCCGTACCGGTCATGCCGCAGAGCTTGTCGTACAGGCGGAAGAAGTTCTGGAGGGTGATCGTGGCGAGCGTCTGGTTCTCGTCCTTGATGTCCACCCCTTCCTTCGCCTCGATCGCCTGGTGCATGCCCTCGTTGTAGCGGCGGCCCGCGAGGATACGGCCGGTGTGCTCGTCGACGATCATGACTTCGCCGTCCATGACGACGTAGTCCTTGTCGTTCTTGTACAGCTCCTTGGCCTTGATCGCGTTGTTCAGGTAGCCGACCAGCGGGGTGTTCACCGACTCGTAGAGGTTGTCGATGCCCAGCCAGTCCTCGACCTTGGTGACGCCGCTCTCGTGGATGGCGACGGTGCGCTTCTTCTCGTCCACGTCGTAGTCGCCGGTCTCCTCCTTGCCGAGGCTGCTCGCCTCGCCGCGGTTGAGCCGCTTCACCAGACGGGCGAAGTCGCTGTACCACTTGGTGGCCTGGTCGGCCGGGCCGGAGATGATCAGCGGCGTACGGGCCTCGTCCACCAGGATCGAGTCGACCTCGTCGACGATCGCGAAGTTGTGGCCGCGCTGCACCAGCTCGTCCTTCGACCACGCCATGTTGTCGCGCAGGTAGTCGAAGCCGAATTCGTTGTTGGTGCCGTAGGTGATGTCGCAGGCGTACATGGCGCGGCGCTCGGCGGGCGACATGTTCGCCAGGATGCAGCCGACCTCGAGGCCGAGGAATTTGTGGACGCGGCCCATCCACTCCGAGTCGCGCTCGGCGAGGTAGTCGTTGACCGTGATGAGGTGGACGCCCTTGCCGGAGATCCCGTTCAGATACGCGGGCAGGGTGCCGACCAGGGTCTTGCCCTCGCCGGTGCGCATCTCGGCGACATACCCGAGGTGCAGGGCGGCACCGCCCATGAGCTGGACGTCGTAGTGACGCTGTCCGAGCACGCGCTTGGCGGCCTCACGGACGGTGGCGAACGCCTCGGGCAGCAGGTCGTCGAGGGACTCGCCCTCGGCGTACCGCTCCTTGTACTCGTCGGTGAGGGCCCGCAGCTCGGCATCGGTGAGGTTGACGAAGTCCTCTTCGATGGAATTGACCTGGTCCGCGATGCGGTGCAGTTTGCGCAGGATCTTGCCTTCGCCTGCACGCATGAGCTTGTTGAAGACGGACACGTAGGCTGGCTCCTTGCCGGTCGGGCCTGGCGCGGTTGGCCCGCACCCGGCACAGCGGGGTTTGATCTGCCGATGTCTGCCGATGGCTTTCTGCCAGTGGCTGTCCGCCGATGGCCCCGCTGCAACGGCCATCGTAAGCGAGGAGACCAGCGGGCCGGGAGGCCCCGAGGTGCCAAAACGGTTTTCCACAGCCGTTGGCTCTCCTCAATACTGCGTCCATGGAGCCGATCACCCTCACCACCGAGCGTCTGCTGCTGCGTCCGCTGACCCCGGACGACGCCGAGGCGCTCTATGTGGCCTGCCAGGATCCCGATATTCCGCGCTGGACGGCGGTGCCCTCGCCTTACACCCACGAGAACGCGGCGGACTTCGTCGGCCGCATCTGCCCCGAGGGCTGGCGCGACGACACCATGTACAACTTCGGCGTCTTCACCGCCGACAGCGGCGCGCTCGTCAGCTCCATGGGCCTGCTGCGGTTCGGCGCCTCCGGTCTGACCGGGCCCGAGCGGCAGGCGGAGCTGGGCTACTGGACGGCGAGGGAGCAGCGCCGCAAGGGCTACACCGCCGAGGCGGGGCGCGCGGTCTGCGCCTGGGCCTTCGACGCTCTCGGCGTCGAGCGGATCGAGTGGTACGCGGAGGCGGGCAACGACGGCTCGCGCGCCGTCGCCCGCTCCATCGGCTTCGTCATGGAGGGCACCGTCCGCTCCAAGATCCTTTACGCGGGCACCCGCCGCGACGCCTGGAGCGGTTCCCTGCTGCCGACGGACTGGGACCGCGAGGGCAAGACGCCGTACGAGCCGTATCCGCCGGGCGCGGGGGCCTGAGGCTCCTTCGTCACGGGGGGGCGGGCGCTTGAGGCTCCTTCGTCACGAGGGGGGCGGGCGCGGGGCCCGAGGGGTTCCGTACGGAGCGGGGGGGCCGCGGGCCGCGCGAGGTTGACGCAGGTCAGCGGGGCTTGTCAGTGGGCGGTCCTACGCTGTCCGGCATGACACCGCTGCCGCCTCCTCAGCTCACCCCGTCCGCCGACGAAGCACGCAGGCTCGCCTTGCGGGCGCAGGGCTTCCTCGGTGCTCCCGACCGGCGGGCCGGGACGCGCGGGGTGCTGCGCTCGCTGGGCGCGGTGCAGCTCGACACCATCTCGGTACTGGCCCGCTCGCACGAGCTGATCCCGTACGCGCGGCTGGGCGCGGTCGGCCGCGAGGAGGTCGAGGAGGCGTACTGGTCGGGCGACCACGCCTTCGAGTACTGGTCGCACGCGGCCTGCATCCTGCCCATCGAGGAGTGGCCGCACTTCGCCTTCCGGCGCAGGGCGCGGCGGGCCCGCGGTCACCGCTGGCACGTCCTGGAGGACGCCGAGCGCTCGTGCGCCGCCGTCCTGGACCAGCTCAAGGCCGAGGGGCCGCTGAATTCGACGCAGCTCGGCGGCGCGAAGAACGGCGGACCGTGGTGGGACTGGTCGGAGACCAAGATCGCGGTGGAGTGGCTGCTCGACACCGGTGAGGTGGTCTGCACCCGGCGGCGCGGCTGGAAGCGGATCTACGACCTGGCCGAGCGGGCCGTGCCCGACGCGCTGCTCCACGACGACCTGGACGACACCGAGTGCGTACGGCGGCTGGTCGTCCAGGCGGGCGCGGCGATGGGGGTGGCCACCCGCGCGGACCTCGCGGACTACCACCGGCTCAAGGGCGAGCAGGTGATGTCGGTGATCGACTCGACCGGTCTGGTGCCGGTCGAGGTCGAGGGCTGGGGCAAGCCCGCCTGGGCCGATCCGGCGGCGCTGGCGAGCGAGCCGCGCGGCAGGCACCGTACGACGCTGCTGTCGCCGTTCGACTCCCTGATCTGGGACCGGCCGCGCACCGAGCGGATCTTCGGCTTCACGCACCGGCTGGAGGCGTACACGCCCAAGCCCAAGCGGATCCATGGCTACTTCGCGATGCCGCTGCTCGCGGGCGGGCGGCTGGTCGGCCGCGTCGACCCGGCGCGCGAGGGGAAGACGCTGGTGGCCCGGCAGGTCACGCTCGACGGCCCGAAGGCCGTGCAGCCCGCGGCCGACGCCATCGCGCAGGCGGCGGGCTGGGTGGGCTGCGAGGAGGCGCGGGTGGAGCGGGTGCTGCCGGAGCCGCTGCGCGAGCCGCTGGAGGCGGCGCTGAAGCTGACCCACGACCGCCGCTGAGCGGGTCCGGCCCCGCGGGGCCGAGGTGGTGGGTCCGGGCGGCGCCGGGTCCGGGCGGCCCGGGGGCGCGCCCGGACCCGGCAATGCCCAGCACGTGATGGCCGCGATGCCCGGCGCGGGACAGGCCCTAGCGGATCTCCAGGATCTTCTCGCGCATCGCGTAGACCACGGCCTCCATCCGGGAGTGGAGCTGAAGCTTCTCCAGGATGTTGCGGACGTGGTTCTTCACCGTGTTCTCGCTGATGAAGAGTTCCTTGGCGATGTCCCGGTTGTTCAGCCCGGTGGCGACCAGCTTCAGCACCTCCAGCTCCCGGTCGGTGAGCTTGGGCGCGGGCAGCAGCCGCCGCTCGTCGGTCCGCTGGATCATCGACTTGAACTCGGTCAGCAGCTTCGACGCCATCGACGGACTGATCTGCGACTGTCCGTCCGCCACCGCGCGGATCGCCGTCGCCACCTCGTCGGTGGAGATCTCCTTGAGGAGATAGCCGGTGGCACCGGCCTTGATCGCCTCGTAGAGGTCGGCTTCCTCGTCGCTTATCGTCAGCATGATGATCTTGGCGCTGGGCGCGACCTCCTTGATCGAGGTGCACGCCTCGATCCCGCCGCGCCGGGGCATCCGCACATCCATCAGCACGATGTCCGGCAACAGGTCGGCGGCCTTGTCGACCGCCTCCGCGCCGTCCCCCGCCTCACCGATGACCTGGATGTCCTCCTCCTGCGCGAGCACGATCTCCAGGCCCCGCCGGAAGAGCGCGTGGTCGTCGACCACCAGCACCCGGATGGGCTCCGCACGCGCCGGACCGGCAGGTTCCTCGTACGGGATCTGACCACGCTCGCCGGTGGTTCCGCGCTCAAAGCTCTCCGGCATCAGATCCTCCCCCTCAGACCAGAGTTGACCACTGGTCCAGCATTTCACGTCCAGGCACGGTGGTGCCCCCGGGACGGCCCGGGGGCACCGGTTGCAGCCCTAGGGCCTGTCCGCGAAGTCTCGTCTGACTGGCGGCGCCTGGCACGCACGCTCGCTGCGTTGTCGGGCTCATCCGAATAGGCCCACTATGAGGACGACCCTCCGCCTTGCGATCGCACGCACCAGACACCGCCAGCCCCGCCCTCCGGGCGGACGACGCGACTTCGCGGACACGCCCTCGGGCGTGGCCGCTAGCGGCGCAGTACGCCGCCCGCGCCCGCCGGTTCTTCCACGGTGCTCTCGTCCGAGTTCAGATGAATCACGCCGTAGTCGTAACCGTGCCTGCGATAGACGACACTCGGCTGCTTGGTCTCGCTGTCCACGAACAGATAGAAGTCGTGCCCGACCAACTCCATCTCGTAGAGCGCCTGGTCGAGTGCCATCGGCGTGGCCGCGTGGGTCTTCTCGCGCACCACCAGCGGGCCCTCGCCGTGCACCTCCAGCGGACCGAACCTCGTGGTGGGCACACTGTCCGTGCTCGGCCGGTCGACGGCCAGCTCCCCGTCCCCGTTGATGGTCGCCGCGTCCGGCACGGTCGCGGCCACCTCGGCCGCCGGGATCCGGCCGTTCCCACGACGGGTATGGCGCTTGCTCGCGGCCTTGCGCAGCCGCGCCTCCAGCTTCGACACAGCGATGTCCAGCGCCGCGTACGGGTCGGCCGCCGCGGCCTCGGCCCGGACGACCGGGCCCCGGGTGTTGAGGGTGATCTCCACCCGGTCGGCGTGGTCCGCCTGCCGGGGGTTGAGCTCCTTGGACACCTCGACGTCGAGGCTGATCACCTTGCCGTCGAGCTTCTGGATCTTGTCCAGCTTCTCGGCCACGTGCTTCCGGAACCGCTCAGGCACCTCGGTCTTGCGGCCCTTGACGACGATGTCCACGCAGAACTCCGTTCCCGGATCGCCCCGGGCTACCGGAGGCGATCCCTTTCGCTGAGGCCAGCTCGGGTACCAGTCCCGTCCGGCGCTGCGTTGGCTGCCGCTTCGCCTCCCGGGGCTGACCGGGGACCACGAAGCTGCGGCTTTCACCTCCTCCTGCCCCACTGAGAAGATCAACACCCCATGGTGTTCACTTCCCTATCCCCCGAACATAGTCCCGGAGTGTGGAGGTCGGCATCCTCAGCGACGCCATACCCCCTTCCGAGTGAATATGCGTCGCTACTACCTGCAACGACGCGCATCCGAGTGGAGTTCCGGATCGTGCGGACCAGCCACG
This sequence comes from Streptomyces sp. NPDC003300, assembly GCF_040610915.1. Lineage (NCBI taxonomy): Bacteria > Bacillati > Actinomycetota > Actinomycetes > Kitasatosporales > Streptomycetaceae > Streptomyces > Streptomyces sp. NPDC003300. The sequence goes on along the minus strand of NZ_JBEXNE010000016.1, from coordinate 8,179 downwards.
ACCGCCGCCCCCGCGACCCGGCCCCCGGCCGCCGTCACCGCCCGCGCCGCCACGGTCAGTGAGGCTCCGGTGGTCATCAGGTCGTCCACCAGCACGACCGGCGCCACCGTCAGCAGCGCCGCCGGCCCGCCGGCCGCCGCCACCGCGCCCGCCAGATTCGCCGGCCGCCCGGCCGCGCCGAGACCGGACTGGTCCGCCACCGGCCGCCGCTGGCGCAACGCGGCCACCGCCCTGGCGGGTACGCCGCCCCGGCGCAGCTCCCGGGCCGCCGCACGGGCGATGCGGGCCGTGGCGTCGTGGCCGCGTCGCGCCACCGCACGCCGTGCCGAGGGCACCGGCACCAGCAGGACCGTCCCGGGGACGCCGACCCGCCGCACGGCCGCCGCCAGCGCCGTGCCCAGCGGTCGGGCCAGACCCAGCGCACCCCGCTCCTTGTGCGCCAGGACCACGGCCCGCACTTCGTCCCCGTATCGCCCGGCCGCGTAGACCGGCGGCAGCCCCGGCGGCTCCGGCGTCGGACGCACGCGCCGCACCGGCACCGATTCGGCCGCCCCACCGATCAGTACCCGGCACCGCTCGCACAGCTCCGTACGCGGACGCCCGCACCCGGCGCAGTCCACCGGCAGGACCAGCCCGGTGATCTCCTGCCACCAGCCCCGCATGACGTCCACTCTGCCCCGTTTCGGCGCCCGCCGCCAGCCCCCCTCCCAACCTGTGGATAACTCCACGGTTTCGCAGGTCAGGAGGCTGACGGTGGTTTTCTCAGCCGGGGTAGACCGGGCTGTCGCCCTTCGGCTCGACCCGCTTGCCCGTGGAGTCCGGCGGCAGCCGGTAGACGCTCTGGTTGTACGAGGCCAGCAGCGCCCGCGAGACGTCCTCGGAGGCCGCCACCACCGATGCCTGACTGATTCCCTCGAAGGCCAGCTTCGGGGAGCCGTCGGTGCTGATGTACTTGATCTGCTGCACGCCCTCGGATTCGCTGTCGAGCGCCACCAGGCGGCTCGGCCCCGCCCAGGAGACCGAGCTGACGCCGTCGGCCGCGGGGGTCAGCGTGCGCAGATTCGTCACCGCGAACGTCGGATGCGCCTGCGTACCACCCCGCTCGATCCGCCCGAGCTGCAACTTACCCAGCCCGTTGGGCTGCCGGACGAGCAGCGCGATCCGCACGCCGTCCGAGGCGACCCGCAGCGCGTCCACACGGCCGGTCAGGCCGCTGACGGAGACCGGGATCGGCTGCCCGCCGCCGTCGCGCAGCGCCACCACGCGGGGGTCGCCCGGATCGCGGTCGGCGACCCACAGGTAGTCGAGCCCGTCCCAGCTCGGCGCGCTCAGACCGTCCTTCGCCTTGCTGGTCAGCACGGGCTCGCTGAGCTGGGCGTCCGCGTCCAGGCCGGCGGTGACCAGTTGGCGTCCCTCGCCCTTCACCCCGGCGGCCATCTGCTCGTCCCGGCGCACCGCGACCAACTCCAGGTCTGCCTTCGCCCCGCCGAACGGCCCGGCCACCGGCGTACCCGTGGTCGAGGCGCCGTCCGAGGGCACCTCCAGCAGCCGGTGCGGCTGCGCGCCGATGTAGTACTGGTGGTCCGAGGAGCCGACCAGATTCTGCGTGCTGAACGCCAGCGTCTGTTCCTTGGGCAGGGAGCAGACCGTCCTGCCGTCGGACGCCGAGATGTCGACGGCGTCCACCTTGGGCGCGGCCTGGCCCTGCACGGTGGTGAAGAGCTGCGCCGCCAGCTTCACGCAGCGCTCTCCCGCGAACCGCTGCGCGGGCGCGTCGAGCCGCACCCTGAGGTGCTGGGAGTCGTCGAGCGTCACCCCGTGGTCGGGCGCCTTGTCGTAGAGCCGGGCGCCCTCGGGGGCCGCGGTCTCGACCACGGGCGCCAGCCAGTTCGTGGGGCCGGTCAGCAGCGCGGAGACCGTGGACACCAGCGAGTCGCTCTGCTTGCGCAGGTAGACCGGGTCGGCGACCAGGGTCTTGTCGGCGTTCCCCGAGCGATGCGCGTCCGGGCCCAGCGCCGCGAAATAGTACATGTTGACCAGGTGATATATCCGGTTGAAGTCCAGATCGGAGATCACCAGGCCGTCTTCAAGACTGTCGATCCGCCACTCGTTGTTCTCCTTGACCAGGTGGAACGAGGTGTCGAAGTTGCCCTCGTCCGGCCGGTAGGCGTGCTTGGCGTCGACGACGGCCGTCTTCTTGCCCGCGAGGTCGACCATCACGTAGTCCTTGCGACTCGTGCCCGGCTCCTCCCGGGGCTGGGTCGTGCCGGTGAGCACGGTGATCTTCGCGGTGGGGTCCCAGTGTCCGGCCAGCTCCTTGGACAGGTACTTCTTCGCGGTCTCGAAGTCCGCCTCGCCGCTGGTGGTGGCCTCCATGAAGCCGTTGACGATGTCGGAGGCGCTTTCGCCCTTGTGCGGCGCCGACGGGAAGACCCGCACCTGCGCGTCCACGTCGGCGTGCTGTCCGTCGCCGACCTTGCGCACCTCACCGCTGCTGGGTATCGCCGCGCACCCGGCCAGCAACAGCGCCGCGCACACCACACCCGGCCAGCTCCGCAGCAGGCGTCCCCTGCCCCCCAGCGCACCCATCAGCTGTCGTCCTCCCGGACCGAGTCCATCCGTCCCACGACCCGCGCACCGCTGCCGGGGAACGCCGCGGGATCGGCCGACGGCGACCGCGGCACCGCGGGCGGCCGCTGGGGAATCTGCGGTATCTGCGAGCCCGGCTGCCCGTTGTGCCCCGGCCCGGCCGGGCCCGCGGTCCGCGGCACCGGCACGGACCCCGTCGCGGCGCGGACCGGCAGCCCCGAGGAATTCAGCCCGCGGTTGCGCCGCGAATCGTCCGGCTCCAGCGGTATCGGCGACCCGCGCAGGCTCTCGCCGGCGGTCCGCGGCAGCGTCATCCGGAACTGCGACCCGCCGCCCGGCTCGCCCCACGCCTGGAGCCAGCCGCCGTGCAGCCGGGCGTCCTCCACCGCGATGGACAGGCCGAGGCCCGTCCCGCCGGTGGTACGCGCCCGCGCCGGATCGGCTCGCCAGAAGCGGTTGAACACCCGCGTCGCCTCGCCGGGCTTCAGCCCGACGCCGTAGTCCCGCACCGCGACGGCCACCGCGCCGTCGGCCGTGGCCAGCCGTACCACCACGTCCCGGCCGTCGCCGTGCTCGATCGCGTTGACGACTAGATTGCGCAGCACGCGCTCCACCCGGCGGGGGTCGACCTCGGCTATCACCGGCTGCGCGTCGCCGCGTATCGCCACGTGGCTGCCCTTGCGCTCGGCCAGCGGCTCCGCGGCGTCCACCACCCGCCGTACGACCTCGCGCAGGTCTATCGGCTCGGCGGCCAGCTCCGCGGCGCCCGCGTCGAATCTGCTGATCTCCAGCAGGTCGGACAGCAGCGACTCGAAACGGTCCAGCTGGTTCTGCAACAGTTCGGCGGAGCGCGCGGTCACCGGATCGAATTCGGTCCGCGCGTCATGGATGACGTCCGCCGCCATCCGTACGGTCGTCAGCGGGGTGCGCAGCTCGTGCGAGACGTCGGAGACGAAGCGGCGCTGCATCCTCGACAGGTCCTCCAGCTGCTGGATCTTGACCTGGAGGTTCTGCGCCATCTTGTTGAAGGACTCGCCGAGGCGCGCGATGTCGTCCTCACCCGAGACCTGCATACGTTCCTGCAATCGGCCCGCCGCGAGCCGCTCCGCGATCCCGGCCGCCATCCGTACCGGCGTGACGACCTGCCGGGTCACCAGCCAGGCGATGGCGCCGAGCAGCACCACCACGAAGATGCCCGCCGTCGCCAGCGTGCCCTTGACCAGGCCGAGCGTCTTGGCCTCCTGGCCGAACGGGAAGAGGTAGTAGAGCTGGTACGTCTTCCCGTTGATGTCCGTGAGCCGCTTGCCGATGGCCAGCGCGGGCTGCGGCGCCTTCCCGTCGTCCGTCACCACCGTCGTGTACTGCTTCAGCGCCCCGGTGTGGGACTCGACGGCGTCGCTGAGCGACTTGGGGATGCTCGCCTGCGGCAGCAGGCTGCCGGAGCTGCGCGGCCCGTGCGCGTTGACGACACCCTCGCCGAAGCGCGCGTCGTCGGCGCCCGGGCTGAGCGTGGCGATCCAGTACACCCCGTTGCCACCGCTGGCGAACTGCTGGACCAGCGTCGTCAGCCAGGCGCCCGAGTCCTCGGCCTGATTCTGCGAGCCGACCCCGGTGGCGTCCTGCGTCTGGCTCCTGTTCGCCTGCTGCTGGGCGATGGAGAAGCCGGTGGTGGCCTGATTCTCAGCCGCCTTCTCCTTCGCGTCGAGCAGGCCGTTCTTGACCTGCCCGATCACGACGAAGCCAAGCAGCAGCACCACGCCGACCGACATCAGCAGCGTGAAGGCGACCACCCGCAGTTGCAGATTGCGCCGCCACAGCCGGACCGCCGGCTGCAACGGTCGCCGTGCCCAGCGCACGAACGAGCGGAAAACCGGCGCGAGACCCCGCATGGGGTCCGCGAGCCGGCTCTCCAGCCGCTCCCGCTCGTACGACGCGCACATGTCAGCCCGGTCCCGCCTTGTAACCGACACCGCGGACGGTCACCACGATCTCCGGGCGCTCCGGGTCCTGCTCCACCTTGGACCGCAGCCGCTGCACATGGACGTTCACCAGCCGGGTGTCCGCCGCGTGCCGATAGCCCCAGACCTGCTCGAGCAGCACCTCACGGGTGAACACCTGCCACGGCTTGCGGGCCAGCGCCACCAGCAGGTCGAACTCCAACGGCGTCAGCGCGATCGGCTGCCCGTCCCGCTTCACCGAGTGCCCCGCCACGTCGATCACCAGATCGCCGATGGCGAGCTGCTCAGGAGTCGGCTCCTCCGCCCTCCGCAGTCGCGCCCTGACCCTCGCCACCAGCTCCTTCGGCTTGAACGGCTTGATCACATAGTCGTCAGCCCCCGACTCGAGCCCCACCACCACATCCACGGTGTCGCTCTTCGCCGTGAGCATCACGATCGGCACCCCGGACTCCGCCCGGATCTGACGGCATACGTCGATGCCGTCCCGTCCGGGCAGCATGAGGTCAAGGAGCACCAGATCCGGCTTGGACTCCCGAAAAGCAGCCAGGGCCTTGTCACCGTCAGCGCAGAACGACGGCTCGAAACCCTCTCCGCGCAGCACGATGCCAAGCATCTCTGACAGCGCGGTGTCGTCATCGACGACCAGCACACGTCCCTTCATACCGACCATCATCCCATTTGCATATCGTTACCGGTGACCTTTGGTGATCGAGGTCACGCTACGCGACCATTGTCCGCTGATGTCCGCAGATGCGCTGCCCGATCTCCCCTAGTCAGAGCCTGCCCGGGGAGTCTCGTGATTACACACAGTTACGAGAGCTTCTGTGGTGACCGGCGAAACCACACCGTTCTCCGTGATGATCGCAGTAATCAGCTCCGGCGGCGTCACATCGAAGGCCGGATTGTAGGCCTGAGTGCCCAGCGGTGACGGCGCGAGGTCGGTCACCTCGCTGCCGGCCCGCTGCTCCACCTCGATCGCGGCGCCGTCCGGCGTGCTCAGATCCACCGAGGTCGTCGGCGCCACCACGATGAACGGCACATGGTGGTAGCGGGCGAGGACCGCGAGGGGATAGCTGCCGACCTTGTTCGCCGTGGAGCCGTCCGCCGCGATCCGGTCCGCGCCGATCAGCACCGCGTCCACCTCCCCCGCCGTGAACAGCGACCCGGCCGCGCTGTCGGCGAGCAGCGTGTACGGCATCCCGGCCCGCGCCGCCTCGTACGCCGTCAACCGCGCGCCCTGAAGAAGGGGACGGGTCTCGTCGACCCACAGACGCCTCAACTCCCCGGCCCTGTGCGCCGCGAGGACCACACCGAGCGCGGTGCCCTCACCGCCCGACACCAGGGCCCCGGTGTTGCAGTGCGTCAGAATCCGGTAGCCCCCGCCCGGCACCAACTCGGCGAGCAGCCGCTCCCCGTACTCCGCCATCGCCCGGCTCGCCGCCGCGTCCTCCTCGTGCAGCGCCCGCGCCTCGGCCAACGCGAAGGCGGCGCCCTGGTGCGGAGGCGCCGCGTGGAAAGCGGTCACCGCGCGGCGCACCCCGTACCCGAGGTTGACGGCCGTCGGCCGCGCGTGCGCCAGCAGGTCGGCGGCCTCGTTCACGTCGTAGCCGCGCGCCGCCGCCAACGCGATGCCGTACGCCCCCGCGAGCCCGAGCAGCGGCGCGCCCCGCACGGCGAGGGAACGTATCGCCTGCACCAGCGCCTGCACGTCCGTGCACACCAACTCGACCTCCTCCTGCGGAAGTCGAGTCTGGTCGAGCAGCACGAGCACGGGTCCCTCGGGGGGTTCCTCCCACCGCAGCGCGGGGATGGTACGGGAAGCACCGTCGGCCTCATCGGTCACAGGTCGCACGTATTGATCACCCATCCGTCCAGTCTGCCCTGCCCGGCCCGGTCCAAGGCAGCCCATGGCACGATGGCGGCCAGTACCACAGCGAGCACCACGTGAAGGGGCAGCCTCCGATGACCAACACTCCGGGCTGGGCCTCGCCCGGATCCTCCGACTCCTCCGAGCCGGAAGACGGCGACAGCCCCGCTTCCTCCGCACCACAGAAAGACACCCCCGTGGACACGTCAACAGATACGTCCGCGGCCGGTCCTGACAACAGCTCCGGTGACGACTCCGGCGACACATCCGCTCCCGGTACGGGAGACCGGCCCGCTACGGCCGACGCCGGTGACACGACGCCACCGCCGCCCGGCGGCTGGTCCGCCCAACAGCCGCCCGCGGGCCAGTGGCAGCACACCCCCCACGACACCCGGCCCCCGACCGTACCGGCCCCAGGCCCGCCCCCCGCCGGATCCTCCGGTACGGGTACGGGTACGGGTCAGGCGCCCGGCGCCGGCTGGGCCCGGTGGTCACCCCCGCAACCGCCGCAAGGCGGCCACCCCGGCCCCTCAGGCCCGCGCTGGGGCAACACAGCACCGGGCGGCGGCCCCGGCGGCGGCTGGCAGCAGCAGGGCCCCTGGAGCAGGCCCGCGGCGCCCAAGCCCGGCGTCATCCCGCTGCGCCCGCTCGGCGCGGGCGAGATCCTCGACGGTTCCCTGGCCGTACTGCGGCGGCACTGGCGCGCGATCCTCGGCTTCACCCTGGCCATCGCCGTGGTCACCCAGGGCCTGGCGGTGGTGGTCGACGGCTTCTTCCTCAGCAACGACACCCGGTTGGAGAACCTCAGGGACAACCCCAACCCGAGCGTCGGCGACATCATGCACGCCGTCAGCGGTGCCTTCGCCAGCTCGGGCCTGACCATTCTGGTCATGCTCATCGGCACGATCACCGCGACCGCGATGGTCGCCATGGCCACCAGCCGCGCCGTGCTCGGCCGCCCGGTCACGGCCGCCCAGGTCTGGCGGGAAGCCCGCCCGCGACTGCCCCAACTGGTCGGGCTCGCGCTGCTGATCCCGCTGGCCATCGCCGGAATCCTGGCGGGCGCCGTCCTGCCCGGCGCACTGATCGCCCTGGCGGGTGCGGAGAGCGGCGGCGCCGCCCTTGCCTCCCTCGGCCTGATCGGCGCCTCCGTCGTCGTGCTCTGGCTCATGATCCAGTGGAGCCTGGCGGCACCGGCCCTCATGCTCGAGAAGCAGGACATCGTCTCGGCGATGAAGCGCTCGGCGAAGCTGGTACGCAACTCCTGGTGGCGCGTCCTCGGCGTCCAGGCGCTCGCGGCGATCCTCTGCTACATCGCCTCGGCCATCATCCAGACGCCGTTCATGTTCATCGCTCGTGGCATCACCGGTGAGAGCCTCGGCTCCTTCCTCTCCGGCGACACCAACCCGGGCTGGGCGTTCCTCGGCATCAGCGGAATCGGCGCCGCCATCGCCGCGACGCTCAGCCTGCCGATCAGCGCCGGCGTCACCACGCTGCTGTACATGGACCAGCGCATCCGCCGTGAGGCACTCGACATCGAGCTGATGCGGGCCGCGAATTCCGATGCGGACGCGAACGCGGCTGCGAGCGTCACCATCACCACCGACTGAGCAGGGAACGCAGAAAGGCCCCGGCCCCCGAGTCGAAACTCGGGGGCCGGGGCCTTCTACAAAGATTGTTCGGCGGTGTCCTACTCTCCCACAGGGTCCCCCCTGCAGTACCATCGGCGCTGAAAGGCTTAGCTTCCGGGTTCGGAATGTAACCG
>NZ_JBEXNE010000015.1:0-205449 GCF_040610915.1 Streptomyces sp. NPDC003300 | reverse complement strand
GACGGTATGGAGGTCCCGCTGCGGGTCGCGGTGATGGGCTGTGTCGTCAACGGTCCGGGTGAGGCCCGTGAGGCTGATCTGGGTGTGGCGTCGGGAAATGGCAAGGGTCAGATCTTCGTCAAGGGTGAGGTCATCAAGACCGTGCCGGAGTCGAAGATCGTCGAGACGCTGATCGAAGAGGCGATGAAACTCGCCGAGCAGATGGAGGCCGACGGCACCACGTCGGGTGAACCCTCCGTGACCGTCGGCGGCCAAGCCGTCGCGGGAACGGTCGGCTGAACATAGCAATCCCGGCAGGGGGAACGAGGTCCACTTATGTCGATGCTGGAGAACATCCGAAGCCCGCGCGACCTGAAGGCACTGCCCGAAGGCCGGCTCGACGAACTGGCCGCCGACATCCGGCAGTTCCTGGTCCAGGCCGTGGCCAGGACCGGCGGCCACCTGGGACCGAATCTGGGGGTGGTGGAGCTGACGATCGCGCTCCACCGCGTCTTCGACTCGCCCGCCGACCGGATCCTGTGGGACACCGGCCACCAGTCCTACGTCCACAAACTGCTCACCGGCCGCCAGGACTTCTCCAAACTGCGCAGCAAGGGCGGCCTGTCCGGCTACCCCCGTCGCGCCGAGTCCGAGCACGACGTGATCGAGAACAGCCACGCCTCCACCGTCCTCGGCTGGGCCGACGGCCTCGCCAAGGCCAACCAGGTCAAGGGCGGCGACGACCATGTGGTCGCCGTCATCGGCGACGGCGCGCTCACCGGCGGCATGGCCTGGGAGGCGCTGAACAACATCGCCGCGGGCCGGGACCGCCCGCTGATCATCGTCGTCAACGACAACGAGCGGTCGTACGCCCCGACCATCGGCGGTCTGGCCAACCACCTCACCACGCTGCGCACCACCGACGGCTACGAACGCTTCCTGTCCTGGGGCAAGAGCGTCCTCCAGCAGACCCCGGTCATCGGGCAGCCGCTCTACGAGTCGCTGCACGGCGCGAAGAAGGGCTTCAAGGACTCCTTCGCCCCGCAGGGCATGTTCGAGGACCTGGGCCTGAAGTACGTCGGCCCGATCGACGGCCACGACATCGCCGCCGTCGAGACCGCGCTGCGCCGCGCCAAGCGGTTCAGCGGCCCGGTGCTGGTGCACTGCCTCACCGAGAAGGGCCGCGGCTACCCGGCCGCCGAGCAGGACGAGGCGGACCGCTTCCACACCGTCGGCGCGATCAACCCGCTCACCGGCCGCCCGCTCGCCCCGGTCGGCGGTCCGTCGTGGACCTCCGTCTTCGGCAAGGAGATGGTCCGGGTCGGCGCCGAGCGGCCCGACGTCGTGGCGATCACCGCGGCCATGCTGCAACCGGTCGGACTCGAAGCCTTCGCGAAGGCGTACCCGCACCGGGTCTACGACGTCGGCATCGCCGAACAGCACGCCGCGACCTCGGCCGCGGGCCTGGCCACCGGCGGACTGCACCCGGTGGTCGCGGTCTACGCGACCTTCCTCAACCGCGCCTTCGACCAGGTCCTGATGGACGTGGCCCTGCACAAGTGCGGAGTCACCTTCGTCCTCGACCGGGCCGGGGTGACCGGGGTCGACGGCGCCTCGCACAACGGCATGTGGGACATGTCGATCCTCCAGGTCGTGCCGGGGCTGCGGATCGCCGCGCCGCGCGACGCCGACCAACTGCGGGCCCAACTGCGCGAAGCCCTCGACGTGGACGACGCGCCCACCGTGATCCGCTTCCCGAAGGAGACCGTCGGCGAGCCGCTGCCCGCCGTCGACCGGGTCGGCGGCATGGACGTGCTGCACCGGCCGTCCGAGGGCGAGACGTCCGACGTGCTGCTGGTCTCGGTCGGCGCGCTCGGCACCACCTGCCTGTCGGTCGCGGAGCTGCTGGCCGGCCGCGGTATCGGCGTCACCGTCGTCGACCCGCGCTGGGTCAAGCCGGTCGACCCGGCGCTGCCCGAACTGGCCGCGCGCCACCGCATGGTGGCCGTCGTGGAGGACAACGGCCGCGCGGGCGGAGTCGGTTCGACCGTCGCGCAGGCGCTGCGCGACGCGGGCGTGGACGTGCCGCTGCGCGACTTCGGCATCCCGCAGCAGTTCCTCGCGCACGCCAAGCGCGCCGAGGTGCTGGCCGACATCGGACTGACCCCCGCCGAGATCGCGGGCCGGATCGGCGCGGCCCTGACCCGTATCGACACCCGTACCGGCACCCGGAACGGCGGCGCGCGTACGGTGACGGTCGGGGAACCGGCCGGGGCCGCGGACGACACCGCGCGGGAGGCCGTACCCATTCACGTACGCAAGGAGCAGGTGAGCGATGACATCGTCTGAGAGCAGCGTGGGCGAAGGGCCCGCCCCGCAGGCCGGCGGCGGCGAAGTGCCCGGCCCGGCCAAGGGGTTCGACCTGGCGACGCTGCTCGCCGAGCGCGGCGGCGAGCGCTACGACCTGCACGCCAAGCACCTGAACCACCAGCTTCCGCGGATGCTGCACACCATCGGCTTCGACAAGGTCTACGAGCGGGCCGAGGGCGCGCATTTCTGGGACGCCGACGGCAACGACTACCTGGACATGCTCGCCGGATTCGGCGTGATGGGCGTCGGACGCCACCACCCGGTGGTCCGCAAGGCGCTGCACGACGTGCTCGACGCGGGGCTCGCGGACCTGACCCGCTTCGACTGCCAGCCGCTGCCCGGCCTGCTGGCCGAGAAGCTGCTCGCCCACTCGCCGCACCTGGACCGGGTGTTCTTCGGCAACAGCGGCACCGAGGCCGTCGAGACCGCGCTGAAATTCGCCCGGTACGCCACCGGCAAGACGCGCGTCCTGTACTGCAAGCACTCCTTCCACGGGCTGACCACCGGGTCGCTGTCCGTCAACGGCGAGGCCGGATTCCAGGACGGCTTCGCACCGCTGCTGCCCGACACCCCGATCGAGGTGGGCGATCTCGAAGCGCTCGCACGGGAGTTGAAGCGCGGCGACGTGGCCGCGATGATCATCGAGCCGATCCAGGGCCACGGCGTCTACATCCCGCCGCCCGGATACCTGCGCGCCGCCCAGGAGTTGCTGCACAAGCACAAGGCGCTGCTCATCTGCGACGAGGTGCAGACCGGCATCGGCCGCACCGGCACCTTCTACGCCTACCAGCAGGAGGAGGGCGTCGAGCCCGACCTGCTGACCGTCGCCAAGACGCTCTCCGGCGGATACGTGCCGGTCGGCGCCACGCTCGGCAAGGACTGGATCTTCAAGAAGGTCTACTCCTCCATGGACCGGGTCCTGGTGCACTCCGCCAGCTTCGGGTCCAACGCCCAGGCGATGGCGGCGGGACTGGCCACGCTGTCGGTGGTGGAGGACGAGCGGCTGGTCGAGAACTCCCGGCTGATGGGCGACCTGCTGCGCACCCGGCTGGCCGCGCTCACCGACCAGTACGAGTTCCTGAAGGACGTCCGCGGTCGCGGCCTGATGGTCGGCATCGAATTCGGCCGCCCCAAGTCGCTCGGCCTGCGCAGCCGTTGGACGATGCTCCAGGCCGCCCGCAAGGGGCTCTTCGCGCAGATGGTCGTGGTGCCGCTGCTCCAGCGGCACCACATCCTCACCCAGGTCTCCGGCGACCACGTCGAGGTCATCAAGCTGATCCCGCCGCTGGTCGTGAACGAGGCGGACGTCGACCGCTTCGTGACGGCCTTCACCGCCGTCATGGACGACGCGCACGGCGGGGGCGGCCTGATGTGGGACTTCGGCCGCACGCTGGTCAAGCAGGCGGTCGCCAACCGCTGAGGCGCACCGCCGGGACACGGACGGGGGCCCGTACGCCGCGCGTACGGGCCCCCGGGGGTCTCAGTCCGTCAGCAGCACGTCCCGCAGCCGCTCGCGCCGCTCCTTCGTCAGGCCCAGGCCCTCCTCCAGATAGCGGTCGACCGAGCCCCACTCCTCGTCGATGGTCTCGAAGGCGGCCCGCAGGTACTCCGCCCGCGCCTCGAAGAGCGGGTCGAGCAGCGCCATCACCGCCGGGTCGATCTCGGAGCCGGTGCTGCCGTCGCCGCGGCGCACCCGGTAGCGGCGGTGCGGCGCGTTGCTCTCCAGGTAGTCCGCCTCGATGGCGGCGCGCTCGACGCCCAGCGCCAGCAGGATGATCGCGATCGACGTACCCGCGCGGTCCTTGCCCGCGGCGCAGTGCAGCAGCGCGGGGACGGCCGGGTCGGCGGGCTCGGTGAGCAGTTCGAGCATCCGGGCGTGCTCCGCGGTGCGCTCGCGGATCAACGTGCGGTAGGACTGCGCCATCCGCTCCGCGGCGCGCCCCTCGCCCAGCACCTCCTCCAGCGCGGCCAGGTCGCCGTTGCGGACGGTGTGCCAGAAACCGGCGTTGTTGTTGTTCGCCGGGTCGCTGAGCGGGAGGTTCACATTGACGGTGCCCGGCAGATCGACGTCCGGGCCCTCGACGCGGATGTCGTCCCGGTTGCGGAAGTCGAAGATCGTGTGCAGGCTGAGCCCGGTGAGGAACGCGATGGCGTCGGCGTCGGCGTGCGCGAGGTGACCGCTGCGGAACAGCACGCCCGGCCGTACCCGGCGCCCGTCCGTCGTGGGCAGACCCCCGACGTCCCGGAAATTCCGCACACCGGTCAGTTCGGGCTCTGACAGCGCCTCGGCTATCGGCTCGGATCCGGTCGGGTCGGTCCGCGGCAATTCCTGCGTCACCGGTGATCCTCCTACCTCTCATACGTCGCGACCTGGGGCACTGCCGACGATACGGCAGCGCGGAGCACCACGTACCGAACGGTATGTGTCCGGTGCGCCGTCACCCTGCGGCGTATTCCTTCCTGGCGGCTTTGACCTGGTGGGATGAATCACGTCGCGTCAACCCCTCCTTACGGTCGCGTAAGTCACACCCGGAGGAGAAAGATGGTCCGACGTGGCTGACGATTCGCAAACAGACGACAACGGTGCGATCGGGTCGTACACCGCGGTGGGGGACAGCTTCACCGAAGGCGTCGGCGACCCCGGTCCTGACGGTATGTACGTGGGCTGGGCGGACCGCCTGGCCGTACTCCTCGCCGACCGGCGCGAGGAACACACCTTCCGCTACGCCAATCTCGCGGTCCGCGGCCGGCTGCTCGACCAGATCGTGGCCGAGCAGGTGCCGCGCGCCAAGGAACTCGCTCCCGACCTGGTGACCTTCTGCGCCGGGGGCAACGACATCCTGCGCCCCGGCGGTGACCCCGACGCCATCGCCGAGCGCTTCGAGGCCGCCGTCGCCGATCTCAGCGGCGCCGTCGGCACGGTGCTGGTCTGTACGGGCTTCGACACCCGCGACGTACCCGTGCTGCGGCACCTGCGCGGCAAGATCGCCACGTACACCGCGCATGTCAGGTCCATCGCCGACCGCTACGACTGTCCGGTGCTCGACCTGTGGTCGCTGCGTTCGGTGCAGGACCGCAGGGCCTGGAGCGACGACCGGCTCCACCTGTCGCCCGAGGGGCACACCAGGGTCGCGCTGCGCGCCGCGCAGGTGCTCGGCCTCGACGTGCCCGCCGACCCTGACCAGGCGTGGCCGCCGCTGTCCCAGCGGCCGGCCTCCGCGGTGCGCAAGGACAACATCCAGTGGGCCAGGGAGTATCTGGTGCCGTGGATCGGACGGCGGCTGCGCGGGGAGTCCTCCGGCGACGACGTCGAGCCGAAGCGGCCCGATCTGCTGCCGCTGTAGCTAACACGAGGGCGCGGGGTGTACGGCCAGTTCGGCCCACACCACGCGCCCTGTCCCGTCTTCCGCGGGTTCCGATCCCCAGGCCGTCGCCAGCACGCTCACCAGGAGCAGTCCGCGACCGCCCTCCTCGTCCGCGCCCGCGTCGCACGGTTCGGGCCTGCTGGAGCCCCGGCCCTGGTCGGTCACTTCCAGCCGTATCACCGCGCCGCGCTGGTGCACGACGCAGGTGATCTTCTCGCTGTCGGTGTGCCGCACCGCGTTGGTGAACAGTTCGGTCACCACCAGGCTCGCGTCGTCCACCAGTTCGGGGCACACGTTCCACTCGCTCAGCCGGTCGCGTATCCGGCCCCGGGCGTCGGCCACCGAAGCGCTCTGCGCGGGCAGCCGAAAGACGTCGTGGCGGCCACAGCCGCCACCGGTGTCATGGCGCTCGCGTCGGAGAGCGTTGGGTGAAGGAACCACTCCGTAACTATGGGGCTCGTGCCGGACACATGGCAAGGTCCGTTCTGTAATTTGCAAATTCAACAGAACACGCTGTCGCTGACGCTGACGACATGCCACACTGCTTATCAGTCAAGGGAGTTGGGGGTTGAGCCACGTGATGGACCCGCGGCCGGGCGGCGCTCCGACCGTCCTGCGCATGGTGCTCGGCAAGCGACTCCAGGACCTCCGCGAGCGGGCCGGGCTCAGCTTCGAACAGGCCGGGCAGGCCCTCGATGTCACCCACGCCACGATCCGGCGGATGGAAAAGGCCGAAGTCGGGCTGAAGATCCCCTATGTCGAAAAACTCCTGATCACCTACGGAATCACCACTCCCGAGGAGATCGGCGGCTTCCTGGCCCTGGCCCGCGAGGCCAACCGGCCCGGCTGGTGGCACAGCTTCCGCGACGTCCTGCCGGACTGGTTCAGCGCCTTCGTCAGCCTGGAGGGCGAGGCCACCGTCATCCGCGCCTACGAGCCGCACTACGTGCCCGGCCTGCTCCAGACCCCCGCGTACGCGCGCGCCGTACTACGCGCGGGGATGCCGCACGCGGCGGCCGAGGAGATAGACCGCCTGGTCGAACTGCGCGTCGAGCGCCAGACGCTGGTCCGCAAGCACGAGGCCCCGCTGCTGTGGGTCGTCATGGACGAGACCGTGCTGCGCCGCCCCATCGGCGGCCGGCGGGTGATGCGCGAGCAGATCGACGCCCTCGCCGAGGCGACCGAGCTGCCGAACGTACGCCTCCAGGTCATCCCGTTCGCCTCCGGCCCGCACCCCGCCATGTACGGGCCCTTCCACATCTTCCGGTTCCAGCTCCAGGAGATCCCGGACATCGCCTACGCGGAGAGCCTGGTGGGCGGCGTCTACTTCGACGAGCGGGACGACGTGTCCACCTTCCTGGAGGCACTCGACCGGATGTGCGCGCAGGCCGCGCCGGCACAGAGCACCAAGGCCATCCTCGATGGCATGCGCAAGGAGATCTGAACCATGGATCGCGTCAGCAACGACGGCGTGTACGGGTACGGCGACATCTACGACACCGTGCACGACGCCGCCCACGGCAGACATCACGACGGCATCTACAACGGAATGCCCGCCACCGAACTCGGTCCCGACGGGTGGCGCAAACCCTGGAGCGGCGGCAACGGCGGCTCCTGCGTGGAAGCGAAACGGCTGAACGACGGACGGGTGGCGCTGCGCCAGTCGACCGACCCCGACGGTCCGGCGCTGATCTACACCAATCACGAGATCACCACCTTCATCCAGGGCGCCAAGGCCGGCGAAGCGGATTTCCTCCTCGGATGAGCACCACGCACGAAGGACCGCGTGTCCCCGACGCGCGAAGCGCCGCGTCCGACGCGGGACGCACCACGTATGACGCACAGAGCACAGCGGCACAGCAGAAGCGAAGGAAGCGGAGGACGGCGTGACCGACCAGGGATTCCCCGTCGACGAGATAGACACCAGCAAACCGCATCCGGCCCGTATGTACGACTACTTCCTCGGTGGTTGGGACAACTACGAGGTGGACCGGGAAGCCGCTCAGCGTGTCCTCGACGTCGCCCCGGACGTGGTCCTGGGCGCCCGCGCCAACCGCGCGTTCCTGAGCAGAGCCGTCCGCCACCTGGTGGAGGGCGGAATCCGGCAGATCATCGACATCGGCACCGGCATACCCACCTCGCCGAACACCCACGAGGTCGCGCACTCGGTCTCGCCCGACGTCCGGATCGCCTACATCGACAACGACCCGATCGTGGCCACCCACGCCGGGGCGCGCCTGATCGGCACCGGCAACACCGGCTTCTTCCTCGGGGACATGCGCGATCCGCGCACGATCCTGGAGCACCCCACCATCAGCGAGCTGATCGACTTCGACGAGCCGGTCGCGCTGCTGCTGGTGTCGGTGCTGCACTTCGTCACCGACGCCGAGGATCCGGCGGGCATGCTCGGCACGCTGCGCGAGGCGCTGCCGGCCGGCAGCTACCTGGTGCTCTCGCACGCCACCGCGGACTTCCACACCGACGTGGCGCCCGAGGTGATGGAGGTCTACAAGAAGGCCACCGCCTCGCTGACCGCCCGCAGCCACGCCGACGTGCTCGCCTTCTTCGACGGGTACGACCTCATCGAGCCCGGTCTGGTCCAGGTCCCGCTCTGGCACCCGGAGGGCCCGGAGCTCAAGCCCGCCGAGCTGCGCAAGATCGGGGTCTACGGGGGTATCGGCTGCAAGCGCTGATCACCGCGGGTTTTTGCCTCTGAGGTAACTCGTTTGCCTGAGAGGCAAGCCGTGCTGTTCCATGGAAGGCATGGACGCCACCCACGGCACGGACATCCTCGACTCCGTGGACAGTGCGCCACCCCCGGGTGCGCTGTCCACGGACCATCTCGTCCTCGCGCCCCGCCTGCGGGACCGGCGACGCGCCAGCGGCCTCACCCTGGAGACCGCCGCCCGACGGCTTGAGCTGTCCGCGGCCCATCTGTCCCGGCTGGAGTCCGGCCTGCGCCAGCCCTCGCTGCCGGTCCTGCTCGGCCTGGCCCGGCTCTACGGCACCACCGTCTCCGACCTGCTGGGCGAGACGGAGGCCGAGCCGGATCCCATCGTACGCGGCGACCGTATGACGGCCGTGCCCGCGGGCGGCTGGACGTACTGGCGGGCGGGCGGCACCGGCCGCGCGATGCAGGCCCTGCGCGTGCACATACCCTCGGGCGCCCAGCGCGCGCTCGTCCGCGTCCACCCCGGCGAGGAGTGGCTGTACGTGACCGGGGGCACGCTGCTGCTCAGCCTCGGCGACCGCGGCCACACCCTGGGTGCGGGGGATTCCGCGCACTTCGACTCGCTGGTGCCGCACCGGCTGGAGGCGGCGGACGCCGGGGGAGTGGACCTGCTGTTCGTCCACACCCTCATGCAGAGCGAGACCTCCGCCCTGTGCGTCAGCCCGCAGGACGCCGCCGCGGGCCCCGCGCCCGCCGACGCCCCGCGCACCGGTACCGGCCGCGCCGACCCCACGCGCGGCGCCCACCAGGACCGTACGGATCAGCCCCGCGCACGCGCCCGGGGCGACGAGACCAGAGGAGCCCGGCGATGAGCGGCCAGAACCCGGCACCCGCCCCGACCCCCGAGCAGGTGCCCCCGCCCCGCTCGCTCGTGGTCGGCACCACCAACGGCAGCGAGAAGCGCAAGGAACGCGGCGTCGTCCTGCGCGTCCTGGTCTACGTCGTGGTCGCCCACGCCCTGGCCTTCTTCATCTGGCTGCTGTTCCTGGTCGGCAACCGCGGCTGAGCGGCCCCTGCGGGGTGGGACCGCCCGCCGCGTCAGGACACCGCGCCGCGTCAGGACACCGCGTCCGGCGCCGCGCTCAGCCCAGCGCCTCCACCGTGACCGTCACCCCGTCCAGCGTGCCCGCGTAGTCCGCGCCCAGCGCCAGCGACGGCGTCTGGAAGCCGGTCGGCAGCCCCGGCAGCCGCCCGATGATGCGCAGCACGGAATCGGCCGTCATACCGTACGGGCCGGGGCCGGTGAGGGTCGCGGTCACCGTGTTGCCGGCCGCGTCGCGGGCGCGGCCCCACACCTCGCTGCGGCTCCCGCTCAGGGCGCGCTCGCCGGGACCGCGCACCAGCTTGCCGACCACGCCCGCCAGCGCCCCGCGCAGCGGCCCGACCCGCAGCAGCCTGCTCGCGGCGAGCGCGGGCGTCGGCACGGGCACATAGGTGTACGTGGTCACGTCGGGAATGCCCGTCGAGTAGTAGGCGGTGCTGACATCGCCCCACGGGATCGACACGACCTTGCGGGTGCCGGAAGGGAAGGCAGCCTGCACCTGTCGGGAGCCGACCGGCACCGTACGGATCTCGCCGCCGGTACGGATCCTGCCGCCCACGCCCATCCCTTCGAGCGCGGTCCGCGCGGTACCGGGACTCGCCCCGCCGCCGATCAGGAAGGCGAGGTCGAGCTGGGTCGCGTCCGGCAGCCGGGCGGCGAGCAGCGCGGCGACGCAGTCGGTCGGCACCACGTCGAAGCCCGCGCCGGGCAGCAGGGTGATCCCGGCCTTCTCCGCGCGCGCGTCGAGCGCGTGCAGCGACTCGAAGACGTCGATCTCACCGGTGATGTCCACATAGTGGGTACCGGAGTCGAGACAGGCGGTCGCCATCGGCAGCGCGGTGCGCGCGAAGGGGCCCGCGCAGTGCGCCACCGTCTCCACGCCGTCCAGTCCATGGCGTATCGCGGCCGGGTCACCGAGACCGAACACCCGGTGTTCCAGGCCCAGTTCGGCGGCCAGCGGCACCAGTTTCGCGGCGTTGCGACCGGCCAGCACAGGGCGCTGTCCCAGTGCTGCGGCGCGGCGGGCGATCAAGCGGCCGGTGTAGCCGGTGGCGCCGTACAACAGCCAGGTCATCAGTCTGATCCTCCCCGGAAGTGGTGAACGGAACCGTACACGCGCCGTGTGCCCCGGCGATATCGGGTGGGCCCACGCCGTCCGGCATGCGACTCTGGTGGCATGACCGACCAAGAGCAGGAGGCCACCGTGGCCGCTGAAGCAGCACCGCAGGACGCCGCGGCGGAACCGGAGACCGATTCGGACGCCGAGGCGCAGGCGCCGGACGAGGACGAGGTGAAGCGGAAGTTCCGCGAGGCACTGGAGCGCAAGCAGAGCGCGCGCAAGGGATCCGCCTCGGGCGGCAACAACCAGTCCAAGATCCATGGCGCGCACGGCAAGGCCGGAGGACAGCGGGAATTCCGTCGCAAGAGTGGCGGCTGACACCGGGAACGTAGCCGCACGGCACCGCAGTCCCACCGTCGTACCGGCAGCACATCACCGTCCCACCGCCGTACCGGCATCACATCGGCGCCCGCACAGGTCAGTGACCTGTGCGGGCGCTTTTCACGATCCGCGCGAGCGCTCGTCACGGCCTGACGGCGGGCAGGGCGCCGCGTAGGGTCGACGGGGTGACGACGAATCCGTTCCTCAGCCCGAGTCCGCTGCCGTACGAGCTGCCGCCGTTCGCCGACATCAGGGACGAGCACTACCTGCCCGCCTTCGAGCAGGGCCTGGCGGAGCACCTCGCGGAGGTCGAGGCCATCGCGGCCGACCCGGAGCCCGCGACCTTCGAGAACACCCTCGTCGCGCTGGAGCGTTCGGGCGCGCTGCTCGCCCGGGTGAGCGCCGCCTTCTTCAACCAGGCGTCCGCGCACATCACCCCCGCCGTGCAGGAGACCGAGTCGCGGATCAGCCCGCTGCTCGCCGCGCACAACGACGCCGTCCGCCTCAACCCCGGCCTCTACGCCCGGATCACGTCGCTGTACGACACCCGCGACTCCCTCGGCCTCGACGCCGAGTCGCTGCGCCTGCTGGAGCGCTACCGCACCGCCTTCCAGCGCTCAGGCGCGGAGCTGGACGCGGACGGCCAGCGACGGCTGCGCGAGCTGAACGCCGAGATCGCCGCCGCCTCCACCGCCTTCGGCCAGAACATCGTCGCCGCCAGCAAGGCCGCCGCCCTCGTCCTCGACGACCCCGCCCAGCTCTCCGGCCTGTCCGCGGGCGCGATCGCCGCCGCGGCCGAGAACGGCACCGCGCTCGGCCACGACGGCTCCTACGTACTGAGCCTGCGCAACTTCTCGAACCAGCTCGAACTCGGCTCGCTGGACGACCGCGACGTGCGCCGCCGCCTGCTCACCGCGTCCCTGAACCGCGCCCAGGACACCAACGGCCCGCTCGCCGTCACCATCGCCACCCTGCGGGCCGAACGCGCCGCGCTGCTCGGCTACCCCAGCCACGCCGCGTACGTCGTCGCCGACCGCACCGCGGGCACCCCGCAGGCCGTCACCGACCTGCTCGACCGCCTGGTGCCGCCCGCTCTGGCCAACGCCGAGCGCGAGGCGGACGCCCTCGCGGAACTGGCGGGCGGGCCCGTCGAGGCGTGGGACTGGTCGTACTACGCGGAGAAGGTCCGCAAGGAGCGCCACAACATCGACGAGGCCGCGCTGCGCCCGTACTTCGCGCTCGACAAGGTGCTGCACGACGGGGTCTTCCACGCCGCCCACGAGGTCTACGGCATCACCGTCACCGAACGCCCCGACCTGGTCGGCTACCACCCCGACGTCCGGGTCTTCGAGGTCTTCGACGCCGACGGCAGCCCCCTCGGTCTCTTCCTCGGCGACTTCTTCGCCCGCGCGTCCAAGCGCGGCGGGGCCTGGATGAATTCCCTGGTCAGCCAGTCGGAACTGCTGGGCAAGCGACCGGTGGTGGTCAACAACCACAACATCGCCAAGCCCGCGGCGGGCGAGCCCGCGCTGCTGACGTTCAGTCAGGTCGACACGCTCTTCCACGAGTTCGGGCACGCGCTGCACGGCCTGTTCTCCGCCGTCCGCTACCCGTACTTCTCCGGCACCAGCGTGCCGAGCGACTTCGTCGAATACCCCTCCCAGGTCAACGAGATGTGGTCGCTGTGGCCCTCGGTCCTGGAGCGCTACGCCGTCCACCACGAGACCGGCGAGCCGATGCCCGCCGACGTCGTCCACCGCATGCGGGACGCAGCCCGGTTCGGACAGGGCTTCACCACCGTCGAGTACCTCGCCGCCGCCCTGCTCGACTGGGCCTGGCACACCCTGCCCGCGGGCACCGACCCCGGCGACGCGCTGGCGTTCGAGGCGGCGGCGCTCAAGAAGGCGGGACTGGCCCACCCCGCGATCCCGCCGCGCTACCGGACCACGTACTTCCAGCACATCTTCGCCAGCCAGTACAGCGCGGGCTACTACTCCTACATCTGGAGCGAGGTCCTGGACGCCGACACCGTCACCTGGTTCGAGGACAACGGCGGCCTGCGCCGCGCCAACGGCGACACCTTCCGCCGCGCGCTGCTCTCCAGGGGCGGCAGCGTCGACCCGATGGCGGCCTTCGCCGCCTTCCGCGGCCGGCCGCCGCGCACCGAGCCGCTGCTGGAGCGCCGGGGGCTGCTGACGCCGTGACCGCCCCGCGCGGCCGACGCCGGAAAACGGCGTGCGCGCGCCCGGGCGCGGGGCCACCATGGGCCGATGAGCTGGACGATCACCGCGGACCTGGCCGCGTTCGAGACCGAGGCGGGACCGTTCCTGCGGGAGCGCCCGGTGGAGAATTCGGTGCCGGTCACCGTCACCGCCGCGCTGCGCCGCCGCGGGCTCGACGCGTACGGCGGGCAGCCGCCGCTGTTCGGCTGGTGGCGCCCCGAACCCGGCGCCGCGGTCGCCGCGGCCTTCCTCCGTACGCCGCCGCATCCGCCGCTGCTGACCGGCGGCCCGCCGTCCGCGGCCGGTGAGCTGGCCGAGGTCTGGCCCGGCGAGGCCCCTGGCGGGGTGCGCGGCGAGCGCGAGAGCGCCGAGGCGTTCGGCGCGGCCTGGGCCGCGAGGACCGGCGCCGAGGTCACGGTCGAGCGCGCCATGCGGCTCTACCGGCTCGGGGACCTCACCCCGCGCAGGCCCGCGCCGCCCGGCCGCGCCAGGGTCGCGGGCCCCGCCGACCGCGAGCTGCTGCTGCGCTGGCACCGCGCCTTCACCGTCGACATCGGCGAGCCGCCCGTGGACGACGAGCGGGCCATGGACGACGCCATCGCGCTCGGCGGACGCACCGTGTGGGAGCGGGACGGCGAGCCCGTCGCGATGGCCGGGAGGGCCGCCGACGCGGCGGACCCGTCGGGCACCGTCCGGGTGGTCGCCGTCTACACCCCGCCCGCGCACCGGGGCCACGGGTACGCGGGCGGCGCCACCGCGGCCGTCTCGCGCGCCGCGCTCGACGCGGGCGCCCGCGATGTCGTGCTCTTCGCCGACCTCGCCAATCCGGTCAGCAACGCGCTGTACCGGCATCTGGGGTTCCGGCCGGTCCGCGACCACGTGTCGCTGGCCTTCGGTGACGGGGATCGGGACGGGGACGGGGACGTGTC
This sequence comes from Streptomyces sp. NPDC003300, assembly GCF_040610915.1. Classification (NCBI taxonomy): domain Bacteria; kingdom Bacillati; phylum Actinomycetota; class Actinomycetes; order Kitasatosporales; family Streptomycetaceae; genus Streptomyces; species Streptomyces sp. NPDC003300. Next base: position 191,370 of record NZ_JBEXNE010000015.1, on the reverse strand, counting down.
GGGCGGCGGGGCGCTGGCCGGCGGCGGGGGCGTGGAGAGCGGCGGGGCCTTGGCCGACGGCGGGAGCGGCGAACCGGGGGAGTGACGCGAAACGGCCGTCGCGGCGGCCGGGCCACCGTAAGCGGATATGACGGCAGATGTGACACCGGGGACGGGGGAGAACCGGTGAAGGCGGCCCGGCCCGGGGCCTCGGCGCCCAGGCGGGCGCGGCGGACCGCCGCATAATGGGTGGTGGCGGGACCCCGCCGCTCGTCGTCATCTGCTCTGGAGGACCCGTGACCGGCGCCGGCCGACAGCCGTCCCGCCTCGTGAAGATGCGCCCCCCGTCGTTCGGCGCGGACCCCACGGGCGCCCGGCTGGAACGCATCCTTTCCTCACCGAATTACGCGGACGGCGCCTTCGTCAACCCCGTCGGCGCCCGCAGCGTCCCCAGCGGCAGCATGTTCAAGGCGCTTCCGGCCAGTTTCCGCAAGGAGGCCAGGCAGCCGCGCAAGCCCGCGGGGCCGGTGCCCCTGCACCCCACCACGCTCGCCGACATCGCGCGCCCGCCCGCCTCCGGGCTGCGGCTGACCTGGATGGGCCACTCCACGGTGCTCGCCGAGATCGGCGGCAGGCGCGTGCTGTTCGACCCGGTGTGGGGCGAGCGCTGTTCGCCCTTCGCCTTCGCGGGCCCCAAGCGCGTGCACCCCGCGCCGGTCCCGCTGGAGTCGCTGACCGGCCTGGACGCGGTCGTCATCTCGCACGACCACTACGACCACCTGGACATGCCCTCCATCGTCGCGCTGGTCCGCAGCGACGCCGTCTTCGCGGTGCCGCTGGGCGTCGGCGCGCACCTGGAGCACTGGGGCGTACCGCCCGAGCGGCTGCGCGAGCTGGACTGGAACGAGTCCACGGAGATCGCGGGGCTCACCCTGACCGCTACCCCGGCCCGGCACTTCTGCGGACGCGGCCTGCGCGGTCGCCAGCAGACCCTGTGGGCGTCCTGGGCCGTCACCGACGGCACCCACCGCATCTACCACAGCGGCGACACCGGCTACTTCCCCGGCTTCGCGGACATCGGCGCGCAGCACGGCCCGTTCGACGCCACGATGATCCAGATCGGCGCCTACAGCGAGTACTGGCCCGACATCCACATGACCCCGGCCGAGGGGCTGCTGGCGCACAGCGACCTGTCGGGCGGCACGCCCGCGGGCACGATGCTGCCGATCCACTGGGCCACCTTCAACCTGGCCATGCACTCCTGGGCGGTGCCCGCCGAGGGCAGCGTCGCCGCCGCGCGCGAGACCGGGGCGAAGATCGCCACCCCGCGGCCCGGCGCGCCCTTCGAGCCCGCCGACGAACAGCCCGAGGACTGGTGGTGGCGGGCCGTCGCCATGCCGCCCGCGGGCGGCTGGCCCGAGCGGCCGGAGCACGCGGAGGGGACCGAGCGGATCAACGCACCGGACGGGTCGGAGACCGCCGAGGCTCCCGAGGCCGCCGGAAGCGTGGACGGGGACGCGGCGGCCGAGTCCGGGTCCGAGTCCGCTTCCGGCTCCGAGTCCGGGTCCGAGTCCGCTTCCGGCTCCGATTCCGAGGACGCCGGTCGTACGGACAGCGGCGACTACGAGGTGGCGCGGCCCAAGTAGGTCAGCTCCCCGGCGTCCGGCACCGCGATCTCGTGGAAGCCGAGCCGGTCGTAGAAGGCCCGCGCGGGAGCGTTGGCGGTGAGCATCCCCAGATGCACCGCCGATACGCCCCTGGCGGCCAGGGCGCCGAGGAACGCCTCCATCAACGCCCGCCCGTGGCCGCCGCGTTGGAAGTCCGGCAGCACATCGATGTGCAGATGCGCCGGATACGCGGCCAACTCCGGCTGCTGCGCCATCCGTTCCGGGTGGTGCAGCAGCACGGCCATCGTCTCGCTCGGCGTCCCCGGCTCCCCGGCCGGCTCGGGGAAGCGGTCCGCGACCGTCGGCAGCCACTCGTCGCGGAAGCGCTCGACGAAGGCCGCCGTGTCACCGGTGCCCAGCACGTAACCGACCGCCCGGCCGTGCCCGTCGTCCAGCACGAAGGCCGCCTCCGGCTCCAGCACGGCGTACGGCGCCGCGAAGATCGCCCCCAGCAGCTCGTGGTCCCGCTCCGGATACCGCGCGCTCGCGTCCCCGCCCGCGTCAGCCGTGCGCAGGCAGATGTCGTACAGCGCGGGCAGGTCCTCCGGCTCGAACGGGCGTATCGCGGTGGTCACTCGGTCTCCAGAAGCGGGAGGTCCGCGGGCTCCTCGGGGTCCGCGGCGGCGGGCAGGCTCATGAAGGTGAACGCGAAGGCGGCGGGCGCCGCGCGCAGTTGGTGCCGGGGGAGTACGTCGGGGCCGCAGGCCGCGCTGCCCATGCCGTGCAGCGCGTGGTCGAGGTGCACCCACAGCACCTCGGAACGCGTCAACTCGTGGGTGTGCGTGGCCCGGTCGAGTTCCCCGGTGCTCCACGGACGGGCGGTGAACCAGAACGGCGGCTCGCCCTCCACGTGCAGCCCGGTGCCGTCCGCGCGGCGCAGCCGCGCCCACCGCACGTCCGCGCGTGCGCCGTTCTCCTGCGGGCGTACGTACGGCGTCTGGAGCCCGTCCACGGTGCCGGTGTACCGGCCGATCCGGGACGCGGCGCGCGTGTCGGGGTACGCCTCGCCTGGGCCGCCGCCGTACCACTCGACGCGGTCCAGGGTCTGGCACAGGCCGAGCCGTACCCCGAGCCGGGGGAGCGGCAGCGTCCAGTCGCCCTCGGGCGTGACCTCGACGCCCAGGCGCAGCCGGTCCCCGGTGGCCGTCCAGGTGTAGACGGTACGCAGCGCCAGGTCGGAGGAGGCCGGGGCGACCCGGGTGGTGACGGTGAGCGCGTCACCGCCGACGGCCACGGAGACGATCCGGTGCCGCATCCGGTCGAGGCCCAACTCTCGCCACAGCCGGTCCAGTTGCCCCTCGGGATTCCAGTCCGCGCCGCGGTCGTTGTCGGTCGGGGCACGCCACACGTCCAGCACGGGTCCGGTGACCGCCGCGCCCTCCAGATAGCGCAGCGTGCCGTCCGCCGCGTCGAAGACGCCGGGGCCCAGCACGATCAGACCGCCCTCGGCGAGCCGCGGGGAGTGCGGATCGCCGGCGTGCGCGGTGGCCGCGTCCGCCGGCGCGGGGGCCGCGAACTGCGTCCACGCCACCTCGTGACCCGACGGCGCCCACGCGGTGTCCTCGGCGAGCACCGCCCGCACCGTCCACCACCCCTCGCCGCGGCCCACCGTCCGCGCCGCCCGCGGCAGTTCGAGCACCGCGCTCTGCCCGGGGCCGAGCGACGGCACCTCGAACCGGCCCGCGTCGCTCCGCGCGCCCGCCACCTCGTACGACCAGCGGAACGCCAGATACGACAGGTCGGTGAAGTCGTGCAGATTGGTCACCGTGACCGTGCCGCGCTCCGCGTCGCCCTCGATCCTCACCGGCTCGACGACCTTCTTGTACTCGGTCAGCCCCGGTGACGGCGTGCGGTCGGGGAAGACCAGCCCGTCGCAGACGAAATTCCCGTCGTGCATCTCCTCGCCGAAGTCGCCCCCGTAGGCGAAGTACGACGTCCCGTCCGCGGTGCGCTGCCGCAGCCCGTGGTCGATCCACTCCCAGACGAAGCCGCCCTGGCAGCGCTCGTACGCCTCGAACAGCCGCTGGTACTCACTGAGCCCGCCGGGTCCGTTGCCCATCGCGTGCGCGTACTCGCAGAGAATGAGGGGCAGTTCGCGCCGGTGCTTGTCCAACTCCGCGTCCGCCAGCGGCGGTTCCTCGCGGCGGCCGATCAACTCGGTCTCGGCGTGGTTGGCGTACATCCGGGAGTAGACGTCGGTGTCGGCGCAGCTGAGGTCGCCCTCGTAGTGGACCGGCCGGGCCGGGTCACGGCGCCTGATCCAGTCCGCCATCGCGGAGAGCCCGGCGCCCGTGCCGCACTCGTTGCCCAGCGACCACATCACCACCGACGGATGGTTCTTGTCCCGCTCCACCATCCGCGCGGCCCGGTCCAGCAGCGCGGGCGTCCACCGCTCGTCGGCGACCGGGTTGCCGCGCCAGCCGACCACCTCGAAACCGTGCGTCTCCAGATCGCACTCGTCCATCACCCACATTCCCAGCTCGTCGCACAGATCGAGGAAGGCCGGATGCGGCGGATAGTGGCTGGTGCGGACCGCGTTGATGTTGTGACGCTTCATCAGCAGCAGGTCGCGGCGCATCGTCTCGCCGTCCACCACCCGGCCGTGGTCGGGGTCGAACTCGTGCCGGTTCACCCCGCGCAGCAGAATCCGGCGGCCGTTGACCTTCAGCACACCGTCCTCCACCGCGACGGTCCTGAAGCCGATCCGCAGCGGTATCCGCTCGCCCTCGGTCGCCAACTCCGCGTCGTACAGCCGCGGTACCTCCGCCGACCACGGCTCCACCGGCACCGTCACCTCCTCACCGGTCGCCAGGTCGAGCCCCAACTCCGGTACGGTCACCGTCCCGCCCGGCTCGCAGTCCACCCGCAGCGTGCCCGTGCCGCTCGCGTGGTCGTAGCCGCAGTGCACGAAGAAGTCGGTCACCGCGCCCTCGGGCCGCTCGATCAGCGTCACATCGCGGAAGATGCCGGGCAGCCACCACTGGTCCTGGTCCTCCAAGTAGCTTCCGGACGACCACTGATGGACCCGTACCGCCAGCACATTGCCGCGCGGGCGCAGCAGTTCGCCGACCTCGAACTCCACCGGCAGCCTGCTGCCCTTGAAGGTCCCCAGCTCCTGCCCGTTCAGCCACACCCGCGCGCACGAGTCGACGCCGTCGAAACGCACCACCGCCGCGCCGCCCGGCCAGTCGTCCGGCAGGTCGAAGGCGCGCAGATGGTCACCGGTCGGATTCTCCGTCGGCACGTGCGGCGGGTCGACCGGGAACGGGAAACGGACGTCGGTGTACGCGGGCCGCCCGTACTCGTGCTCATGGGTGTGCCCCTGGAGCGGCCAGTGCGACGGCACCGTCACCGCGCCCCAGCGCGTCGCGTCGAACCCCGGCTGGGCGAAGGAGTCGTCCTCCGCGTCCGCCGTCGCCGACAGCCGGAAGCGCCAGGCGCCGCCGAGATTCACCCGCCGCGCGTCCGACACCGCCCACCACGCGCGCGGCGCGAGCGCGCCGGTGCCGGGCGACACATCCTCGTAGTACGGAACTACCCCGGACTGTGACGCGTCGCGCATCGTGCTGCTCCTCATGAGGATGCTGGTGGTGTGCCCGCTGTATCGCATGCGGCTGTACGGGTATGGGGCGGTATCGGGCTGTACGGCCGCCAGGCTCCGCGGCCCCCAACGGCGTTGGGACATGCCGGTGGCCTGGTCGGTCACGGATGATTCTCCTGAGGTGAGGGCCCGCGTGGCTAGGGCCTGTCCGGGGGAGCGGGTCGGCTCCGCGCCGGGCGCGGCGGTGACGTACTGCCGTCCGCCGTAAGGGAGTTGGCGGTACCTGCCGATTTGACCGGCGTACGGCGGCGCTGGGAGCATGCCCGCCCGGGGCGCGGGGGGCGGACCCGTGGTGCGGACGAGGGGGGCGCTTCACCATGACGGACTTCACGACCGTTCACGTCGCGGCGGCGAATGCCGGGACCGGCCGGGGGCCGGCCGCGGCGGCCGAGCCGATCAGCGGGCTCAACGGCGGCTCCGCGCTCGTCCTCATCTCGGTGGTGGTCGTGGCCGTCGCAGCGGTCGCGGTGATACCGCTGATCATGGATGTGCGGCGGGCCACGGCCTGGCGCCAGCAGATCACCGACCGGCTGCTCGAGGACGCGGCCCGCGACCACGAGGTACGCGACCTGCTGCGCGACCTCCGCGAGCCGCGCGGCGTCCGCGGTCTGACCCGCAGCGTCATCGCCGTCCTCATCCTCGCGCTCGTCGCCTTCGCGCTGGCCGTCGCGATGCTGTCGTCGGGCGCCGACTCCGGCGACCTCCGCAAGACCATCGTCACCTCGCTGATGACCGTCCTCGCCACCGTCTCCGGCTTCTACTTCGGCTCGCTCGGCGCGCAGAACAGCGCGGAGGACGCGCGGCGGCAGGTGGGGCGGTCTTCTGCGGCGCCGCCGAAGCCGGGCGCCTCCGGCGGGGGTGCCGCCGGGGGGAGCGGCAAGGGGGCGGTGCCGCCCGCGCCGGGGCCGGGCGCGCCTGGTGGTCCGGGCGCTGTCGGGGCTCCTGGCGGTCCGGCTGCTCCGGCGGGTGCTGGCGCCTTCGAGGGCGGACCCGCCGCCGCGCAGCCGACGCACCCGGCGGGCGTACCGCGGCAGGGGGCCGGACCGGCGCCGGACGGCGGGCACGGGGCCTGAGGGGTTCTCGCCGAGTCGGCTCCAGGTCGGGAGCCGGGAGCCGGGAGCCGGGAGCCAGAGCCGGAGCCGGGCCCGGGACCGAGGCCGGGCGCGTACGGGCCGAGGCTTTCCCGACCGCGGCCGGGGCGGTACGGGGCCCCGAACTTTCCGACCGCGGCCGGGGTCAACGGCCCTCAGCTCCAGGCATTCGGACCGCGCCCCCGGCCTTGCCGCCCGCGCCCCGGTCGTACGGTTCCGGCCTCGGTCCGCGGGCGGGCGGTGCCGCCCTCCGCCACGTCCCCTCGCGGGTCAGACCCGCAGGAACGCGTCGATCCGGGCCCGTAGCGACCGCGCGTCCAGGCCGTGCCCGGCCACGTGCTCCTGCCAGGTGCCGTAGTGGCGCAGTTCGGCGCGGCGGGTGCCGAGCGCGAGCACGCGGTGCGGGACGTCGGCCAGCGCCTCGGCGGCGTGCGCCGAGGACGTACCGGTGAGGTAGGGCTCCACGACGACGAGGTCGGCCGCATCGGTCCGAGCGGTCGCCTCCCGTACGGTCGCCGCGTCGAACGGCCGTACCGTCGAGGCGTACAGCACCGTCACATCGCGCCCGGCCGTCGCGTCGAGGACGGCGTCCAGCATGGGCCCGACGGCCAGGACGACCCCGGCGCGCCCTTCGCGCAGCACCTGGAAGCGGCCGGGCGAGACGGGTCGCGGCGCCACGTTCGAGTGATCGCTGAGCCGTACGTAGACGCGGCTGTCGCCGTCCGCCGCCGCGTGCCGCAGCAGCGCGTCGGCCTCGTCGGGGTGCCCCGGCACATGGACGGTCCAGCCGTCGAGCGTGTCGAGCAGCGCGACGTCGCCCGGCGCCTGATGCGTACGCCCGCCCGCGGCGACGTCGTACGAGGCCCCCGCGCTCACCAGGACCGCGCCCACGCCCTGGTGCCCGATGTCGAGCTTGACCTGCTCGAAGGCCCGCTCGGTCAGGAAGCTCGCGAAGGTGTGCGCGATCGGCCGCAGCCCGGCGAGCGCCAGCCCGCCCGTCGCGCCGACCAGCAACTGCTCCCTGATCCCGACGTCGATCACCCGGTCGGGGTGGGCGCGGGCGGCGTCACTGAAGCGGTCCGAAGAGATCACGGCGAGGACGACGGCCAGCCGCGGATCGGAGTCGAGCAGTTCGGTGGTGACGGCGGCGAACCGCTCCCGCATGGTGTCCATGGAATCCCCAGTCATGTCGTTTCTTCGCCTGCCCTCAGCCGTGGTCTCGGTCGCGGTCTCCGCCTCGGTCGCGGTCTCCGCCTCGGCCTCGGCCTCGGTCGCGGTCTCGGCCGCTGTCGCTCGGGTGTCGACCTTCGGGTGACGTCGCTTGTCGTCGCCCGTGGACCCGGCGGTCACTTCGGCTCGACGCGGGCGACCACGGCGTGCGGCCGTCCCGGATGCGGCGCGGTGAACGCCTCGTACAGCGCGGCGTGGTCCCGGCCGTCCACGGTCACCGCGGACCAGCCCTCGGCGGCGAACCGCGAGGCCAGTCCGCCGGGCCAGCCGTACGTGGCCGAGGCGTTGTCGACCGCGACGACGTGGAGCCGGTCGAGGCCGACCGCCCCCGCGTACTGCACGGCCTCGTGATTGCTGCCCTCGTCCATCTCGGCGTCGCCCACGAGCACCCATACCGCCGGTTCGTCCAGCCCCTGGGCCCGCAGCCCCAGCGCGCTGCCGACGCCCAGACCGAGCCCGTGCCCGAGCGACCCGGAACCGATCTCGACGCCCGGTACGAGCGTGCGGTCCGGGTGGTGGCCGAGCGGGGAGTCGTACGTCCCGAAACCGGCCAGCCACTCGTACGGGATGAAGCCCTTGGCGGCGAGAACGGCGTAGTACGCCATCGGGCCGTGGCCCTTCGACAGCAGGAAGCGGTCCCGGTCCGGGGCGTCGGCGCTCTCGGGCTCGACCCGCAGTACCCGGTCGTACAGCACCCACAGGACGTCGAGGGTGGATGTGGCGGCGGTGTCGTGCTTCTCGTCGCCGGTCATCCGTGACATCAGGTGGCGCAGGTCGTCGTACCCGTAGCGCTCGGGCTGTTCTGAGTGGCCGGACGGCCCGGTGCGGTGCGTCATCGTCATGGGACGACCTTGCAACTTCAAGCCGACTTGAAGTCAAGCGTATGCTGGGCCGATGTGACCCTCTCCACCCGTGACCTGCTGCCCATCGGCGAGCTTTCGGCCCGCAGCGGCATCGCCGCCTCCGCGCTGCGCTATTACGAGGACCTCGGGCTGATCCACTCCGAGCGCACCTCGGGCGGCCAGCGCCGCTACCGCCGCTCCACGCTGCGCCGGCTCGCCTTCATCCGCGCCGCCCAGCGGATCGGGCTCTCGCTCGACGAGGTCGGCGCGTCCCTCGCCCGGCTCCCCGTCGACCACGTCCCCACCACCGCCGAATGGAACGGCGTGGCCCGGTCCTGGGAGCAGCGCATCGACGACCAGATCGCCGAGCTGCGACGCCTCAAGGCCAAGTTGACCAGCTGCGTCGGGTGCGGCTGCCTCTCCCTGACGCGCTGCGGTCTCTACAACGTCGACGACGCGGCGGGGGCGGCGGGCCCCGGAGCCCGCTATCTGCTGGGCGACACGCCTCCCGAAACGGCTTCCGCGCCCTCTCCTCTTGACGCCCCCTCCCCGTCTTCCGCGTCCTCCCCGTGCGACGCCTCCGACGCCCCCGTTACGCCCTGAGGGCCCCCGCCGGGGCGATCCCCGTGGAGGCCCCCGACCGTCGGAAGTCCCTCACCCGCACGCGTCACGCGCGGGTCGCCGACTAGATGCCCTCCATCTTGAAGGGGTCGTGCTCCGCGAGCAGCTTGTCGAGCCGCGCCTGGTCCACCCGGCTCACGACCTGCCCGACCTCCTGCCGGTCGCGCACCACCTTCGCCAGCGTGAACGCCGCCGTCACCACATACAGCAGTCCCAGCCCCAGAAACGCCCGCTCCCATCCCCCCACCGGCAGATACGCCACCCCGACCACCATGGCCCCCAGCGCCACCGCGAACGAGATCGCCGCCTGCGCCGCATACGCCGCCGTCGTCTCCTGCTGAATCGGTTTCGTCATGCCCCGACCTTCTCCCCGCCCCGCCCCACCCCACATGAGTACCCCTACTCAACTCCCCCCGCCCCGGCCCCCACCCCCTCTGCGCACAAACACCCCCCGAGGTGCGGTATCGTTCTCGTGCACGGTCACCCGGGGCCACCACCCCGACCGACCAAGCACCGGGACGTGGCGCAGCTTGGTAGCGCACTTGACTGGGGGTCAAGGGGTCGCAGGTTCAAATCCTGTCGTCCCGACGGTGCACGAAGGGCCCGCTGGACTGGCATTTAGCCAGGTCAGCGGGCCCTTCGGCTTGTCGGCAACTGTCTCCATGTGATGGGGCGTCAGGTTCCTGGGGACCGCCTGGGGACCACGGTCGTGGAAAAGCCGCAGGTCAGCGTGATTTCGCCGGGGGCCATGTTCATCTCAGCCCTACGCGGAGTTGTCTGGTTCCTACAATCTCCGCAGGGTCGCGGACATGCCGGGGGAGGGCGGCGGGAGGCCGGGGGTAGTGCTCAGGTGGTTGCTGAGCGTGCGGCCGGCGTGGACCACGGACTGCAGGTCGGGGTGGAGGTAGCGCTGGGTGGTCTGCAGGGAGCCGTGGCCGGCGATCAACCGCAGGCCGTTCAGGGGGACTCCGGCGTCCGCCGTCCAGGTCGGGCCGGTGTGTCTCAGCTCGTGTCGGCGCGGGTGTTCGTAGCCGAGGGTCTGGACGACGTCGTCCCAGTGGGTGGCGTCGCGCGGCACGGCGGTGGTGATCCGTCCGCCGTGGGGGCCGGTGAACAGCCGGGCGTCTGGTCTGTGGCCGAGGGCGAGCACGCGCTGGGCGACCATGGGGCGTACCTCGTCGATGAGCGGGACGCGGCGGGCGACCTTGCCCTTGGTGTTCTTGTCGGCCAGCCCGCCGGGGAGGGGGTGGTCTGGCGGCGCAGGTTCCAGATCCAGTTGGTGGTGTCGATGTCCTTGACCCGCACGCCGGAGACCTCGCCGATGCGTGCGGCGGTGCAGGCGGCGAAGGTCACCACATCACCCCAGCCGGGGTACTGGTCGAATGAGCGCGCGACCAGGGCCTGGCTGAGTTCCTGGAGGGCGTCCCAGTCGCGCAGGGCCAGGGAGCGGGGGTCGTCCAGTTCGTCCTCGGCGAGCTGGTACAGCCTCTGCCAGCCTTTGATGCGGGCGGGGTTGGCGGTGATGAGTCCGTCGCGGACGGCTTGTTCCATGACCCGGACGAGTACGGCGAGGGTGTTCTTGACGGTGGAGCGGCCCTCGCCGTCGGCGATCCACGCGTAGACGGTGCGGTCGACGTCCCCGTTGGTGATCATGTTCAGTTGCAGGTGCCCGAGCGCGGGCACGACACGCAGCCGCCAGCCGGCCAGGTAGGGGTCGGTGGTCTTGGGCTCCAGCCCGCGCAGGGCCAGCTGCATGTGGGCGGTGCCGTACTCGGCGAGCGTCCGGTTGGCGGTTGCGGGGTCGATTCCCCGGCCCGCCGATGCCAGGAGGGCGTCGATCCACTCCTGCGCGGCGTCAACGCCGGCGTGCATCTTGGCCATGGATCGGCGGCGTTTGGTGTGGGGGTCCACCCAGCGCACGCGGGCCTTGTAGGGGAGTTTGCGGCCGGGTCGGTGCTCGATGTCGTGCGCCAGCGGGACGGCTGCGGGCAGTTGGTGGCGGTAGGGCAATCAGGCCACCTTCTGCCGTCGGCCGGGTATGCTGCGCCGTTCATCCAGCCAGTCCTGCAGATCCCCGGCGTCGTAGTGGACGACCCGGTCGGACAGGCGGATGAACGGCGGTCCCTGCGGCGGCCGTTCGGCACGCCACCGCCGCACCGAGGAAGAATCGACCCGCAGCAGCCGGGCCACTTCCTCAGTGGTGAGCAGGGATGAGGTCCGTAGTTCTGTCGGGAGGGCTTCCGCGGCAGTGTCGGGGCACGTCGGCGGGGGCCGGCATAGCGGAGTCCTGCGGCAATGCACTTCCTTGATGTCGGCGTCAGCGGAAAGACACGAGGACGGGCCGGAGCCCTTCCAAGTCCAGCAGTGAGGCGGCTGTTCTCCACAGGAGGGAACGGCCGCTTGCTGAACCGCGGTCTTTCATCCATCTTCATCAGGAAACGCGTTTTGCCTGACGGCATTTTCCGTGTTATCAGCCCGAGCAGGACGTGCTGTCGCATGCTCAGCCACGCACCGCCCGGTACCAGTGCGAGGTGGCCACAAGGGCGGAGCGTTGGGTGACCGTACTGCCGATGGCTCCAGCACGACGGGCCAGGAGTGACCACGCGCGAGGCCGGACGCTGCCCTACGCGCGCGAAAGCGGGCACGCTGGGCGGAGACGCTAACGCAGCCAGCGGTGACGAAAAGAGCAACGGCTCCGGAGGCCGTTACCCTCCCAGGCGTTTCGCAGGTCATAAGGCTTTTTGACGTAGTGTCGGGTCCACCGCGTCACAAATACGTCACACACTCCGACCTGAGAACTGATTACCCATCAGGTGCCTGCGACGAACCTCGTGCCGGAAATAATTCCACGTCCCTCCCGCGTTGGTGTCACGTCGGTGATCACGATGTGAAGGGCCGCAGGGGGTGCATTTGAAGCTGTTCACGCTGGGTGATGGAAAAGCTGTCGAGATCGTCCCGCGGGCGCTGGAGTTCGAGCGAGATCTGCAGGGGCTGGTCGAGGCGAACATGCCGACGCTGCTGGGCGTGCGCTTCCTGGCGAGCGAGTACGGCACGGGCCCGGTGCACGGCGGGCGGAACGATTCTCTGGGGATCGATGAGAACGGGTCGCCGGTGGTCGTGGAGTACAAGCGCGGGCGGGACCCGGGGGTGATCACCCAGGGGCTGTTCTATCTGGCGTGGCTGGCTGATCACCGGGCGGAGTTCGAGGCCCTGGTCCGCGACCGGCTCGGTGTTCCGGCCGCGGCCCAGGTGCTGTGGAGCGCGCCGAGGCTGATCTGCGTGGCGGAGGACTTCACCCGCTACGACCGGCACGCGGTCGGTGAGATCCGCCGCTGCATCGACCTGGTCCGCTACCGCCTCTTCGGCAACGAACTGCTCGGCCTTGAGCCGGTCGTCACCTCCGCAGCCCGCGACCGCAGCCCCGGAGCGGGATCGGGCCTCGCCGGCCACACGCCGAAGAAGCAGCCGGCCGTAGGTGCGATCGGCGAGCTGCGGGATGCCCTGGACGAGGTGCTGGTGTCCTTGGGCGAGGATGTGCGGCGGATCGAGCGCCAGCAGTACCGGGCCTACCGCAGGCTGCGGAACATCGCCTGCGTCGGCCGCGGCCAGCGCAGCGAGGTACTGGTCTACCTGCGGGCAGATCCCAAGAAGGTCGACCTCGTCCCCGGGTTCACCCGGGACGTGACCGGCCTGGGCCATCACGGGACCGGAGACCTGGAGGTCCGGCTGCGCACCGAGAAGGACCTGGAGCGCGCCGGCGACCTGCTGCGGCTCAGCTACGCCGCGGCGTAGCCAGTTGCTGCGGATGGCGTCGACGGGTGTCGGCCGGACCGGGCCACACCCATCGACGCGCCCGGGGCTGTGCACCCTGCGGCCGGTGCGGCTGCAGCCTGGACCCGCTGGCGGTCTTTCACGGGCGGAGTTCTCGGCGTGGCCGGCGTGAGTCGGGTCAGGCGGAGGGTCCTTTCGTGGTGCGGACGGGGCGTGGCGGTGTGTATTCCATGATGCTGAGAAAACGCGTTTTGCCTGACGGTATTTTCCGTGTTAACGAGCGCCAGGGACCGTGGCAGAGGCGGTCGGTACGTCGGCAGCACCTACTAGGTGACATCGCCGCGAGTCGCCGTGGCGAGTGACCAGGCGGGCGGTAGACACGTTGTGTGATTGACCTTGAGTTTGGCAGCGACCTGCACTTCGGACTGAAAGAAGAATTCGGCCGCCGCGCTGACTGGCCGCGAGGGCTCCACGTGGCGGAGACTCTGCTGGCTGCGATGGGCCTGCATCTAGGACGAGCTGACGCGCTGCTCCTGCTCCGATGCACCCGGGAGCCGAGATTTCTCTCCGTGTGGACGGCGAGGTCGGCGGTCACCTTGCCAGTCCCGCGCAGGTGGGCCTGCTCTCCACTCCTCCCATTGATACAGACACGCTCGACCTGATCTGGCCCGCCTACGTGTCCATCAACGCCATCGTCGGAAGTGAGCCTTTTCAGTGTGGCCACCGATCGGGTGACGGGGTGCTGTTGGGTCGGGATGAGCAACGGGCAGGGCTCCAGTGCCGTTGAGAGAGGTGTTCAACGTCTCCTACGACGCCAACCACAACGTGCAGACCGTGGTCGATGCCATGGGCACCGGCGGGAGCGGCAACACCACCGTCTACGGCTGGGACTCCCGCAACAACCCCACGACAACCAAGATCCCCACCGGTGCGACCTCGGCGTTCTCCGGATACGCCACCATCGCCGGCGCAGACCTGCCCGCCACCTTCACCGACGCCCAAGGCAACAAGACCAACGCCACGTACGACACCGCCGGCAACACCAAGACCGTCGCCGTCACCGGTGACGCGGCAGCCACCCGCTCCTACACCTACAACCCGGCCACCACGACCTGCGGCGGCTTCCCGGGCCAGCGCTGCACCGCAGTCGACGGCAACAACAAGACCACCACCTTCCACTACGACACCCAGGGCAACCTCGACAAGGTCACCCCGCCCTCCCCCCTCGGCACCACCACGTACACCTACGACGCGCTCGGCCGCCCGCACACCGCCACCGACGGCCGCGGCATCACCACCACCTACACCTACGACAACCGCGACCGCACCACCAAGGTGGCCACCTCCGGCGGCGCATCCGTCAGCTACGTCTTCGACGGGGACGGCAACCAGCGCTCCCGCACTGACAGTTCGGGCACCACCACCTACGGGATGGACAAGCTCAACTGCGAGACCCTGCGGACGCTGACCGACGGCTCCACCACGCTGCTGACCTACACCCCCGACGGCCACGTCGACACCTACACCGACCCCACGGGCCTGGTCGACTACGGCTACGACACAGCCGGCCGCCTCACCACCTTGAAGGACCCGTCCGGGGCGACCACCAGTTACGGCTACAACAACGACGACACCCGCACCACCACGACTTACCCCGGCAATACCGTCCAGACCGTCACCCTGGACAACTCCAACCGCCCCAAAGCCATCAAGACCGTCCACGGCACCACGACCCTGACCGACCTCGCCTACACCTACACCTCCGGACCCTCCGGCGCCGACGGCACGCTCATCCACACCCGCACCGACAACATCGCCGACGGCAACAACATGGCCGCGACCGCCACATACACCTACGACTCCCAGAACCGCCTCACCGACGCCCAGGTATTTTACTGGGACTCACTGGGCGGCGATCACTTCTGCTTCGACGCGGCCGGAAACCTCACCTCCCGCGGCTTCAGGTCCTGCCCGGGCACCACCACCTACAGCTACAACGACGCCAGCCAGGTCACTGCAAAGAACGGCTCCACCACCGGCTGGGCCTACAACGCCGACGGTGACGAAACCGCCGCCGGCTCATCCGCCGGAGCCCGCACCGGCGAGACCTGGTCGGACTTCAACCAGCTCACCTCCCTCACTACCGGCGGGACGACGTACACCGCCGCGTACTCCGGCACCGACAACGGCGAACGCACCCGCCTGGGCACAACAGCCTTCCACAACGGACCCGAAGGCCTGGCCGCCTCCACCACCGCAGGCAGCGACCGCGGATTCACCCGCGACCCCCAGGGCACACTCAACTCCATGAGGACCGGGGGAAGTTCGTACTACTACCTCACCGACGCGGAAGGCTCCGTCGTCGCCCTCGTCGACAACGCCGGAAACCGGGTCGACAACTACCACTACGACCCCACCGGAAGCCCCGAGCAGGGCCCCACCACCACCGAAACTGTCCCCCAGCCCTACCGCTTCCAGGGCACTTACCTCGACCCCACCGGCCTGTACAAAATGGGCGCCCGCTACTACGACCCCACCCTCGGCCGCTTCACCCAAACCGACCCGTCCGGCCAGGAAACCAACCCCTACGCCGCCTTCGGCGGTGATCCCGTGAACCATACCGATCCCAACGGCACTGACCTGCTGGAAGACGTAGTAGGCGGTGTATCCAGCATTCTCGGCGGAGTCGGTGCAATCTCAGCCCTCTACCTGGGTGCACCGTATGCGGCCGAAGCTGCCGGACTGGCACTAGGCGTCCTCAGCGTCGGCGTCCTCGCCGTGGCAGCAGGAGGATTCCTGATCGGCTACGGAATCGCCATGTATACCTGACCGGCTAGAGAGGAAACCCAGTGACAGGTAAGTCCGCCATGATCGTGATCGTCGCAGCCGTCATTCTCATAGCGGCCGGCGCAGCGGTGGCTGCCGCAGCCAACGGCGGCGTCGAGCGGGGGATGGGCATAGGAATCCTCGCTTTGGGAGCGGTACTTGGCATCCTGGGGCTAGCCATGCGGAAGCGTCGGCCCACGTCGGCTTCCTGACCGCTGACAACGCGACAAGTCCGCCAGCCGCGTAGCGGCTGGCGGACTTGTCGCGTTGCCCTTACGCCTTGGGGCGATCGGGCAGTTGACTGCCGACCGGTGTCCTCGCTCAAGAGGGCGGTATCGGCCCCTTTCTGACGGACTCAAGGCGGTGTGGACACTTTCCGGGGTGAGGGGCCGTGTCAGCGCTCATGCTCGGGAGCGGTGAGGCCGGGCAGCGCCCGAAGTCTCATGTGTGGGTCGGCTGGCGGAGGGACTGACCGTGACTTTGACGATCAACATGACGCTCCTGCTGACGGTCATCATGGTGCTCCGGTTGCGCCGCCGCACTGAGGCCAGGAGCCGTACCGATGAACAGATGTCTGCGGTCATTGTGCTGGTCCTGGGCGTGCTGATCGCCCCGACGAAGTTCGGCCACGGGATCCTTCACGCCCTGAATCAGCTTGCTCAGAGCGTCTCGCAGATCCACATCTGACACCTTGTGGTGCGATGCCGTACGCAGGGCCGGTAACCGCACGGCCGGTTTCGGCGAAGCGCGTCACCAGGCTGCACCTGTACGCGGACGCCCTGGCCGCGGCGGAGAAGGCCGCGGACACCGCGAGAGAGCGCACCGCCCTGTACCTGCTCAACGAGCGACTGGAACTGCTGCACGAAGCGTCGCCGCGCACCATGGCGGCCGGGGCGGTGATCGCATGACCGGCGAGCCTCGCGGGGTCGACCTCCCGCGCCAGCATCGGTCTTGACTTCGCAGACCGATACTCCGACGCCGTAGAAAAGATCACGAGCGGGGAGTCCGTGACCGTAGTTGAGTACGAGCAGTCACGGCATGTAGCAAGCGCCGCCGCTGTGCTCTGACGCGGGCGAGAGCCACCGGCTGCTGCGGGCCGGTGGGTACGGCGGCCGCGGCCGCGCTGGAGTTCTGGCAGGGCCGCGCGGATCTGGGGCGCGGTCGGCGCCGGTCAGCCATGCGCGGCCAAGCCGTCCAGCAGGTTGTCCACCAGCCATGCCCGGTGTTCGATCCTCGGGGTGCGCCTCATGGCCGTCTCCTTCGGTCGGGTAGCGGGGGCCGATTGCGCCCGCCCATAGGCCGCCGGTGACACAAGCCGGTGCTTCCTGGCGTCAATGAACAAAAACGAAGCGGGAGAGACGGGTGTTACTTCCGGACGGTTTCCGCCGCGGGTCCCCCGGCGCGACACCCCCTTAACCAACCCTCTGACCACGCCGGAGCGCGCTTGGCCGGTCCTCGCGCTGCTCCTGAACATCCGCGAAAACCGCATCCCGGACCGATCGCCATGGATAGGGTCGGCGCGAACCGCACGGGAAGGCTCGCTCTGCATGGCACACTTACGACGTCGAATACGCCGCCGCAAGGCTGGCGAAGAGAGTCTGAAGATCAAGGCCTCGGCGGTTCGCCTGTTGGTCCTGATCCTGCTGACCGGCGGATTCGCCTACCTTGGCTTTGCGCACCTTCCAGACGACGGCACAGCACCAGAGCCCCCTGTGCAGCCGCCCCTGATCGGCGTCGTGGCGGACCACCCTGTGAGCGCCGTGCTGGACTCCATGGACACACTCAACGCGGAACTGGCGTACTCGCTGTCGGTTGATACCACGTTCTCTCCGACCACGCTGTACGTGGTCGTCACCACCTCCAGTGCTCCGTCGGATACCGCCCTCGCCACGCAAGGCTGGACTTTCGGCCGGACGCACGCCGACCAGTAAAGGAAGCTACTTTCCAGCGCAACTGTCCGAGGTGCGGAAAAACACCGTCACTGAGCCTTTTCCAACCTGCCGGTGGGCGCGTGCAGTTGGGGTGACAACGTGGCGAAGCCCCTGGTAGATGGGTTTTCGACCAAGAAATCCGTCTCCACCAGAGGCTTCGTGTGCTTGTCTACCCGTCGGGCGTCGACGTGTCCAGTTCTGCCCTGCGCTTCCTGTCCGCCAAGCTCCGTCAGCGCCGCCGGGAGCTCGGCACCCGCTGGCGGCGCCTGAGTGCCGGCCGCCAGGCCCTGCTCACTCTCGTCCATCTCCGCAACGGCCATCCGTATGCCCAGCTCGCGGCCGGGTTCGAAATCGGGACCACGACGGCATACCGCTACGTCACCGAGGCCGTGGACTCCCTGGCCGCCCTCGCACCCACCCTGGCCGATGCCGTGCGCGCCGCGTCGACGAAGGCGTTCGTCCTCCTGGACGGCACGCTCCTGCCCATCGACCGCATCGCCGCGGACCGGCCCTTCTACTCCGGGAAGCACAACAAACACGGCATGAACGTGCAGGTCCTCACCGATCCGTCCGGCCGACTGCTGTGGGCCTCACCGACCCTGCCCGGCGCCGTCCACGACATCCGAGCAGCCCGCGAACACGGCATCATCGACGCCCTCGCCCAGGCCGACATCCCCTGCTGGGCCGACAAGGGCTACCGCGGCGCCGGCGGAACCGTCCGCATCCCGTACCGGGGACGATGGGAGACCCTCTCTGCCGGTCAGCAGGCGGTGAACCGCTCCCACGCGAAAATCCGCGCCCTCGTCGAGCAGGCCATGGCGACCCTCAAGAACTGGCGACTCCTGCGCAAACTCCGGTGCTCCACCACCCGGATCACCAGCCTCATCCAAGCCGTCCTCACCCTGCATCTGACCAGCTCAAACCCATGATGGAAAAGGCTCACTGACAGCGGCGAGTCCCAGGGCGGCGGCTGAAGAGTCGGCCGCCGGGCGAGGTCGGCATATTGGCCTTCTCGCCACCTCTGATGAAAACAGAAGGGTTCGATCTGCTATTTTCTTTAATATGAGGGAAGCGGGAAATGAAATTTCCCGCTTCCCTCATAGATCAATGCTCCCGGTCATTTCTTGTTGCGTTGTCCTCGGCTGACCCAGATCAGCGATGCCAGGATTGCAACAAGGAGGACGATTGCGATAGTGACGCGGAGCGGCTTGCTGAGCTCGTCCTGGGCCCAGGGGACGAACAGGAACATAGCCACTATGGCCACAGCCACAGATGCGAACCACGCAACGACTCTGGTCCTGTAGGTTCTCACTGCTCCTCCTGGTGGCTGACTGACTACGAGCTGCGCAGCGCGTTTTTCGCGCATTTGACGGTGGCTCCGGCCCCTCCCGATACGGCTTGGTTCTCCTAGCGCTTTCGAGTGAGTAGAACGATAAGAAAATAGAAGAAAGCCACTAGGGCAACTACGAGCACGGTTATTCCCAGAACGGCCCCGCTGAAAGCCAAATAATACGCCTGGGGTTCGGTCCCCTGCCCGGAGCTGATTGCCGTGCTATCGGTCACCACTTTTTGCCCCTCCGTTTCCTGTATTTTTGCATACCTCCGGTTCGCATGAAAAGTTGGAATGCTATGAGGGCGGCGACAACCACCACGATGACGAGCCAGACGAAGATATTCACCGGGTTCCTTTCGGTTCAGGGGCCGGGCAAGGGTACCCGGCCCCCAGGCGTACCAGGTCAGAACAGGCTTGCCCCTAGTTTGAAGGCGTCCTTTGCGTCGTTGAGGAAGCTCACGGCTTCGGAGGCGTCGCCGGAACCGCTGGGCCCGTAGTCGCCCACGATGTCCAGCCCTGTATCGATGGCGCAGCCGGTCGCGGCCTCAGTGGCGAGGCCGATTCCCGTGGTGGCGGTTCCTGTGAGTCCTGCGACGAGCGCTCCTTGAGCTCCACCCTTGAAGCAGGACGTCGCGTATTTCGACCAGGGCACCTCGCCGGTCGGATCGACGTTGTTGATGGGGTCGTCCCCGGCGTAGGCGTAGCGGTTTCCCTGGGCCGGGTCGGCGAGGAAGGAGTGTGCATCCTGGCTGGTGAAGCGGCCGGTGGTGGGGTTGTACCAGCGCTGGCCGTATTTGATCCAGCCGGTGGTGCGGTCGTAGGTCCCGCCGACGAAGCGGTAGGGGTTCTGGGCTGCGGCGGAGCCGGTGGCGGTGGTGGTCTGGTAGGCGCCGTAGGGGTCGTACTGGTAGACGGTGGAGGTGACCGTGGACTGGTTGATGAATTCCACGGGGGATCCGAAGCCGTCGATGATGTAGTACGCCTCGGTGCCGGTGGTGGTGCGCAGGACCAGGGGCTGGCCGGTGGTGGGGTCGTGAGTTTTTCGAGCACAAGACTGCTGGGCTCATCCGCGGAAGGAGCCCCGCCTTCAGATGGCGGCATCGGATCCGGCTGCGCAGGGGTGGGCGGTTGTCTCTCCGGGACAGGCACTTCACCAGCTCGGACGCGGCGGCGCACGTCGCTTGCTGTCGTAGGAGAAATGCCGGCAATCCGTGCCAGCTCACGTACCGGGGCGTCGGGCTTTTCCTTGAGTACCTGAGCGGCGCGCAGCCGTCCTTGAGTGCTGTTCACGGGGCGCATCCGGCCGTCGCGCCCGACGCGTGCGTTCAGCGGCTGTCCAGGGGCAGGTAAGCGCCGGCGGATCGCGGCAACCGACTTCGCGCCGAGCCCGGAGGCCGCCGCGACAGCACGGTCCGACATCTGGGGGTGGGAGGCGATGATCCGAGCTGCGGCCGCCCGCCGGTCCGCGAGTGAGAGGGGGAGGCCGTGCGCGACGTTGTTCTCGACCGCACGCAGGAAGGCGTCTTCTGGTGACCCGTCGAAGAACTCCACCTCGATGACGTCAAGGCCCTTCGCAACGGCCGCCAGGAGACGGTGCATGCCGTCAATCACTTGCATGCCCACCCGATGCACCACGATAGGAGGGAAAGGTTCCTCCACTTCCACCAGCCTGTTGAGGTGCTCCTGGTCGATCCCCCGCAAGCGTGGTGACTCCCCGGGCAGAACTGACGTGACCGGTACGAAAGCTGTCGGTGCTCTGCCAGTCGGCAATGTGGATTTGCTGGCCGGTCTTCTTCGCGCTGCTGGTCCGAACTGTGGTGCTGGAACGTCTGTCTCAACATCAGGTTGAGACATCCTTCCCCCTTGGGGTCATTTTTCACAAATAGGACATGTTTTGCTGCTCGCGACAGGAACACAACAAGTGTCAGTCGGCTCCGACGGCATTGCACCGAGCGGTCCGGCTGTCCCGGCAGCCCACGTGCGTTCTCGGCGGTTGCATCCGGCTTACTGTGAATACGTCTAGGGCATACGTCAGTCGATGTGCGCAGCATTCATGGTCGTGCCATCGTTGCCATCTGTCTAGAGCTGCTAACAGCCAGTCATGCGGCGATGGTTGCCAGCCGGGCTAAAACCGGCCCGGAATCCCGCACAGGCCGGTCCGGACTGGCTGAGAAGGACCGTTGCACAGGCTTGGATGTGGGGACCCGCACGGGAGGGAAGGGGGCCGCGGCAGGCCAGAACTCATTCCCCGTTACAAGGGTGATGACGGAAAAACTGAGCCCAACGTGGCTGGCCTTGCACCGGAAGCGTGTGCGCCTGGCGCATCTCAGCGTGAAGTCCCTGTCCACTGCTCAGCCTCGCCACGTTGCCCGGCATGGCCGAAATTCTGGCGGATCCTCCGCCGGTACAGTCCAGACCAACCGCTTAACGTTAATTGCGACAGCCGCCTCCACCCGCATACGGGACGTTGAAGCGCTCACTTCTGCATTGAATTCAGCACAGCCGCGCAGTTGCTGACTGTTGGTGCCAGCACCATGGAACCGGAAACGAACAACAGCCCCTGCCTGCTGTCTTCCTGGATTCCCGGAGATGTTCCTCCGGAGAGGAAATATATCCCCGTCACGCCGGAACTGGATCCCGCTGCCGATGAACGGCGGTCTGTGACAGTGAACTCGATCTGGTCCGCTCCGCTGGTGTAAAAGCGGAGCCTTCGGTAACCATTGATAGGCGAGTCAATTTTTGTCATGGTGAAGGCTTTCTCGCACAGGGCGGAGTAAATATCGAACTCATCCCCGCCGAGATCCAGTTCTATACCGCCTATGTGGGCCTGGGCCGCCTGCTCCACGGCGTGGGGATGCGGTATCCAGTTGCGCTGACCCAGGGAGAGGGCTGCCTCAGGGCCTTCCAGCGTGAGTGTGTGATGTATCCCGCCCGTCCGCACGATGACCTGACCACGTGAACCCGATTCGACCATGGCACCGCAAGCGGCAGCTGCGCTGGCAGTTTCGTGTACGTCTTCACACTGCAGGGCGATGCCCGCCACCACCGGACCGGGCTGACGCGCCGGTTGAGCTGCCGCCCAGCCTGAAGTCACGATCACATGGGCCTGGCCGCGTCTGAGAAGAACGGAGCTCCCGTCGACCTCAACCACGTCAGCGACCCGTGTGAACCCGAGGCGGGACATCAAAAAGGCGATATTGGTAGAAGCCCTTTGTGTGTACAGCTCTATGTGCGATATGCCAAGAATTGTCATTTCGGGGATGCCTCATAAAAATTCGTCTAGTGTTCGATTCGGTTCTCTTCGATGTGCGATTCCAGAAGAGACTGGAAGAACAGCATGACCGGTGCCCGATCCACGATCAACCATGGCTGGTTCCTGACAGCGGTTTGTTCAACTGCGTATCGCGGCAGTTGAACAAACATCGGCAGATCATGTCGGTCCCCGTGCCCGTGCGGCCGACCGCCACCGCGCTAGATCTGGTTAGCGGCCCAGCAACTCGCTCCCGGCGTAGCCGCCGGCCCGTAAGAATCAGGAACTGCCCCACTCGTACTCGTCGGCCGCGGCACGCTGACCAGACAGCGGTCAGTGGAAGCAGCCGATCCAGGATCCCAGGCACTTCGAAGGCGACCTCACCACCGGCTACGCCGAGCCTTGTGCTTCTGCGACGGCTGCCGGCCGGACATGTCCGCAACGCGTACGGCCGCCCCACCTGCCCCCAAGGCGCGGCTCCTGTCGGTCTGCAGCACGGAAACCCTTGCCTCACTTCGTCACCGAACCCGGTTACCGCTCCGCAGGACCCGGACCGGCGGTCACCAGCGGGCTCACCGCAACAACCGTCTGATCACGTGCCGCGATAGTCGCTGGGAACCTATCCGCTTCATTACGCCGAGCGCGGCCACGCCTACCTGCGCACCTCACCCCAGCAGCCGGGTCAGCGGACTGCTGGGGACCATTCATGCCTTCAGGCAATCCATTGCGGTCGGCGGCGCGGCGGCGGGTTGGTACCGCCCTCTGCGACTGCTGCACCAAGGCGTTCGGCCGCATCGTTCAATACAGCAGGGGACAGGGTGTAGGGAATACGCAGACGGGTTTCGCAAACACCAGGGTCGATGGAGAAACAGGAGCCGCTCTCGATGCGGATGCCGCGGTCGCGGGCTTGTCCGGCGATGGTGCTGGCAATCGGATGGCCGAGGTCTACCCATAGGGACAGGCCGCCTGGGGGAAGATGCCAGGACCACTCGGGCAGGTGCGTGGCGAGTGCGGCGTTCAGGGCGTCTCGTTGGAGGCGGAGTTGCTCCAAGCGGGGCGGCAGCAGTGTTCTTGCCTGTTTGAGCAGATGCAGGGCCATGAGCTGGTCGAGGACAGAACCGCCGAGATCATTGGCGATCCTTTCCGAGGCGAGTTCGTCGACCAGGTCGGAGGGGGCACGCAGCCAGCCGATGCGCAGCCCGCCCCAATAGGTCTTGCTCATCGACCCGAGAGTGATGACGCGTGAAGCATCGCGAGGGGGAGCGTGCGACGCGAACGGTACGGGCGGCGGAACATCGAGGGCGACTTCGGCCAGGGTTTCGTCGATGACGAGCCAGGTGCCGGTGTGCTGCGCAACGTGCAGGAGATGGGCGCGTGTCGCGTCGGGCATTAACAGGCCCGTGGGGTTGTGGAAATCGGGGATCAGGTAAGCCAGATGGGGGACGCTTTGTCGCAGCGTGGCGTCCAGGACACCGGTATCCCAACCATGGTCGCCGACCGGCACCGACACCGGGCGCAACCGGTGCCGGCGCAGGGCCTCAAGTGCGTTGGGGTAGGAAGGAGTTTCGATGAGAACGCGGTCGCCTGGACCGCAGAGGAGCGAGAGGACAAGGGTGAGTGCATGCTGAGCGCCGCTGGTGACAAGGATCTGCTCGGGGGTGGTGGCAAGACCTCGCACGGTGTAGTGCGCGGCGATGGCTTCGCGGAGTTCGAGCAGGCCGTGCGGGTGATAGCCCGGGGTGCGGGCGTGGGCGGCCAGATCCGGTGTCACCGCGATCAGAGCCTGGGCGATGACATCGTCCGATAGACCTGGCGCGGCGCGAGCGAGATCGATCGTGGCACCGTCGATTGCGACGGTGCGGGCGATATTTGCCAGCGTCCGGCCGCTGGGCAGGGCTGTCCACGTACCCGAGCCGCGCTGACTGTGCGCGAACCCGGCCTCCCGCAGGCGGTTGTAGGCAGCTGTGACAGTGGTGCGGCTTATACCGAGGACAACCGCGAGACCGCGTTCTGACGGCAGTCGGACCCGCAGGGCGATCTGTCCGTCCAGGATGAGCCGGCCGATGGCATCGGCCAGCATCCGATAGGAGAGTTCGCGCTCAGAGGACTGCGGGAGCAGGGCAGAAAGTTGCTTGCTCCCCAGGCTCCGTTTGGTACCTGCGGTGGACGGCGGGCGGTTTCGGTCAGTCAACTTCCCTCCAGAGGGCCCTGGATGGCAACGGCAGGCGCACAGGCGTACGGGTTCCTCGGCGATGTGTGAGACCGCTGAAGCCGATCAGGCGGGTCTGCGGGTTCGGCTCTTCCAGCCGATCGCGCCCAGGGCAGTAAGAGCGAGCAGGGACAGGGCGGTCCAGTCGGGAGTGAAACTCCCGGTTGTGTCTCTCACCAACCCAAGGGCCGGCGCCACCAGGATCACGGCAATCTGGTTGACCGCCATCGCCCACCCCAGCGCGAAGCCGGACTTGCCCGGGGGTGCGCAGTCCGCCACGTAGGCCACCCAAGGCCCGTACCAGCCGAACCCGAAGAACCCGAGCCAGGCCATCAGGCAACCGATCACGAGCCCGGAATGCAACGGCACCCATGCCAGGGCCACCAGACCAGCGATCGCGCAACTCATACACGTCAGGACGGGTACGGACCGGCTGGAGGAGCGATCGCTCCAGGCTGCCAGCGTGATCCGCCCGACGACACCGAAGCTGAGGGCCACTAACAGATAGGAAGCAGCACCGCCTGCGGTCACCGATGCCGTTGCATGCAGGTAAAGCTCCGTCAGCAGCAGCAGCCCGTACTGCACCGACGTCATGGCCACTCCGGACAGCATGATGGTGACCATCTCCGGTGTGCGGGCCACGTCCAGACGCGCCGCGACCTGCGCACGAACCGAGCGACCGTCCCTTGAGGGCGTCGAGGAAACAGCGGGTGAGCGGTAGAACCCCATGAAGACTGCACCGCCGACCAGTGCCAGCGCTCCTGAGCCCACCAGCGGGGCCCGCCAGCCGTAAGAGTTCGCCAGCCATGGGAGAGTCGCCGCCGCCAGCGCACCGCCCAAAGGCAAGCCGGCCTGACGGATGCCCATCGCGAACCCGCGCTGCGAGGGAGCGAACCACGACGCCACCGACTTGCTCCCCCCGGGTTGAGCAGTGCTGTAACCCGCTCCCACTATCAGCAAGAACACCAGCAGCCACCCATACCCGGGCGCCAAGCCCGCAGCCAAAAGTCCAAGGGCCACGATGACACTGCCTCCGCCCACTACCCACCGTTCGGGATAGCGGTCCAGCAGCTCGCCCGCCACCAGCAGTCCCGCCAGTGGAATCAGCTGCGCGGAAGTCACCAGCAGCCCGATCTGCGTCGTGTTCAGATGCAGATCACGCTGCAGGACGACGGTGATCGACCCGATGCCCTGGACGAAGAAGCAAGCACAAGCCTGGGTGAACGTAGCAATCGCGAGAACCACCCAGCGATAGCTGTCAGAACGTACGCCCTCGTGTTCGCTCACCTGCTCTGCAAGCTTCACACCAACTCCAGCAGGATCAACTGACCAGTTGTGGAAAAGGGGCTCCGGCGCAGCAGCTACGGCTCGTCAGGCCACGCCTGTGTCCACAGCGGGGAATGACTGCAAAACGCGGCCCTCCAGGTATGCGCCTGCAGCCTGGGGAAGAGACTCCGTCCGGCCACTGCGCAAGACCGTCAGACTCCCGGTCGTTGGCACACCTGGGTCCGGCTGAAGTCCCAACAGAACAAGGGCCTGGTTAGCCAACTGGGCCGCCGAACCATGGAGAACGGGCGCGCTTCTGCCTGCGGCCTGCAAAGCTGCGTGGATCTGGGGAGCGACCAGTTCGTAGTGCGTGCATGCGAGCGCAACCGCCTGAACATCGACCGGAGTACGTTCCACAGCGGTGGCGATGGCATCTGCCAAGGCTGCGCTGTCTGCGCGTTCGATCGCATCTGACAGACCATGGCATGCGACCTGCGTCACCGATAAGCCTGCCGCGAACTGTTCTATGAGGTCTCGCAGTTGCGGGCTGCCGATCCCCGTTGCGGTGCCCCACACCGCCAGCGGACCACCCGCTGCGGCTGCGGCCTCGACTGGGGGCAACGTCCCCACCACGCGCGTTCTCGGCTCGAGGTATTCCTTGATAGCAGGCAGAGCATGCAGAGTCGCCGTGTTGCAGGCAACGATCAACAAGTCCGGTTCATAGGCAAAGGCCGACTCAGCCACCATCAGCGCCCGCCCTCGCAGATCCTCCGGGGAGCGCACCCCCCAGGGCATGCCATCCGGATCGGTAGCCAGCACCAGATCGGCATCAGGACGCAATCGTCGAACCGCTGCGGCTGTGGCCAACATGCCCAACCCCACATCCATGATGGCGACACGAGGCTGCCTGTTACCGGACCCGTGCGGATGCCCGCCGAACTGGTGGCTCAGGGAACTCCCTGTCATGCCTGCACTCTCCCGCGTAGCTTCTTCGACATCACCAGCGGCAGTCTGCGGCGCGGGCTGGTACGAAGGACAGATCCAATTGGCCCGAAGTGGCTTTGAGCTCGATCAGCCGGGTCAGGACCGGGGTCGGCGACGGGTGTTGTGGAGGGCACTGGCTCCGTTAGAGCGCCTTGAACTCCGCCTCCCAGGCGGGCTCGTAGACTCCGTCGCGGTCGTCGGTGACCAGCAGGATTACGGAGGGGCCGCCGCCGGGGCCGGGAAGGATCCCGTGCTGGGCGTACCCCTGGCGCTTGGCGTCCCAGCGGGCGGCGTAGTGCGGATTGTTGAACATGCCGGAGCAATGCTCAGGACTTGTGGATCAGCTCCTGGGGGCACGTGAAGGGCGTACCTTCCAGGGTGATGATCGAGAAGTCACCGAGTAGACCCGCGTTGCAGCGCAGGTCGGGAAGGTACGCCCTTGCTCAGCGTAGTGAATGCCGATGGTTCCACCGAGACCGGCTCCCTGATCGACGAGATCGTCCGCGAGGGTGCCCGGCGGATGTTGGCCGCCGCGCTGGAGGCGGAAGTCAACCAGTACATAGCCGAGTTGACTGCCGAGACCGACGAGCGCGGGCACCGTCTGGTGGTCCGCAACGGCCACCACCGGCCCCGCACCGTGGTGACCGCTGCCGGCCCGGTTGAGGTCAGGGCCCCGCGGGTCAATGACCGACGCGTCGACGATGCCACGGGCGAGCGCAAGCGGTTCTCCTCGAAGATCCTCGCGCCGTGGTGCCGCAAGTCCCCGAAGATCTCCGAGGTGCTGCCGCTGCTCTACCTGCACGGACTGTCCTCCGGGGACTTCGTCCCCGCCCTGGAGCAGTTTCTCGGCGGCGCCGCAGGCCTGTCGCCGGCCACCATCGCCCGGCTGACCAGGCAGTGGAGCGACGACCACGCTGTCTTCCAGACCCGGGACCTGTCCGACCGGGACTTCGTCTACGTGTGGGCCGACGGCGTGCACCCGAAGGTCCGGCTCGGGCAGGCGCACTCGTGTGTCCTGGTCCTGCTCGGCGTCCGGTTGGACGGCACCAAGGAGCTCATCGCCCTGGCTGAGGGCCTGCGGGAGTCCACCGAGTCGTGGGCCGACCTGCTGCGGGACTGCCGCCGACGCGGCATGCGCGACCCCGAGCTGGTGATCGGCGACGGCGCGATGGGCCTTTGGCGGGCGCTCGCCGAGGTGTTCCCAGCCGCCAGGCCGAAGAGGTGCTGGGTTCACAAATCCCGCAACGTCACCAACTGCCTGCCCAAGTCCGCGCAACCCGGCGCGGTGAAGGCAATGCAGGAGATCTACAACGCGGAGGACCGCGGCCACGCCGAGAAGGCGATCGAGGCGTTCACGAAGACCTACGGCGCGAAGTTCCCCAAGGCCGTCGCGAAGATCACCGAAGACCGGGACGAACTCCTCGCGTTCTACGAATTCCCGGCCGAACACTGGATCCACTTGCGGACCACGAACCCCATCGAGTCGACATTCTCCACCGTCAAGCTCCGAACCAAGGTCACACGCGGTGCCGGCAGCCCGGCGGCCGCGCTCGCGATGGTGTTCAAGCTCGTCGAGTCCGCCCAGGCGCGATGGCGCGCGATCACCGGCGCCCACCTTGTGCCCCTGGTCCGCGCCGGCGCACGCTTCGAGAACGGCGTCCTGGTCGAGCGGTCCGAGGTGGCGGCATGAACGACATGTTCGCGGCACTCGAAGGGCTGACCGACCACGATCCGAGCCGCCGGGATGTCGCCGCTGGCGGTCTCGGGGACCTCCTGCGCGGCACCGCACTCGACACGGACACCGCCCGCCTGGTCGTCGCCCGCCTGGTCAGCCTGGCCGTCAACGAACCGGTGGCCAGGGTCCGCGAGTCCGCTCTGAACTCGATCAGCGAGGCGTTCAACCATCACCACCTGCCCCTGGACCTCGTCGAACCGCTGGCGGCCGCTCTGTCGACGATGGAACCTGAACTCCTCGCCCACACGATCTACATCCTGGGAGCCACCCACAACCCGCGGGCCCGGCCGCTGATCGAGCCGTTCCTCGACCACCCCGACCCGGAGCTGCGCGAAGAAGCCCGGCTCGCGACCGACGAAATCACCGCATCCGAGTCGGAGGGCCCCACCCACAAGTCTTGACTATTGCTCCGGACACCTCGGTGGCTCCGGCACCGATGGAGGGGGCTGTACTCGATGGCCTTCGTTGAGGGGCTGGTGCCAGAGGGACTATGGGATTTGTCCCGGGCTGTGAGACCGCAGGTCCCCACGCGGCCGCAAGGCAGCGGTCGTCGACGGATCGACGATCGCGCGTTGCTCGCCGCGATCATCTTTGTCGCCACGTCAGGGTGCACCTGGCGGCAGCTGCCGCCTGTCTTCGGTGCCTCATGGCAGACGGTCCACCGGCGGTTCTCCGAGTGGACCGCGGCGCGGGTGTGGGCGAAGCTCCACCGCCTGGTGCTGGACGAGCTCGGCGCCCGCGGGGAGCTGGACTGGTCGAGGTGCGCGATCGACTCCGTGAACATGCGAGCCCTCAAAGGGGGGAGCTGACAGGCCCGAATCCTGTTGATCACGGCAAGAAAGGCTCGAAGATCCACTTGATCACAGAACGGACAGGTCTGCCCCTCTCCATCGGCATCTCCGCTGCCAACACCCACGACAGCCAGGGTCTCGAACCCCTCGTCCGAGGCATAGCGCCCATCCGCTCCCGCCGTGGACCGCGTCGCCGCCGTCCGGCCAAATTGCACGGAGACAAGGGCTACGACTACGACCACCCGCGGAAATGGCTCCGTTCTCGGAACATCACGCCGCGCATCGCGCGCAGGGGCATCGAATCTTCCCAGCGTCTCGGCCGTTACCGCTGGACCGTGGAGCGGACGGTGGCCTGGCTGTCCGGGTGCCGTCGTCTTCACCGCCGCTACGAACGCAAGGCCGAGCACTTCCTCGCCTTCGCCGGCATCGCCGCGACCCTCATCTGCTACCGGAGGTTGACCAACTGAGACGATCTCTAAAAGGCCGTTGTCTTTCCCCATCGGATCGCTGACTTTCCGCTGGTCAGGCGTGGCGTCGTGAGTTCCGTGGCCGACAGGACAAGACATGTCGTCTCGGTCGTGGAGGTTCGGTGATGTCGTCGGCAGTGGGTTCGCCGGAGGATCGTGAGGGGGACGTGGGTCCGGCAGCGGGTTGAGGCGCCCTCACCGTCGTTGAGGGGTGGGGCGGTGCCGGGGACGGTGATGCCGGCCAGGGAGTGAAGGCATGGGGGTGGCGGCGCTGACGCCGGACCATCAGCGCGTCGTCGGGGTTCTGGCCTCCCTCGATGAGGCAGATCGAGCTCGGCAGGACAGGGAACCAACGAGGCACCTGCGCTGATGAGTTGAGACGTCGAACACCTCCCTCAACGGCACGGGTGCCTCGTGCGTCGCACCCTCGCCGCCATCACCCCATCGGCGGCCACTCTGAAAACGCTCACTGAAGTGCCGCTTTTCTCCGGCACGGCAGGCTCTCCGATGGGGCGGGATTCTCTGCATCTCTGGCGTGAAGAGGGACTCGGGCGGAAAGGTGCGGGCGCTCACACCGGGGCGTGCGGGGGGAAGAGAGCGCCCCCTTATTCCGCTCTTTGCTTCTGACTGCGCCTCATGCTGCTCCCGGTACGATTCATCTGGGAGCTGTCTGCCGCTGGCGGCGGCGTGCGGCCTGTGCGCTCAGGTCACGATGGGAGTGGTCGCAGGGCGCTGGCGACGACGGTGGTCACCATCTTGTGGACGGCGGCGGTCTGCGGTGGGGCGCTTGTCCGGTCGGCGAATAGCAGGTGCCCGGCCCCGACGAGGGTGGGGGCGAGTGTGTCGATGTCGGCGTCACCGGCCAGACGCCCCGCCTCCCGCTCGGCGGTGAGGTATGCGGCGATCATGGCGGTGCCCTGCATGGCGAGTGGGATGCCGGTCAGACCGGCCTCGCGCAGCCGGGCACGGAGGCCGTCACGGAAAGTGATGAGCGCGACGATCGCCACCGTGACCGGCCCGAACAGATCCTGCAGCGCGTCGGCGAGGTTGTCCACCACGCTCCCGGTGCCGGCGGCCGCGCGCAGAGTCGTGGTCCGGTCCTCGATGCCGCGGACGCGGTCGAGGACCAGTCCTGCCAGGAATGCGTCGAAATCGGTGAAGTGCCGGTGCAGCACACCCTTGGCGCAGTTCGCCTCCTCCGTGACCGCCCGGCTGGTCAACGCGTAGGGCCCGTCCCGAAGCAGGACACGCTCGGCGGCTTCGAACAGCTGACCGCGCACGTTGTGGATGTGCACCCCTGACGGCATTGTCTCCCTCTCCGCGCCGCTCTGCCTTAACTAGTGGGCATGCGCCCACTAGTGTGGGCGCATGCCCACTTTATCGCAGGGACAGCCGTCCGAGTCCGGCCCCGAGCCCCACCGCCACCGGCAGACAGCCGAGTCGTTCGGAGTGGACGCCGAACGCTACGACCGCGCCCGACCGCCGTATCCCCAGGCCCTGGTGGACAGGATCGTCGCGGCAAGCCCCGGCCGGCACGTCCTCGACGTCGGAGCCGGGACCGGCATCGAGGCCCGGCAGTTCCAGGCGGCCGGCTGCACGGTGCTCGGTGTCGAGCCCGACGAGCGGATGGCCGCCTTCGCGCGACGCAGCCGTATCGAGGTCGAGGTCGCCACGTTCGAGGACTGGCAGCCGGCCGGGCGGCAGTTCGACGCGGTCATCGCCGGCACCGCCTGGCACTGGGTGGGCCCCGTCGCCGGCGCGGCCAAGGCGGCCCAGGTGCTTAAGCCCGGCGGCCGACTCGCCCCCTTCCACCACGTCCCCCAGCTCCCGGCCGAGGTGATCGACGCCCTCGCAGAAGCACTCCAACGGGTCGCCCCCGATTCCCCGTTCAACCCCGGCCTGCTCAGGGGCTCGGCCGTGGACGCCTACCAGCCGCTGTTCGCGAAAATCGCCGACGGGATCCGGCAGACTGGCAGCTTCAGCGAGCCCGAACAGTGGCGCTTCGCCTGGGAGCGCACCTACTCCCGAGAGGAGTGGCTCGACCAGCTCCCCACCTTCGGCGGCCTCACCCAACTCCCCGCAGACAAAATGGCGGAGGTCCTGGACAGCGCCGGGACCGCGATCGACAAGCTCGGCGGCCACGCCACCATGCCCTACACATCCATCGTGATCACCTCCACCCGCTCCCAAACGCCGTGACCGCCGCAACACCGGGCGCGAGTACACCGATGAGCACAGCAACGTTCCCGGGGGAAGCGGGAAGAAGACTCGCAAGAGGGGAAGTTTCTCCGGCCCTTTGCCCCGGGCCGCGGCCATCATCAGCAGCAGCGCCCCTATCGCGCGCATCGAGGCGGAACGCCGACACTCAGGGAGTAAGGGCTGTCCCGCAATTGATCTTGTGCGCTCCTGGTTGCCGGTCGGCCGTCCGATCAGCGGGCCTGACGAAGATTGTGCAGGTGGGCGATACCCAAGATCGCGTAGTGGACACCGTCACCCTTGAGTCGGCAGTCGCGAAGGATCTTCCAGGTCTTCATGCGCGCGAAGACGTGCTCTACACGAGCCCTGCCCTGTTTGTGGGAGCGGTTGTGCTCATGCTTCCATCCGCACAGTTCGCCGCCCGCGGGCCGACGATGCGGGACCACCAGGCCAGTGCCCTGGTAGCCGCCGTCGGCGATGGTCGTGGTCCTGCCGACGGCTGCCTTCGCACCCGATTCTGCCCATGCCTTGCAGTCGTTGCGGTTGCCCGGCACTGGTCGTCCGACCGCAACGACCAGCCGTGTGTCAGCGTCGACGACCACTTGGTGATTGGTCGCGTACCTGTAGTTCTTGGACTGCTCGGCGATGCTGTGATCGCGGGTAGGCACCAGTGTGCCGTCCACGATGAGCACGGTGCCGGCGTGGAACCGCTGCCGCTGCTTGAGTGCCAGCAGCGGCCCGATGTGGCCGATTATCCGGTCGGCGGATGACTTGGAGATACCGAACAGTGGGGCGAGCTGCCGCAACGTCAGGTTGGTCCGCCAGTACGCGGTGACCAGGAGTACCCGCTCTTCCAGCGGCAGTGACCAGGGACGCCCGCGGCGAGTTCGATCGGCGCCTTCTCGGCGCGACAGCGTGACCAGCTTTCGAAAGTCGCGCGAGCGCAGCCCGGTGAACGGGGGTATCCAGGACGGCTCCGCTGCCGTGATCATTCCCGCCACAGCGGGATCTTCTCAAGGCGAACCACGCCCTGACCGCTCACATGGCCAGCGCGGCTTGCCGCGTCGCCGCGGCGCTCAGGTCGTATCGCGCTTCGCGGCCGACGGAGAGGGCGGTTGCTCGTCGCGGCTCTCTGAGGTGAAGGCGTCGCGTCGAGCGAGAGTCACCGACAGAGGCAGGCCCAGCCGCTCGGCTGCGCGGCGCCGGACACGCACCTGAGCTCGGGTCCGGGGCCGGAAAGAGGGGAGCCGTGAGCAGCCGCAGCCGGGGTGGTGATCGTAGGTCAGCCCCTCCGCGAGCACAGTCGCAACAACTGACCATGCCTTCGTGTCGCGTCGCCGGGGCGCAGCAAAGTCGTAGCCGGCGAAGACGAGCTGTTCACGACAGCCAGGACAGATGCGCTTCCGGATCGGCCATGTGGTGCCTTTGAAGGAGAGCCGGCACGCGATGCACACGTAGTGCCGGAAGGCACCGTTGAACGCGTGGTAGCACATGGTCCGAGAGGATACGCATCGTCCGCGGGCGGGCCCAACCGGATTCCTAGAGCCCGATCTGGCCAGTCGGCCGCCCGGTCAGTGTCCGCGCCACCACACGATGGGCCGGACGCACAAATAGCGGGACAACCCTTACGAGCTCGTGCATGGTTGGCGGTGGCGCGTCGAGGACCGTGGGTCGGCGGTTGTGCTCACCTTTGCGTGCTGATCGCCGACGTGGCGGCCTGCTGGTGGGAGAGCAGTGCGGCGACGGCTTGGATGATGTCGCTCATGTCTTCGCGGCGGCCGTGGTGGCGGGCGAGGGATCTCCAGTTCTTCATATGGCCGATGCCGTGCTGGACTCGGATGCGGCGTGAAGAATGGGCCTTGCGCTGACGCTCGTGCATCTCCTCGTACCACTCGGGCGCGTTCTTCTTGAACTAGCCCACTCCTGTGCACAGAACCTTAAGAGAATCGCAATTGCGTGCGATTCCCGGATTGAGTGGGCTTATGCCGTGAAGAACGTCACCCTGGGCGATGACGCGGTCGAATCCTCGGTCGACACGCCAATTAGCGCTGCGACGTGTTGGATTGGAGCACCATTGCTCTGTCGAAACCGCGGTGCATCGCGCGAAAGATCTTGAGGTGACCGAATGCCATCACTGTCACGCATCGCATTCGTTTGCCGGAGAACAACGTTCCACTGCCGGGCCCCTCCAGGATGTTTCAGGCGTGCCCGCCGACTGGTGCGGCACGGACTGTGATGGGGGTGGGCTACACGTGCGGAAACGCATACTCGGCCGCTGGGGAGCGGTTGTTGGTGTGGTGACCACGGGGGTGGTCATCGCGGCGGGTGCGCCGGCGGTGGCTGCCGCGCCGGACGTTCCGACGCAGGCTGTTGCGCTGGTGGACAGTGTGAAGCCGGTGCTGACGGCGAAGGTGTCGAGCCCGTCGGGCGGGCAGGTCACGGCGAAATTCTTCGCGGGGACGTATGCCGCGTACGGGGCGTGGGATCTGGTCAACGGCGGTACGGTGACGGTCGCTTCGGGCTCGGTCGCCCGGCTGACGCTGCCGACGTCTATGCCGATCGGTACGGAGTTCGACTGGCAGGTGCAGGCCTGCCAAAGCGGCACCTGCTCGGCGTTGACGACGCTTCAGGACACGCATGTCTCGCCGATGCTGGGCGCGGGTGCACGGCCGGGTGCGACGCGGCTGTCGTTCTCCGCCGGCGACCATGTCTCGGCGCAGGTCGACGTGGGCTCGGGGAACCTTCTGGTGTCCACCAGCGATCTGACGCTGCCCGGGATCAACGGCGATGTCGGTCTCGGCGCGTCGTACAACAGCGAGTCGGTGGGATCCGGGTTCACCTCGACCTCGGCCGCCGCGGGGTACGGGTGGTTGCTGACCCCGTACGACGTCTCGCTGACGGTGCATGAGGAAGGATCGGTGACCTACCGCGGCCAGGCCGGTGTAACGGGCCTGTTCGTGTCCAGCGGCAGCAGCTTCACCGCGCCGGGCGGGTTCAAGGCGGACCTGGTCAAGAACAGCGACGGCACCTACACGCTGACCGACCACGCCAGCCAGACCAAGCAGACCTTCGACTCCGCCGGAAAACTCACCAAGATCACCGACCGCAACGGCAACACCACCACACTCGGCTACAGCGGCAGCCTGCCGGCCTCGATCGTGGCCACCCGCGGCACCACCAGCCAGCGCACCGGCGTCTATGCCAATGCCTCGGGCCATGTGACGACGCTGAAGCAGACCGCCTCCGACGGCTCGGTCCGCACCGTCACCTACACCGTCAACAGCAGCGGCGACCTGGCCTCGGTCAAGGACACCCTCAACCGCACCACGTCCTTCGGCTACACCGCCCACCAACTGACGTCGATCACCAACCCCGGCGGCGGCATCACCAACTTCACCTACGGCGCCCGCGGGGTCACCTCCGTCACCCAGCACAACACCGCCACCGGCTCCCCCGGCGACTCCATCACCCGGCTGTCCTACCCGACGGCCACGCAAACCCTGCTGGCGGCGCCGAACACCAACCAGGCCCAGTCGGTCGCTACGGTGCCGCACACCACCTACGACCTCACCTCGGACAACACCGCGCACGTCACCAAGGCCACCGACGCCGACGGCAACGTCCGCTCCAAGACGTACACCGCGAACTTCGACACCTCCACCAGCACCGTCGGGTCCGGCAGCGGAGCCTCGACCTCGTCGAACGAGTACAACGCCAACGGCGGCGAGTCGCTGACCAAGACGACCTCCCCCACCGGCTCGTCGCAGTCAGCTCTGTACGGCAACACCGCTGCCGGGACGAAGTACCTGCCCTCGGCGTCCACCGACGCGCAGTCGAACAGCAGCTCCTACCACTACTCCGGTGCCGGGCAGCGCGACCAGACCACTGACGCCAACGCCGCGGTCGCCAAGGTGACCTACAACAGCGACGGCACCGTCGCCACCTCCACCGACCCGGGCAACAGCACCAGCGCCACCTACGGCTATGACTCCGCCACCCACCAGGCCACCTCCGTCACCCCGGTGACCGGCGGCTCCCTGGGCGGGCAGACCTTCAGCTACGACAAGTACGGACGCCTGGCCACGGCCAAGGACGGCCGGAACATCACCACCACCTACGGCTACGACGACGCGGACCGCATCACCTCGGTCACCTACTCCGACAGCACTCACGCCGTCGGGTACACCTACGACAGCTTCGGCCGCGTCCGGACCCGCACCGACGCCACCGGCACCACCACCTACACCTACGACGACCTCGGCCACCTCGCCACCCGCACCGCCACCTCCGGCGGCGGCACCCTCACCTACGGATACGACAAGTCAGGCAACCTCGTCACCCTCACCGACGCCCGCGGCACCGCCACCTACACCTACGACGACGCAAACCTCCTCACCCAGCTCATCACCGCAGCGCCGGCCTCCACCAAGATCCGCTTCGCCTACGACGACCACGGCCGCCGCACCGACACCTGGTACGGCACCGACAACAACCACACCCTCTACAAAGCCCACGTCCACCAGGACTACGACGCCTCCGGCCGCCCCTCCCGAGTCTGGGCCGACCAGGGCCCCGCCACCTCACCCACCCGCCAGTTCGACGTCACCTACTGCCGCACCGCAGGCGGCACACCCGGCGCCACCTGCTCCGCCGCCACCACCGACGACCGCAGCCTCCTGCAGTGGTCTAAGGACAACCTGACGGGGAAAACGACGACCTACGGATACGACCCGGGCAACCGGCTGACGTCAGTGGCGACTTCGGGGGGTGGGACCACGTACAGCTACGGCTACGACGCACGCGGCAACCGCACCACCGCCACCGGCGCGATCACCCTCGCCCACAACGCCGCCAACCAGATCACCACCAGCGGCTACACCTACGACGCCGCCGGGAACCTCACGAAAACCCCGTCACTGTCCTCGGTCACGTACAACGGTGCCGGACAGATGACCGCGGCCACCACACCGGCCGGGACCGGCACCTACACCTACGCCGGCACCAGCCAGACCGAGCTGACCCACCAGACCACCGACACCGGCGACAACATCGACTACGTCTACGGCCGCCCCGACGGCAACGGCCAGCCCGTCATCGAACAGGTCACACTCGACGCCGGCACCGCCTACATCGACCACGACCCCACCACCGGCCAGCCCCTGGTCCTGCGCACCACCACCGGCACCGAGGCGTACTACATCATCGACGGCTTCGGCAGCCCCGTGGAATTCATCAACCAGTCCACGGTCACCTCCACCGTCTACCAGTACGACCCCTACGGCGCCTACCAGACCACCACCGCCACCGGCTCCGCGGCAGCCCAGAACCCCTACCGCTTCGTCGGCGGCACCTACGACCGCACCACCGGCTGGATCAAATACGGCCAACGCTGGTACAACCCCACCACCGGCCGCTTCACCAGCCAGGACGCACTTTCGTTCCTCGCCGACCCCGCCCAGGGCAACCGCTACGCCTACGCAGGCGACGACCCCATCAACAACACCGATCCCACCGGAAAGAATGTTCTGGGCGATCTCGTCGATGGTCTGGACAAGATCAAGACCGTGTACGAAATCGGTACAAACATCCGCAGTGGCAACTACGTGGGTGCCGTCGCCTCACTGGCCGGAGAAGCCGCGGGTGCCATGACAGGTGCGACCTGCGCATCGATCGCAGTGGGATTCGGAGTAACAACCGGCGTGGGCGGACTTGCAGTGGGAACTGGCTGTCTCGTTGCCGAAGGATTTGCCTCCTACGCTGGCGAGGATTTTGTCAATAGGGAATTCGGCTAAACGGCAAGAGGTCGAATTCACATAGAGAGGAGATTTGGCGATGATCGGATTCGTCATATTTGCGACCGCACTTGGGCTAATCTTCATCGCCTTGGCTCTTTTCGCTACAAATGGACCTGCCAAGGCGGCCACTCGGCATAGTGGCGAGGCGGCAGGAAAAACTCTCAAGTTTGTCAACCGCACCCTTTTCATGTGGGTCGGTGTTCTCAGTCTCGCCGCCGCTATCTACGCCTTGGTCGCGGGAAAGCGTTAGTAGAAGAGCAGTGAAATCCAGCTAGGGTGACGTTCCCTTGCAAGGGAACGTCACCCTAGTCAGGGGCATCTCGACGCTTACGCCGACCGATCGCATGACATCAAGCTGAGGCTCTGGTCGCACGCCTGTCGAGTCGTATCGGAAGCGCCATCAAGTGGAGCCGGGGCTATAGTCTGCTTTCTTCGGAATGTGTCGATATCGTACGACCGGCTCGGGTGTCGTGCAGGGTGGGCGACAGTTTCGGTCACGCGATCTAGTGTCCTGAGTCGGTAGTTCACTTGCGGTTGTAGGCTAGGTCGGTGCCTGGTCCTAAGCCGTTGCCGTTGGACTTGTCTGCTCACGAACGCCGTGTGTTGCGGGGCTGGTTGCGCAAGCAGACCGCCTCTCAGGCGCTGGTGTTGCGGTTGAGGATCGTGTTGGCGTGTGCGGAGGGCTGCTTGAACGCGCAGGTTGCGGATGACCTGGGTGTCTCTCGGGAGACGGTGCGTAAATGGCGGTGCCGGTTCGTCGCCGGCCGGCTGGAGGGTCTGGTGGACCGGCCTCGTTCAGCGGCGCCGCGAAAAATTACCTGTCGCAGGTCGAACTGCTCCCAACGCTCGCGTGTGAAACCGCTAGGAAGTTCCGCGCTTCCTGTTCGCCCAGGAACGCGGCCCGGTCGCTCTCCGACTCCTGAATCTGCCCCTCCAGGTCGGGAAGCATCTGGAAGAAGTCAGCCGGCTGGATCGTCCCAGCGTTGTACGCCTCTTTGAGAAGGCGCTTCCGCTCCAACAAAGAGTCGAGAGTGCCCTGTTCGTGCCAGATCCGAATCTCCGGCCTCTTGGCCGCGTACTGCTCCGAGAGCACCTTCAGGACGAGTTCGATGATGGCTTCATCCACCTTGTCCATCCGCCGGGCGAGACCGCGACTGTTGGACGAGTTGCACGAGTAGGCGCCATGCGGCGTCCTTTGGGTCACTGGGTTCCCGACCAGGGTAGACGCGCAGATCTCACCTGACAGGTTCACTCTGCCGCACCGCAGGAAACCAGACAGTTGGTACTTCCGAGTCTGCTGCACTTCCTTGCGGCGGGCGGCTCGCGACCTCCTTGCTGGCGGCCGGCCTGATGCAGGGGCTGCGGCGCTGCGAGGTCTGCTGCGGCGCTCATGCCCGGCTAGAGAGAGGAGTTCGAAGCTCCACGCGGAGTCGGATCGAGGTGTCGATGGGCAGTCCCGTGGTGGAGTGGCGAAGCTCCTTCGAGTAGTTCGCAATGAGGTCGAGATCCCGCAGCTGCCGCTGCAACTCGGAAGCCAGCGCTTCGTCCGTATCAGGGACGAGTTCGCCTTCTTCCTGTTCGGCGGGGTACTCCAGGTGTTGGTCAATGGCGTCCACCGCCCGGCGGCTGGTCCAGTTGGCGAGGTCGTAGCAGCCGAACAGATAGGCGTGCGCGGCATCCAACGTCGCAGTTGCGGCCGCCTCGTCCGCGTCATCGGGGCCGTCCTGCCCGTCGTTGTGGCAGTACTCACTGAGCATGGACTCGGCGACACCGCGCTTCACCGCCGAGAAGGCCGTCGTGTCACCGAGGACGCCGTCCCATACCGAGTTCAACAGGGGCGAAGGCCCATGGTGAACGGCGCCTGCTCGTCATCGGGCAGGGCCTCGTGCCAGCTCATGAGCCGTTCCGCAACGCCAGCAGTGAACACGCCACGCTCGCCGGTCGACGCCGCCTTCAGCCGCTCCTCCACCAGTACCGAAAGCTCCTGCCACCTGTCCATACGAGCCGTCCCCGAGTCGTGAAACCAGCGTGCTCACGCTGCCAACCTCGATCATCGCATTCACCACGGACAACGCATCAGGCGCGGATCCCTGGCACGAGTTGCGGGATACAGCTGACACAGCTTCCCCGTCCACGGACCAGATCAGCTGAGACTAGTACGGCAGCTGTAGATCGTGATCATGGTTGAGCTGCTGCTTGTCTCAGGTAGTGGCTGTCGCGGGCGCGAGCTTGGTGGCGTCGTCGCCAGTGGGACCAGCGGAGGCGGTGCGCTGCAGCGTGGGCGGGCCGTGCGATCAGTCTGTTGAACAGATGCGCGATCTCGTTGCTGCTCAATGGGATCAGCCCGTCTGGTGCGGGCCGGTGAGTGCGTTCGTCTGCGGTGACGACGGCGAGGAAGGCGTGCGCGAGCATCGCGAGGGTGACCCAGCGGTGCCAGGACGTCCACCGGCGGACCTGGTGTTCGTCCAATCCGGTCAGTTCCTTTCCCGTCTGGAAGGTCTCCTCGACCGTCCACCTGCGCCCGGCTACCCGTACGAGTGTGGACAGTGGCACGGCGATGGGCGAATAGCAGCGGTAGAAGGCGAGTTCGCGAGTGCGCCGGTTTCGGCGGACCAGGAGTTGGTGGTGTCCGGGGCGGTGATCGGCGATGTGGACCACGGCCCAGTCGTAGAAGCGGTGGCCCTTCGCGCCGGTCCCGGCGGAGAGCTTCTGCCAGGCCCGCTTGGGCATCTTCTTGACCAGCGCGGACGCCCGCAGTCTTCCTCCCCTCGTGGCGATCTGGTGGTCGCAGGCGACCGTGAGGACGTAGCCGACCTCGCGGCGTTCCAGTGCGGTGCGAAGGGTCGGATTGCCGCCGTAGACCTCGTCACCTGCCACCCATCGCGCCGCGACGCCGGAGTCCAGGGCGCGGGCGATCATCTGTGCGGCCAGAGCGGGCTTGGTGGCGAAGCCCACAGCGGCGGGTATGCCGGCCGCCCGGCACCGCTGGCGGTCCTCGGTCCAGGAACGCGGGACATACAGCTCCCGCTCGATGGCGGCGTGTCCGGCCCGCGCGGAGTAAACGAGGTAGACCGCTACCTGCGCGTTCTCTATTCTGCCCGCGGTGCCGGTGTATTGGCGCTGGACGCCCACCGTCGCGATGCCCTTCTTCAAGTCGCCGGTCTCGTCGACGACGAGGACCGCCTCTTCGTCGCGCAGGTGGTCCACCACGTAGGTGCGGATGTCGTCGCGGACCGCATCGGCGTCCCACTTGGCACGGCCCAGTAGGTGCTGCATCCCGTGGGGGGTGGTGTCTCCGGCATGCTCCGCGATCGTCCAGCAATTCTTGCGCGGCAGATCCGACAGCAGCCCCAGCACCAGCGAGCGGGCGCGGCGGCGGGGTTCCACCCGGGCGAACCGACCTGCGACGCGGGCCATCAGGCCCTCGAACATCACCTGCCATCGTTCAACGTCTACGCTGTGACCTGCGGCCACTGCTTGATCCTTCGTTGTCTTCACAAACCACGATGATCTTCGGTGGCCGCGCTGTTGCCCAGGCAGGCAGATCACGACCCTCGGCCCTGGACTACCGGGCTCCGCCCGAGGTTGGAAAGCCCTGATGAGTCGCTACGAGTTGAACGAGCGCGAGGCCTTCGTCGCCATGTCGCGGTTCGTGTGGCAGTTCGCGAACCGCGCCGGGGACGACCTTCTCACGCTCCTGGGCGACATCGGCATCGAGGCGGACGGCGGAACGACAGACCCCGCTGCCTGGGAGGACTGGATGAGGTGCGTTCGTTCGGTCGTCGACGGCGCAGAGGACTCAGCAGGCGGGTCGGCAGGATAGAGGGCCACTCGAAGGACAAGATCACGATCTACAGCTGCCGTACTAGGGCCAGATCGCTTGAGACGGGACAGTTCGGTGAAATTGCTCAACCTTCGCTGCGAGTGCCCTGCGCGATGGAACTTAGCGTGTGTCACCGATTCCTCATGCCGTATGTCAAGCCCCGCTGGCCCTCGCGAGCGCCGTCGCCTAACCCCCAGAGGCATGGAGTGACGGCCTCTATCATGATCGGGACGAGTCGTTGGGGAGGAGGGATCCGAACGTGGCATACCAACTCACGTTCTTCTGTCGATCAGGCGAGGAGAGCGGGCAGGCAGCGATCAGCCGCCTCCTGGACGAATCCTGCCTGTTGGTGATCTTCTCTTGACACAACGGTCTGGTCCCTATGGGACGAGGTTGCCGTGTGCTCGCTGGCGACCAGGGGACTCGCCGGACATCGCGCGGCTGACTCGCTAGCACTTGAGGTCCACGTATGAGCGGATTGGATCGCGGAGTCGGTGATCGCTGCATCACCGGAAAACGAACAGGGCATCTGGGGCTGCGACATGCTCGCAACGATCACTTTCACCGGGGACACTCCTGACTGGCCGCTCGTCAACCGCATCTGGGTGGCATTGATCCGCCTCTGGAACGCCATCCCTTGGGATGAGATGTCCGGATTCGAGATGGCAGAGGGCATGCCGTAGATCGAAGCCGTGCGGGCGCGTCCAAGAAGTATGTGGGGTTGGTGACTTACCGCGCCGCAGGCTCAGCGCGTCGTAGCCAACTCCGGCGTCCCAGCCCGGGTTGGCTGATGGCAGTGTTGGTCGCGCAGGAGAGTCCAGATGACGTTGACCCGTCGCCGGGCGAGGGCGAGGACGGCCTGGGTGTGGCGCTTGCCCTCGGCGCGCTTGCGGTCGTGGAAGCGCCGGGATTCCTCGCAGCGGCGGATGCTGATCAACGCGGAGGTGTGGAAGACCCGTTGGAGCTTGCGGTTGTCGCGTTGCGGGCGATGGAGGTCGCCGCTGATCTTGCCGGAGTCGCGGGGCGCGGGCGCGACTCCGCCGAAGTCAGCGAGGCGGTCCGGGCTGGCAAAGGCGGCCATGTCGCCGACCGTGGCGGCCAGGAACTCGGCTCCGAGGATGGGGCCCAGGCCCGTCAGGCTGGCGAGGATCTTGGCACCGCGGTGATCACGGAACCGGGCCGCGATGAGCTTGTCCATCTCGGCGACCTGCAGGTTGAGGGCTATGACCTGGGCGGTCAGGGTATGGACCATCCGGGCTGCGGTCTTCTCGCCCGGGACGCTGGTGCGCTTGCCTGAGGCGGCCTCCAGCGCCGCCTCCACGATCTGGCCGGCACCACGAACGCCGCGATTCCGCAACCAGCTCGCCAGCGGTTTCGTGCCCAGGCGACGCAGGGCGGCCGGGGTCTGATAGCCGGTCAGAAGCATCAACGGCCCGGCGTCAATGAGGTCCAGGACCCGGTCCAGCGCGGGAAAGATGCCGGTCAGGTGGATGTGGAGGCGGTTGACGGTGCGGGTGCGGTCGCCGACCAGGTCCGAGTGGTGGGCTGTGAGGAGCTTGAGGTCGGTAGCGGTCTCGTCGCCGGTCCGCAGGACCTGCAGGTTCCGGCGGATGCGGGTCTGGTCTGCGGTCACCGCCGCGTCCTTGGTATCAGTCTTGTCCTCGCCGCGGTAGCCCTCGGAGGCACGGTTGATGGCCCGTCCGGAGATGCAGAAGGCGCGCTGGCCGTGGTTGAGGAGCACCGCGATCACCAGGGCAGCCCCGCCGTCGGCGAGGTCGATGCCCCGCGTCACCTCGTCGCCCAAGTCCAGGATGTCGGCGGGGAGATGGAGCAGCTCCGGCTCATCCTTGGCGACCCGTCGAGACAGCAGCCGGCGGCCACGCGGTTCCTCCGTGCGTCGGGCTGTGCGGACGTACCACGGAAGACCTCGCTGTCGATTCCCTACGGAGCGACCGTGCGCATCTCCTAATTGGCAGCCGAGCCGTCGTGGGGTGTCGTGTGGCCAGTCGATGGCAGCCACAAGCGGCAGAAGTTTGAAGCCACACCCGACACCCCTGGGCGGGCCAACCGTACGAAGGGCTGGCCCGGACCCGTGCCACAACGTAGGGAAGTTCGATCGGCGACGTCCGGGCAACAGGTCTCGGATGCGGGTGACGTGTACGTACATGTTCCGTATGTAGAAGCGGACTGGGTCACCGCCGAAGACCTCCAGTGTCCGGCCGTCGAACGAGTAGAACCTGGTGCCGACCGTGATGATCACCTCGGGGTGACTGCTCGTAGACGATGGCCGCGCCGGACAGGCTGCACATGTGGATAGGCCGTCGGCCGATGTCAGTGGGGTGGGTTCTACTGGGGTCATGAGCGAGAACACGGGTGAGAGTGCCCTCGGTGAGGACGAGGACGCCGCGTTCTTCGACCGGCTCCGCCGGTGGCAGGCGCGTTACGACGACGGCGCCATGGTCGGGCCCATGCCCCGGTGGTGGCCCTGGCCGCTGGAAGAGGTCACCTTCGACGACGGCGACCCGGACAGCGGGCTGATCGTCATCGGCCTCGAACCGGTGCTGGCACCGCGGCACAGTGCCGCCGAGGCCGGGCGGCCGTACGCGAAGCTGGCACGCCAGCCCGCGGGCGAGCCGCCCTACCGCTTCGGCTGGGCCGGCCTGGCCTGGGGGCTTCCGCCGCTC
Organism: Streptomyces sp. NPDC003300; assembly: GCF_040610915.1. Lineage (NCBI taxonomy): Bacteria > Bacillati > Actinomycetota > Actinomycetes > Kitasatosporales > Streptomycetaceae > Streptomyces > Streptomyces sp. NPDC003300. Next base: position 147,278 of record NZ_JBEXNE010000015.1, on the reverse strand, counting down.
ACTGAGGAGGAGGCCGCAGAGCTGGAAGCGGAGCCGCTGGACCCGGTGGTCGCGTACAGCTGGCACGAAGCCGACTGGCAGTGGCACTTGTTCACGAACGGAGGGCAGCGGCGGCTGACCGCCGCCGAAGTGACCCGTATACGCGAGAACCTGGACCACGATCACCGGTTCCCGCCGGGCTTCTCCTCTTTCCGGCTCTGACGCTTCCAGCGATGCAGCTGTCGCCGCTGAGCGCCACCGCGACCGGCACGTGTGTGTCAGCCCGGTGCCCGACTCCTGACTGGTCGACCGGCATCGACATTGACCCGCGTCTGCCGCCGCCGTTCACCCCGCACGGCCGCCGCCCGGCCTGGTACACCACCCCGACCATCGCCCACGCGCACGAACTGATCGGCCAGTTCGCGGTGCCAGGAGCACAGCACAGCGTCGGCAGCCGCCGCAGACCTCGTTTTTCTGCCCGCTGGGCGTGCACGGCCAGCTCCGTCGGTGATCCGGCACCTCGTGCGGGTTGTCCCAGCGCAGGGGCTTGCCATCACCCGGCGCTGACACGGCTGGCTTCACAAGACGGCACAGCGGAGCTGCGCGCCCGGTGTCGCAAGAATCCCCCGAACCGCCCTTCACCGTCGGGCGCACGGCGGTGGGGCTGCGGGGGGCGACGGGGGAGGGCAGCTCGGGCGGGGCGGTGACATCGTGTCGGCCGGGACCGTGTCCGCTGGCACGGGGACACGCCATGGGCCGCTGACCTCCCAGGCCTTTCCTGTGTCGACGTCGATTTCATACCTGTGCGGCACCGCAGCATCAGAGGGTGGGGAATCATATGACTGATAGCGGAATGAGCCATTCCTTCTGGGTGCAGCCGAGGGAACACTCAGCTTCGGATGGCCGGGACGCTCTCTTCCCGCTTCGTCTCCTGCGCCTGCCGCCCGCTGCGGGTTCCGATTCTCCATGGAGCCGTGGGGGTGGGCGCTCGTGCATCCGACCAGTGCAAATAGAGCGGCACTCAAGATCACCCCGAAACGGGTTAATCTCGGAGAATCAGCTACTGTCTGAAATGCGCTCGCGTTAGACATATGGCCTACCGATGCGTCTTTTTGTATGAGACCGGGGAAGCGTCTTCTGGGCGCCTCGCACGCCGCCGTACGCCGACTCCCCGCGCTGGAACGCCCCATGGTCGGCGTTGTTGACACCAGCGACGCCGGACGCTACGTCGGTGACGGAGGGTCAGTTGTCTTCCTGAGTCCCCCGGGGCGGCGACCGTGACGGCATCGTCGCGGTTGAGGGAGTTTGAATGGTCGATCATGAATGCGGGCATATCAGCAACGGGTGATGACGCCCTGGGCGCCCTGGCTGACGCAAGCTGGGGCAACGGGAGTTTTCCTTCCTGATTCGCGTGCTCCTCCAGGGAGGACCGCACCTCCCCGTCGACTCGGTCATTCCTTTGGGCCGGGGCGGAAATTCTGTCAGATGAGGGCCGTTTCCGGTTGCCCAGGTTTCCGCAGTTGGGGCGGTTCGGGGCAAGGGCCTGCGCGCGGGCAGAGTGCGTGCGAGCTGTGGCCGCCGGTACCCGTCGAGGAGTGCGTCCCGCCGGGATCCGGCGTATGCAGGCCGGGTACGGCGGACGGTCACCCGCAGGTGCCCGGCGCATCCGCCCCCGCTCGTAGACGGTGACGTTGAGATGTGCTGGCAGGGTAGTCACGGTGACCTGGACTGCCTGGCCCGTATTCGTGTAGGCGGTGGAGATGATCTCGATCGCGAGGAGCGAGTCGTCGCCGCTCAGGCCCCCGACGGGTGGCCTCCACCGGCTGCGTCAGCCGTGGACGGAGTTCGTCGACGACACTCGACACGGTGTGGCCGGGGCCGGCGAGCGTCTCGGTCAGATTCTCTGGCGTACGGTCGTCCTGCATCCAGGCGCTGCCCCGGACAAGCCGCAGCGGTGCCGTCGTGTCCACCGTGCGGATCACGGTGTCGTTGACGAAATAGGTCCATCGCCGGACAGCGGCCTGCTCTCCTTCCTGCATGCCCAGGCGGCGGCACACGTGGTCGGGAGCAGGTCCGATTTCCGGTTCCTGGCCGCGGACTTCGAATCCCTCGGCGGGCGTCAGGCCGCCGACCCGCGCGGGCACCGAAGCCGAGAGAGCCGGGAAAACCGCCTGGGGGCGTACGGGACTGCTTCCCAGCCGAACGGCCACGCGCTGGCTCCCCTCCCGCTGCGGACGACGCTCAGGGTTTTGAGCCGTTCCACTGCCGCTGCGCGCGCGACGCCGTGCCGCGGTCGCCGCCCCGGCTGGCACCCCGCCTCACCTGTCTTGACAGGTGAGGGGTCGTGTTGAGGCACCTGTTCGGTCGACGCCGCACACCCAGCCGGACCATGCGGGGAGGAACCCGTTCGACGACACCGAGTTCCTCCGTGAGCACCCGCATGGTGTGGGCGACATTTCGTGTGAGTGCGTGCGTCGGCACCGCAGGGTTGGAAGACGGGCGGGCCGTATAGGCTGCGAGGTCATCGCTCGCAGGGACTAAACGTACAATCTTGGGCCAGTACAAGGGCGTCACCTTCAGCCAACCGTCATCACGTATCCGGAAGAAGGGGTAGTAGAGGCCGTGTGCCCGGATCGCCTCGCTCATGACACGACGATATGGGTTACCTGCAATTGGTGGATGGCTTCTTCTCCCGCTTGTGGCCCTCGTCCTCGGCTCGTGCCGCCACGTACTCGGTCCAGTCGCGTCTGACGTAGGCGACCCAGTGGATCGCGGTGTGGCGGTGCGTGCCGGTCAGGTCGGCGAGGATGGGGCTGGGGAGGTTGGTGGCGAGGGCGGAGGTGCGGGCCGCGCGGCACGAGATTCTGTGCCGGTTCAGCTTCTGTGTCATGGAGTGCGTCGAAATCGGCTTCCCCGGGACCAGACCCGCGAACAGCAGTGGTGGACCTGGAGTGGTCTGAGCGAACAGGGCTCGGGGGACGGACCATGGTTCGTCGGCCAGCTGCTGCAGCAGCCCGACCAGTCGTGGCGCCACCATCCGTATGCGCCCAGGACCTTTTTGCGGTTGCCCGCAAGTGCCGTCAGACCCTGAGCCTGATCACCGGCTTCGAACAGGCACTCGGCCGCAGTGCGGGCTCGGGCGACCGTCTCGTCCGTTACGGCAGGGGACCAACCGGGGACCACACGCGGTGCGCGGTAGTGAGCGATGGACGCATAACTAGGCGTAATGCGCGGGGGATTGGTCCCGAATGGCGGGGAAATTCCCTTGGCCTTCGCGACTGGGGGTCAAGGGGTCGCAGGTTCAAATCCTGTCGTCCCGACGGTGCACGAAGGGCCCGCTGGACTGGCATTTAGCCAGGCCAGCGGGCCCTTCGGGTTGTCGGCAGCGGTTTCCATGTGATGAGGCGTCGGAGGCGGCGCTGGGTGGTCTGCGGGGAGCCGTGGACGGCGATCAACCGGAGGACGTGCAGGGGGACTCCGGCGTCCGGCGTCCAGGTCGGGCCGGTGTGTCTCAGGTCGTGTCGGCGCGGGTGTTCGTAGCCGAGGGTCTGGACGATGTCGTCCCAGTGGGTGGCGTCGCGCAGGACGGTGGTGGTGATCCGTCCCCGGTGGGGGCTAGCAAAGAGGCCGGCGTCGGAGTTGGTGGCAGGTTACCTCGGCCCCCGGTGACTGAAAATCTGTGATGGCCGGAGTAGACATTTGGTGGTGGCGTGGGTACGGTTTCTCTTGTACCCAGAGAGACAGAGGGCCCGGCAGAGACGAACTGCCGGGAGGCAGTACGCACATGACGCAGGTCGGTACGGTGGTGGAGTTCCAAAGCCAGGGATGTTGCCAGACGGGCGATGGGACTGACGACCGGACCGGGCGGCCCGCAGTGATCAGGGGCCGCCGTGAGAAGGACCGCAGCGGTAGCAGCGGTAAGTGCAGTGTGCGGTAACCAGCAGCGAAGTCAGTGAGCAGTACCTCGGTGAAGGCGTCGGCTGCGGGCGCGCGCACCGGGAGGTTCGGCAGTGGGGTTCCAAGCCAGAGAAGACGCAGGACGGGCGACGGGGCTGGCTGTCGAAGAGTGGTGCTGGTAGAGGCCATCAGCAGTACGAGAAGTGTGCAGTTCACGTTTGGCAGGCAGTTGATCCAGAGGGAAGAACGGAGGAGTTGAGCGCCATCGGGATCGCCCGGGCGGAGTGTTGAGTCCGGGTACCGCAGGACATCGATAGTGAGGTGGTCTCCGGTCAAGCAACCGCGATCCCCGCACCTGCCGCTCACCCTTTGGTGGCGGTGCGGACACAGTAGGCCGACGCAATAGCAGGTCGGCAGATGGTGTAGCAGTTCCTTCGGGGCCCCGGTGCCGGTATGGCACCGGGGCCCCTCCACGCGTTCCGCAGAGAGGTGCGATGACAGCAGGCGACACGAACGGGCGTCTCGATGACGACGACTACCCCGCGTACACCATGGGCCGGGCCGCCGAGATACTCGGCACCACCCAGGGCTTCCTCCGCGCGATCGGCGAAGCCCGCCTGATCACCCCGCTGCGTTCCGCGGGCGGCCACCGGCGCTACTCCCGCTACCAGTTGCGCATCGCCGCACGCGCCCGGGAACTCGTCGACCGAGGCACCCCGGTGGAGGCGGCCTGCCGCATCGTGATCCTCGAAGACCAGCTCGAGGAAGCGCAGCGCATCAACGAACAACTACGCCATTCCCAACCCGGCGACCGGGCCGACGTCTGACCGGTCTCCCTGACACGAGGGAGCCTCTGCGGCTCGCGGAAGTGCTCCTCATATGTGTACATGATCGCCGAAGACGTTCAGCCGCCGGCTCCTGAGCGTGATTCCCGGTCTGGTGCCGACACGCCACCCGACATCGTCCCGGACACCGCTGGTGCACCTTCCGCCAGCGGGCCCGGCCACCGGTCCTTTCCGGCCCCCGCCGCGGGGGCGTCGTGGAGCGGGTGGTCGCCGGGCCGAAGCCGGGGATGCGTGGCTCGCTGCACGCGGGTGGTCGAATCCGCTTTTGTGGTGTGCCGGCGACGGCCAATCCTTGGGCCTGCCAGGAGAGAAGGTGATCGACCGCGAGGGGCCCGCTGTGCTCGGGTGCTTGACCAAGCGTACGGAGAAAGATCGGCACTTCTCACGAGAGCCGCGGGTCTTTTCCGGTACAGGCGCCCGGCTCGACGAGCCGTGTGTAGGGGGGCGGGCCGCGACCGTCGGATCGCGGAGGGGTCCGGACCGGGAAGACCGCCGTGTCCACGCTACGGAGCCACCGGACAGCGAGCCGACTGGGACGGGCCGGGAGTGGCCCGGCGTCAGTCGCAGGTGATGTTCTCCGCGTACAGACCCCTTGGGTTCTGCCCGATGTCGAAGTGGACCCTCTGGCCTTCGGTCAGCCCAGGAAGAGCGTCGTTGACGAGATTGGAGTAGTGCGCGAAGACGTCTTCACCGTCGCCCGACTGCTCGATGAATCCGTATCCTTTAGCTGAATTGAACCATTTCACAGTACCTGTGGCCATTCTGTAACTCCTGCTCGCTCGGCGTGCGGCAACAGATTCGCGAACTCCGCATCTTTGTGGAATTTTCTTGTCCGTGCACCGGTGAAAAGGAAGAACCAGTCGTCAATCACGCGGCTGGCGCGGCCCCACGGGCTGGTGGACGCGGGCATCTGCGGCGAGGCCGCCCGCAGCCCTCTTCCTCGGGCGTCGCCCGAGAGGCCCCTGGCGTCTGCCCCGCCGGCGGCTGGTGGGGCAGAGGGCTGAGCGTCCGCCCGCGACATGCGAGGGTCGGCGACCGCGGGCTGAGCATCCGCCCGCGACATGCATGGGTCGGCGACCGCTCGAATCGGAAGCCTGGCACGGCCGTTGGCCGGGTTGGCGCGGGCCGAGGAGTGACCTCCGCGCTTGGGACGAGGCGGGATCGGGCGCCTGCTGCTCGGAGCCAGGAGCCCGCCGGTGTGCCGCGAGTGTGGGTTCTCCTCGTGGGTCAGGCTGTCACGGGGATGCCGAGCAGTGACTGGGCTGTCCGGAGTGGACTGGAGGCGGTGACGGGGACGTGGGTGGCGGTGTTGCGGCAGGTGTAGCCGAGGCTGAGGAGAGCGCGGGTCATCTCGGCGGCGCTGAAGTCGCGGCGGTCCTGGCGGGTGATCACCTCTCCCACTTGCTTCACGGGGTAGTGGCGTCGGCCGATGATCACGTACTCGCCCGTGACGACCTCGGGTTTGATGCCCTTCATGGACGCTTGCACGCCGCTCTTGGTGAGGTCGAAGGGGAAGTGGGCGATGATGCAGCGCATGGGACCTCGCGGAGATGAGGGGGGATGGGGACAGGAGCCGGTTCGCCCTGGTGAGTGCGGTCCGGCGGCGTTCAGGCCGCCGGGCTGAGTGCGGTACGGCGGCCCTGGGCCTCCGTCGAGGCCGTGGTCGGACGGGCGGAGCGCCGGGCCGCGGCGGGGCGGCTGCGCCGGCCGCGCGCGGAGGCGGCGGACGTGCTGCGCCTGGTGCGGTCGGCGACTGGCTCGGTGATGGTGACGGGCACGCCGGAAGGCGTGCGGGCTCCGGTGATGCGGTTCAACTCGGCTTCCCCGGACCGGATCTGGGTGGTCTGCGGGGTGATGCCTGCGGTGGTCATCAGACGGGTCATCTCGCGGCGCTGGTGAGGCAGGACCAGGGTGACGACGCGACCGGACTCACCGGCGCGGGCGGTGCGTCCACCGCGGTGCAGGTAGTCCTTGTGGTCGGCGGGCGGGTCGACGTTGACCACCAGGTCGAGGTCGTCGACGTGGATGCCGCGGGCGGCCACGTTGGTGGCCACCAGCACCGTGACGTGCCCGGTCTTGAACTGCGCGAGGGTACGGGTGCGCTGCGGCTGCGACTTCCCGCCGTGCAGCGCCGCCGCCCGTACACCGCTCTTGAGCAGGTGCTCGGTGAGCTTGTCGACGGCGTGCTTGGTGTCGAGGAACATCAGCACCCGGCCGTCGCGCGCGGCGATCTCGGTCGTCGTGGCGTGCTTGTCCGTGTTCTGCACGTGCAGAACGTGATGCTCCATGGTGGTGACCGCGCCGGCTGACGGGTCGACGGAGTGGACCACCGGGTCGTTGAGGTAGCGGCGCACCAGCAGGTCGATGTTGCGGTCCAGGGTGGCGGAGAACAGCATCCGCTGGCCGTCGGGGCGCACCTGGTCGAGCAGCGCGGTGACCTGCGGCATGAAGCCCATGTCGGCCATCTGGTCCGCTTCGTCCAGGACGGTGACGCCGACCTGGCCCAGTTGGCACGCGCCGCGGTCGATGAGGTCCTTGAGCCGTCCGGGCGTCGCCACGACGACTTCCGCTCCGCCGCGCAGCGCGCTGATCTGCCGGCCGATGGACATGCCGCCGACGACCGTGGTCATCCGCAGCCGCAGGGCGCGGGCGTACGGGGTGAGAGCGTCGGTGACCTGCTGGGCCAGTTCGCGGGTCGGAACCAGCACCAGGGCCAGCGGTTGCCGGGACTCGGCGCGCTGACCCGCAATACGGGCCAGCAGGGCCAGGCCGAAGGCGAGGGTCTTGCCGGAGCCGGTGCGCCCGCGGCCCAACACGTCACGTCCCGCGAGGGAGTTGGGCAGTGTCGCGGCCTGGATCGGGAAAGGCACGGCCATTCCCTGTGTGGCCAGCGACGTCAGCAGAGTGGCGGGCAGGTCGAGCTCGGCGAAGGTTTCCACCGGCGGCAGGGCCGGAGTGACGGAGACCGGCAGGGCGAACTCGCCCAGCGGGGCCGAGGGCCGCCGACCGCCGTAGCCGCCGGAGCGGGAAGGGCCGCCGGAACGGCTCGGGGCCTGGCCGCCGCGGTATCCACCACGGCCGGAGCCGGAGCCGGAGCCCGGGGAGCGGGTGCGGGAGTAGCGGTCGGTGGAGCGAACAGTGCGGTTCACGGAGAACCTTCCTCGATGCGGTGCGTCGAGGGATCCCCGGCGGCAGACGAGCCGCACAGGGAGCACAGGAACGAACCGATGAAAGTGAATGTACGAAGCGGGCCATCTGGAGCTCTCGACGAGCTGTCCGGTCGTTCCCGCGGGCACCAGCGGTACTCACACGTTGATGGCGGACCGGGGCTGGACTTCCCCGCTGCGGCAGAGGTGCTCCTCCGGGCGGCCGGGAAGGCGCGCGGGCCGCCATGGCGGCCGGGGGCGGCGGGGGAAGCCAAGTAGGCCGGGGCCCGCACCCCAAGGTGCGGGCCCCGGCCTACTGCTACGCGTGAGCGTCAGGCGGGAACGATGTTCTCGGCCTGCGGGCCCTTCTGGCCCTGCGTGACGTCGAACGAAACCTTCTGGCCCTCCTGCAGCTCGCGGAAGCCGGAAGCGGAGATGTTCGAGTAGTGAGCGAACACGTCAGCGCCGCCACCGTCCTGCTCGATGAAGCCGAAACCCTTTTCCGCGTTGAACCACTTCACGGTGCCAGTAGCCATGTCATATCTCCTTCGGGGCAGTGCCCGGAGCCCGCACTGTGCGGCCTCCGCGTCGCCGCGAGGTTGCCCCATCCGGAATGCACCGGAAATACAAAAGTGCTTCCACCGCTTACAGCAGTGAAGGCACTTGAAGTCTTTGGGAACCACAACTGCAACTGGGGAAACCATAGCATGCCACCAGCGGTAATGCTGGATCTCCGATTACTGGCCGCTAAAGGCACGAAATGCTGCGGTCGGTCTGCTGGTATTTCTGTGCCGGCGGTGTCAGATATTCCACCTGGGCTTTGACAGGGTCGGCGGACAGGATGCCGGGGGAGGCGGTCACCGACCGGCCCCTCGCGCGCAGGCGGGCGACGCGTGCGGGGGCTGGCGAACTGCCCGGTCAGCGGCGGCCGGTGGCCAGGATGACGAGGAACTGGCCGCCGCCCGGCTCGATTTCGGCGGTCACCGGCAGCCCGGGAACCAGTCGGGAGAACCGGTCCACCAGCCAATCCGCGGCCTCCTGGGCGTCCCGCCGGGTCGGACAACGGCCCACCATCTCGCGGCCCCCCTTGCGCTCCAGTCTTCCGGCAACGGTAATCAGCGGCGCGGGTTCGACCACGTACAGGCGGTCCGGCCAGGCGATGACCACCTCGACCGCGCCCTTGCGGGTGTTGCAGCCGCGGTGCGCCAGCCGCTCGGCGACCTTGGCCTTCCGGTCGGCGGTCCGGCTGTCCACGCTGGGCCCCCGCGGGTCGTTCACCGACATCTCGGGGTCGACCGGTTCGTCGCACACCCAGCACCGCCAGCCGTCGCGCTCGGCCACATCATCAAGGAGGCTCACCCGGGTAAGCTACCGCGCCCAGCCGGTACCCCGCGCACCTGGGCCGCGGCGGGCGAGGGTCCAGCCGTCAGTCGGGCAAGGCGACTCTCCGTAGCCAAGAGACCGACGAAAACCCACCTGTAATCTCCAATCAGCCGCGATGGCAGGCGGCCAATAAACGACCGCGTTCATACCCGGTCACACGGAGAACGTGAACGCAACAGGCATTGAGCCGTACGCGCGTATCGCCAGTTCATCCCGGTCGGTCTGGAATTCCCGGCCGCTGCCGGAGGCGTCATGACGGTCGACGCGCTCCCTCCGTTTCCTCCGCCTGTCATCCCTCCTCCACCACGTCCCCGAGCCGCCATCCCGAGACCGCCCCCGACCACCCGTCAGCCGGACCATCCGCAGGCCACACCCTGTCCCCCTGCTCCGCTGGGGGACAGGGCAGGTGCATCGCCTGACTCGCCGCAGGTTCGGGCGCTCGACCCATTACCACATCCGAGCCGGTACCACCTTGCGGCATCCGGGGCGTGGGATCTTCCGTTGCTGATCTTCCGGTCACGCTCGCTCTGCGCGACGAAGAGGCCATCCGTCGGGAACTGGAAGCTTTCCCAGCCGCCTTAAGTCCGCGAGTTCTGTGGCGGGGGCTGGATTCGTAGTCACCTGTTTGACCGGTCCGGCAGGCGTGGGCACGCGGGGAGCCGCCTACTGGGGATGGGTGCGTGGTGCCGGGCCCGCTTTTCGAGCCGGCTTCCGGGACCCGCGGAGATCTGTTCGCACGAAGGGATGTTCCTGTGCCAAGTCAACTCACGCGTGGCAAGCGGCTTGCACTGTGCGCTGCCGTAGGAGCGGTTGTGGCGGCGGGGGGTGTGGCTGCTCTGGGCTACGGTACGGCCGCAGCGGTTCCGCAGGCAGCGGCGCGGCACACCGCATCGCCGAACCCCTGCACAGCCCAGGACCATCTGCTCACCATCGCCGTTACCACGGATGCCAAGAACGTCGCTGTCGGTGACCGCCTGTGGGACAGCCATGCCCGCTTCGTCAGGAGCACTCATCAGTCCTTCCTGGTCGCCTATGGCCTTGCGAAGGGTCCGGAGCGGGCCGACCCGCTGGACCCGGCCTCGGCGCTGACGGGTCGGACGGTGTACGTCCTCAACGAGTGCTACCGGACCAGCGCCGACATCAGCAAGCACTGGAAGATCACCTCCACGCGGTGGCCCGAGTTCCAGGCTGTCCTCGACTGGATGCACACCCCGGGCACGCAGGTGGTGACCCTGCACGACGGGCAGGTCAGAAACTCCCTCTGGTAGGCCGCGGCCCGGCGCCAGTCGGGCGGGCAGGGCTGGTCGGCGCGGCGCGGCGCGGCGCGGCGCGGCGCCTGACTCTAGCTGTCGGCAGTCGACGGCCGGTTCGTCCACGTCAGCGATGCTGGGGCCTTCGGGCGGCGCCCGCTCCGGCGTCTCGCGGCCTTCGGCCGTGGCGGCGCGCAGCCCTGGGGGCGGTATTCCTGAGGCTGCGGGAGAAGGGCCGGCCGCGCGGTGTGGGCGGAGCGGCCATCGGTTACAGGCCGGTGCGGCGCTGCCGAGCCCCTGGGACTGCTATCTCCTGGGCGGCGAGGACGAGGGCCGGGCGGTCAAGATCCGGTTCCGACCAACCACCGGGACCGGCCGGGCTGGACCGAAGCGACACGCGCCTACTACTGGCTCGTGCCCTTCACCGATGCACCGGACCTGGCAGACCAGGCAGAGCGCAGCCGGACCGTCCTCACCGGTCCGGGGCTTCGACGCCATCGACCGCACCGGCCTCCACCTCGCTCTCGGCCGCATCGGACGGGCCCACGACGTCACCGAACACCAACTCGCCCGTCTCGTTGACCTGGCCGGACACCACGTGCCGTCGGCGGCTACCGTGCACGCCATCCCCATGACAGGCTCCCGCGGCGCCGTCCGATACAGCCTTGCACCCTGGACCCCCGTCCGTCGGCTCCACTCCCATCTCGACACGTCGACTCGCGCCGCGGGGCTGCCCGGCCTACACCCCACCCCGACGCTGCGCCCCCACATCGGCATCGCCTACTCCAACCGAGTACAGCCCGCCGCTGCATGGGGTTCCACGCGGGCACGGCGGGCACGGACAGTGCCCACTACGTCCAGCCCCTTGGCGCTGGACCGAGTCTCGCGACCGCCCTGAACAACGCATTGCGTGCGGGGCGTTGGGACACGGCGCCGATGTTCGACTGTCAGATGCCGCCCGGTGAGGCAGACCGGAAAAGGGACGTCTTGTGAGGTGCGGGCCCAGGTTGCCAGGGAGCAACCGGGGACCACCTGCGGTGCGCGGTAGCGAGCGAAGGAGGACTTCGCGAATTGGTGATCAAGGAGTCGCAGGTTCACATCCTGTCGTCCCGACGGTGCACGAAGGGCCCGCCGGCCAGGTCAGCGCCACTTCACCCTGGACCAAGATCGTCTCAACCGGCGGTGAGCCCGCGCGGCCCGGGGCTGCCGGTGAACTACCAGCGCAATAAGGTGAGTTGAGCCTCCGGGCAGTACCCTGTGGTGCTTTGCGGCGACCACAGGGAGATCACGATGCACTACCGGAATCCCCGTTTCGAGCACTGGCCGGTCTACGAGGACATCACCGACACCTACTACCGGCACGGCCGCTTCTTCTACGGCGAGGACCGGGACGGCCACCTGCGGGTGGGGCGCGTCGTGGCCTTCTACCGGTACCTGCATCCCATCAACACCTCTGCCGTAGAGCCGGTCGTGCGCTTCGTCGGCACCGGCGGGGTGGAGGGCGAGCCCGAGTACGTCTCGCTGGGTGAGGTGACCGAGCGGTGGTGGATCGGCCGGACCGCCGAGGACGTCGAACAGGCGTGGCGGGCGGCATCCACGACCGGGGAGTGGCCGCAGCCGCAGACCGGCGGGCCGGGACAGCACCCCGCGGCACCCTTCTACGTCGATCCGGCGCACTACCTGCTGTACTACGCGGCCCGTGACGACGACCGGTCCTACCTCGGCCGGGTCGTCGGGTGGGATCCGCCGCTGGATCGCAATGAGCTTCCCACGCCGATCGTGCGTCTCTACCAGCCGGACGGCAGCCTGGACGAGGAGGGCCAGTACGAGGGGCTGAACCTGCCGGTCGGCGGTTACGTCGCAGGGACGCTGGATGCAGCCCGGGACTACCTCGAAAAGTAGCGCTAACGGGTGCCCCATGCCCTGCCGCGCGAGGGGAGGCGCGGCGGGGCGCTGTCGAGCCGCTGTTCGCGGGAAATGCCTGGGCCCGCCGCCATTCGGTGGAGCGCGCCCAGTCGTGGCGATGCGGAATCTCCACGCCCACGGCCGAGTCCACGGCCGATCCGCGCGCACGGCGCGGGTGGCTCACTCGGCGCGCCGGCCGACCCGGAGGACGCTCAGATAGCGGCGTGCTGCTCGGTCGCCCATCCGCGTGCGGACGCGCTCGGCTACCGCGTCGAGCAGGGGCTCACGGATGTCGCGGTCGAGCCTCCGGTACAGCGACAACGAGCGGAGGTGATCGGCAAAGCCGTCTCCGTCGAACCATTGCACGGTCGGGTACCAGCGCACGATCGGTGGGCCGAACAGTCCTCCGGGATCGTCGACCAGGCCCCAGCCCTGGTCGGTGGCGCGCACGTCGTCCTCCAGGGGAGGATGACGCCAGTCGGGGTCCCCGGGGCAGAGCTGCTCGTGGAGATCGGCGGTCTCGGCGTAGAGCTCCTGCTCTCCCGGCCGGCGGACGACGACGTGGCCGAGCACCGCCATCCAGCCTCCGGGACGGAGCACGTCGTGCGCCCGTTGCCAGCCGATCGACGGGTCGACCCAGTGCCACGAGGACGCGGCCACGAGAGCGTCGAAGCGTCGGCCGCGGTCGTCCCACTCCTCGAACGTCGACGTCTCGACGTCGACGTTGCCGAAGGACGCGATCCGTTGGCGAGCGAGCGCGGCCATCTCCGCGCCCGGCTCGACGGCCGTCACTGAGCAGCCGAGTGCTGCCAGCGAGCGCGTCGCCTGACCGGTGCCGCAGCCCACTTCCAGCACCGACGACCTGTCGTCCGTGCCGGTGACGGCGACAAGGTCCGCGAACAGTTCGTCGGGGTAGCCCGGCCGGACCCGGTCGTAGAGCTCCGGCACCTCGTTGAACACCCGGCCGAGGTCGCGCGGATTCGGGCGCATCTCCGGAGTATCGGTCATGGGCGTACAAGCTATGAGGTTCGTCCACGGGGACGCCACTGGTTTAACGGCGGCTCCTCGACAGCAGCCGTGTCGGTCCTCTCTGTCTGCCCTGGGCGATGGCCGCGCAGCGGTCGCGGCGGTGGGGGACAGGTGGAAGGCCGGGGCGAGGTGCGGCGGGTCGGCGCCGACGGCCAGAGCTTCCCGGAGTGACGCGGCGCATCAAGGGTCAGGCGTGTCGTGCTTGTAGGCATTTGCGCATTTCGCAATGCTTGACGCGACATTGGTCGGCATCGTGTGGAGGCGTTTCATGGGTTCATCACGTGGTGTCAGCCGGCGTGCGCTGCTGGCGTCGGCCCCGGCGCTGGCGACGGGGGCGCTGCTCGCGCCCCGGGCCGCAGCCGCGCCCGCGCCGTTCCCGCAGCCGCCGGTCATCCGCTCCCAGGGCGGCGTCCTGTCGACCTCTCTGCGGGTCGCGTTCACCCGCGGCGTGCTGCCCGGCGTCGGCAACGTCAACCTCCGGCTCTACAACGGGCATGTGAACGGGCCGACACTTCGGCTGCGCCCGGGCGACGTCCTCGACCTGGAGCACGTCAACGACCTGCCGCCCAACCCCGACCAGACCTCCCACGCCGACCACAACGTCCCGCACAAGTTCAACTCGATCAATGTTCACACTCATGGCCTGCACGTCTCGCCGACGGGGAACGCGGACAACGTCTTCCGCGAGTTCACCCCCTACGACCCGCGCAACGGCCTGAACACGCGCAGCTACCGCAGCCGGATCGAGATTCCCGCGGATCACGAGGGCGGCACGTTCTGGTACCACCCCCACGTACACGGAGCAGCCGCCGTCCAGTTGTCCAGCGGGCTGATGGGCGCCCTGATCGTCGAGGGGGCCATCGACCAGGTCCCGCAGGTGGCCGCCGCGAGCGACCTGGTGATGTGCGTCGGCGAACTGAAGCTCGCCCGGGGCCAGGTACCCGACCTGCACGCCGAGGACGATCTCAGCTCGGTTCCCTCGACCTTCGTCGTGAACGGGAACTACCGGCCGCAGGTGCGGCTGCGCGTGGGCGAGGTACAGCGCTGGCGCCTGGTCAACGCCTCCGCGTTCACCGTCCTGCCGATCGAGGTGGAGGGGCACACCCTGCACCAGATCGCCATGGACGGCATCGCCTTCACCCGGCCCGTGGAGCGCGAGCGCGTCACCCTGGCCATGGGCAACCGCGCGGACGTCATGATCCGCGCACAGCACCCGGGCAACTACCGGATCATGGCCGGGGACACCCTGCTGGCCACCATGACCGTGCAGTCGGGACCCGGCGTACGGATGGACCTGCCCACCGAGCTGCCCGGCCCCGCGCCGTTCATCGACCCTGCCGAGGTGACCCGGCGTCGGGCCCTGACCTTCCACAGCGACATGGACGCCTTCCCCGGACAGGCGTTCACCCACGCCTTCCGCATCACCGGTGACGGCGCGACCCCCGCCACCCGCGACGCGGCTGACCCGTCGGATCCGACCTACGGGCGATTCGACCCCTCCTACGTCAACCACACGCTGCGGCTCGGCGACACCGAGGAATGGACGCTCACCAACGACTCCGCCAGCCACGCCAATCACCCCTTCCACCTGCACACCAACCACTTCCTGGTCACCGCCGTCGACGGCCGCGCACTCGACACACCCGTCTGGCAGGACACCGTCGCCATCAACAAGTCCGGCTCGGTGACCCTCCGCGTCCGCTTCAAGGACTTTCCCGGCCGGGCCCTGGTGCACTGCCATCACCTCCAGCACGAAGACCGCGGCATGATGCAACTCATCGAATACGTCTCATGACCAGGGCGGGGACCAAGTCTGTTGCTCGACGCCCGGCCGGCCCTACTCGGTCGTCCCTGCCCCGGAGACCGGCCGTCGAGCCGCTCTTCGCCGCAGGCCAGCGGACCGAGGCCGATCCGGAGGCCCTGACCGTGCTGGACGTCGGCTACGACGCCCGTCGGTGCCCGCCACCAGGTAGTCGGGGCAGCGCTCTGCGGCTCACGGATGCCGGGGACGCTGCCAGGGCGCGGTTGCGCGAGCCGGTGACCGAGCTGCGCGGTGTGGTCCACGAGGGCATCAGCGACGAAGGGTACGTAGCCGCGCTCAAGGTGCTGCGCAAGATGGTCGCCAATGTCCAGCGCAGCAAAGCCTCCGGGCCAACTTCTTCCTCTCGGCCTGTCTGCGAACCGGTCGGGGGAGACCATGTGCGTAGGGTGCGGAAGCCGGTTGACGGCGGCGCTGGCCAGCGTCTTGGGCATGGTCGAATCGACGTCTGAGGGGTACAGGTTCGAGGCGGCGCACGCCGAGCGGGCGAACGGGACCGTTGCGGGCGTCGCGGGCATGGGATGCGTCCGTCGGTGAGGTCGGTAGCCTGCCTTCATGGTTTCGGGCGAGGGGGCCGGGCACATCGGTGCCGATCTTGAGGGTCAGGGCTGGGGTGCGACGCGTGCCTGGGTGGAGAAGGGGCTGTCAGCGGCCGAGCGCATCGAGGACGTCGTACGGTTGCGTGGCGGCTGGACGTCGGAGATGCGCCGCCTGGGCATCTGCGGGCCGGGCGGTCGACGCTCACTAGTCCTGCGGTCCTTTGCGAAGCCCTTCTTCGTCCGGCACGCGGAGGGCCTGCTGACCCACGAGGCAGCCGTCCTGCGCCTGCTCGGCGACAGGACGTGCCCGCAGCCACGCTTGTGGCGGTGGACGCAACGGCGCGCTACTGCGACCATCCCTCCTTGCTGATGTCCCTGCTGCCCGGGACCGTGCGCCTGGGCGATGAAGGGGCCGAGCGGCGTGCCGAACTGCTTGCCCGTCAATTGCTGCGCATCCACCGGCTGCCGGTGACCGCGGAGGCCCGGCCGCGCACCTATCAGGCGTGGACCTCTCCCGAGCGGGTGAGCCCGCCCGAAGACACCGAGCGGCCTGAGCTGTGGCAACGGGCCGTGGACGTGATCCGCCGCGAGCCCCCGGACTACCGGGCCTGTTTCCTGCACCGGGACTTCCATCCCGGCAATGTCCTCTTCACGGGTGACGGCGACGGTCTGCGGATCAGCGGCGTCGTCGGCTGGGTGGAGACCTCCTGGGGGCCGGCCGACCTGGACGTGGCCCACTGCTCGACGGCCCTGGCCCTGCTGCACGGCGTTCCCGCGGGCATGCGCTTCGCCGACCGCTACCTCGATGCGGGAGGAACGCTGGCCGAGGACCGCGCCGCTCATCTCTACTGGCGTCTGCTGGACGCGTTGGCCTTCGCTCCGGACGCCGAGAAGGTCGCCATCCCCTGGCGCGAGGTGGGCCGTGCTGATCTGACCCCCACCGTGCTGACCAGGCGGCTGGAGGGATACCTCCAGGCCCTTTTCGACCGGTACGCATGAATCCGGACCGGTGGCCCGGCCGCCAGCGGTCCTGGGCGGACGCGATCAGCGGCGGTCTCCCGCTGCGGCAAGCGGCTCAGCCACGCGGGAGCGGTGGGCGTTGACCGTCTCGTCAACTGCCTGACCGAGGTTGGCCCCAGGAGATACCGGTCCCCGACCCGCGGTGCAGGCGGCGGCGCTGTTGCCGTAGAGCGCGGACTGCGAGGCACCGCTCGGCGAGGTCGTAGGTGGTGTGCGGCACCGAGGCGACCGGCTGGGCCTGGTCGGTGTTGGGCGCGACCGGCAGGGTCCGGGTCGCGGAGGGGTAGTACAGCCGGGTCACCGAGTCGCCGGGCCGCACCGGCGGCTGGGCTGATGATCGACGTCGGCTTGTGCGCGGTGTAGCCGAAGGACGTCGTGCGGTTGAGGGTGTCGTTCACCGAGGCCAGGTCCCCGGAGCCGTTGACGGCGTAGGTCACGGTGCGGACCGTAACGTCGGATGCCGTCTGCTTCAGGGGCGCCGTAGCGCCATTGAGCAGATCCCGCGCCCCGCCGACGGCATACGTCTCCGCGAAGAACTTCGGCGTGACCTTCCTCATGACATGACCCGTGTTACCCGGGGAATGGCCGTGCGCGGCCGGAGAAGCGAGGCCGCCCGGCCAGGGGGAGGCGCAATGCGCAGGAGAGGCCGAGGCGCGGGAGGGTCGGCGACGCCGCCTCGTGCTCGGGGGGCGGGGCGTTTTGGCTTCGGCGCCGTCGACCAGAAGGGTTTGACCCGGTTGGTGGGCTTGGCGTCTCTCGTGATCGTCGGTGGTACGGGGGGCGGAAGGGGCGTCGCTTCGTGGGGGAGCGGAGCGGCGGCGCCTCGGGGGATCACCCGGCTGCCTCTCACCCGTATGGCTTAGAGTTCCGCGAGGATCGCTTGATCCCGTTGAGAGAGGATTCCCTGTGGCTGGCAAAGACATCGCTAAGCGTTTGATCGGTCTGCTGTCCGTCCGGGGTGAGGATCTGGCCGCCGAGTGGGCCGACAAGGTGACCGGTTCGCTCGGCGGACGAGTGAGCCGTTCCGAGGTCGAGCGGGAACTCCGGGAGATCTACGCCGCGCTGCTGGCCGCGCTCGGCAGCGGAAGCGTGGACGGGCACGACGAGGCGTTCGGCGAGGTACGTGCGCTGCTGACCGAACTGTCGCGGAACCGGGCCATGCAGGGCTTCGCTCCCACCGAGACCGCCGTGAGCGTGTTCGCGCTCAGGGAGGTCCTGGCGCCGGCGCTGGAGGGCGAGGACAGCGACCCGCAGGCGTACCTGCAGTTCGCCGCGCTGCTGGACACGCTCGGGCTGTTCACCATCGAGGTCTACACCCGTACCCGCGAAGGGCTGATCGCGGCGCAGGCGGAGCAGTTGCTGGAGCTGTCCACCCCGGTCGTGAAGCTGTGGGACGGCGTGGTCGGCGTCCCCCTGGTCGGAACCCTGGACTCGGCGCGCACCATGGTGGTCATGGAGAAGATGCTCCAGGCACTGATCGACACCGGGTCGGAGCAGGCGATCATCGACATCACCGGTGTGCCCGCCGTGGACACCGAGGTCGCCCAGCATCTGCTGAAGACCGTCGTGGCGGCCCGGCTCATGGGCGCCGAGTGCACGATCTCCGGCATCCGCCCGCAGATCGCCCAGACCATCGTGGCGCTGGGCATCGACTTCGGTGACATCGTCACCAAGGCCACGCTGGCGGACGCCCTGCGGCACGCGCTGCGCCGTTCCGGAGTCACGGTCTCCCGTACGGCGCCGCAGGCCGGTGGCCGATGAGCGAGCAGGTACCCGTCCTGCGGATCGGGCAGGTACTTCTGGTCTCGATCCAGACCGACCTCGACGACCAGGCCGTGATGCGACTCCAGGACGACCTCGCCGCCGCGGTGGTGGACACCGGCGCGCACGGGGCGATCATCGATATCACCGCCGTGGAGATCGTCGACTCGTTCGTCGGCCGCATGCTGGCCACCATCGCCAACCTCGCCCGGCTGCTGGACGCCCAGACCGTCGTGGTGGGCATGCGCCCCGCCGTCGCGATCACCCTGGTCGAACTCGGCCTCTCGCTCGGCAACGTACGGACCGCGCTCACCTTGGACAAGGGCCTGCGCATGCTCGAACACGACCGCGTCGGGCACGGCTTCGAAAGCACCGTGCCGGACGCAGCGGCTGACGCATGAACGGCGCCTCCCGTACCCCGGAGGTACTGGAGATCACCGCCACCACCCAGGTCGTACAGGCCCGCCAGTTGGTGCGCGCGCTGGCACAGGAATGCCGGTTCTCCCTGGTGGAGCAGACCAAGCTGATCACCGCGGCCAGTGAACTGGCCCGCAACACCCTCATCCACGGCGGCGGGGGCACCATGACCGCACTGCTGGTGGAGCAGCACGGACGGCGCGGCGTGCGGCTCGTCTTCACCGACGACGGACCGGGCATCGCGGACATCGACCTGGCGATGACCGACGGCTGGACCTCGGACAGCGGAATGGGCCTGGGACTGCCCGGTTCCAAGCGGCTGGTCGACGACTTCGTACTGGAGACGACGCCCGGCGAAGGCACCACCGTCACCATCACCAAGTGGGTCCGATGACGACCCCCGGTTCCCCCGGGCTGGCCGACTGCGAGGACGTGGCCTGGTTCCGCGACCGGCTCGACGCCGCGCGTGGCGCGGCGGCGGCGCTCGGCCGCCGGATCGGCCTGGGCGATCAGCGCACCGCCGAGTTGGTGCTGGCCGTCTCGGAACTGGCGGCCAACATCACCAAGCACGCCGTCGACGGCTCCCTGCTGCTGCGGGTGCTGCGCAGCCACGCCGAGTCCGCGGGGAACGTGGTGGCAGGTGTGGAGGTGATCGCTGTCGACAGCGGTCCCGGCATGGCCGACGTCTCCGCCGCCCTGCGGGACGGGATGTCGACCGCGGGCACGCTGGGCATCGGCCTGGGCGCCGTCCAGCGTCTCGCCGACACCTTCGACATCCACTCCCAACCGGGCGTCGGCACCGTCCAGTTGGCCCGCTTCTGGCCGCGCTCCGCGGCGCCCGCCACGGCCGGGGAACCCGCCGTCGGAGGCATCACCCGCCCGATCAGCGGCGAACAGTCCTGCGGCGACGCGTGGGCCGCGCGTATGGACGCGCGGACAACGGCGCCGCGCGGCCAAGCGCCGACAGCCCCTGACCAGGCCGCCGGCGCACCGCCCAGTTGGTCGGACCTGACCAGCCCCCGTCCCACCGCGGTCAGCGCCGCGGACGCCGGCCTCCGGGCCGGTCCGTGGCCGGGTTCGGGCGGCCGTCCGGCGTCGGCACACGGAGGCGGCCGTCCTGCGCCCGTGCACGGGGGCGGACGTCCGGCGTCGGTGCGCGGAGGCGGACGTCCCGCGCCCGTGCGGGGCGCCGTGCCAGGGCCCGGCGAGGGCCTGCTCGTCATGTCCTGCGACGGACTGGGCCACGGCCCGCTGGCCGCGCTGGCCGCACAGGCGGCCGTCCAGGCGTTCCGCACCGGATCCGGTCATACGCCCGAGCAGGTGATGGAAGAAGTGCACCGCGCGCTACGCGGCACCCGCGGCGCCGCCGTGGCCGTCGCCCGTCTCGAGCCCGACGGGCGGGTGCTGTTCTGCGGCGTCGGAAACATCACCGCGGTCCTGCTCACCCGGACCACCCGCACCACGTTGCTGTCCCACCCCGGCATCGTCGGCCACCAGACGCACCAACTGCGCACCCATGAATACCGCATGCCCGCACAGGGGGCGCTGGTGATGCACTCCGACGGGCTCAGCGAACGCTGGAAAGGCGCCGATCTGGCCGGGATGCTGCACCATCCGCCCGCGGTGATCGCCACGGGGCTGCTGCGCCTGGCCGCGACCCGCCGTGACGACGCCAGCGCAGTGATCGCCAAAGCGGCCCAGTGAGCCCGCCCGTGTCCGACCGCCTCAGCCCGACCCCGCTGCTGGTCACCCCCATCAGGACCGAGCGGGACGTGTTCGCGCTGCGCCGCCACGCCAAGACCATCACCGAGGCGGTCGGCCTGGACAGCCGCGACCAGGTACGTCTGGCCACCGCGGTGAGCGAACTGGGCCGGGACCTGCTCCGCCCCGCGGTGAGCGAACCGGGCCGGGACCTGCTCCGCCCGGCGCCGATGACCGCGGTCTTCAGCATGCGGCAGGAACCACCCGTTCTCCTCACCGTGTTGCAGTGGGGCGACGACCGCGCCCCCAGCCGCGAGTCGCTGACGGCCGTCACCCGGCTGCTGCCCCAGACGCGTTACGAGACCGCCCCCGCCGCTCCCGCGCGGCCCCCGTCAGGCCCCGGCCGCGTCGAGATCGCCTGCCCGATCCCCGAACTCGCCGCCCGCGACCTGAGGATTGAGCAGGTCCGCTCGCTCCTCGCGTCCGCGAGCCCGGCCAGCGCGATCGACGACCTCCAGGCCCAGACCCGCGACCTGATCGCCTCACTCCAGGAAGCACACGCCCAGCGCGACGAACTCGAACGGCTCAACGACGAACTGACCGAGACCAACGCCGGCGTCATGGCCATGTACGCGGAACTCTCCGTCGAGCACAAAGACGTCGTCGAGCGCTACAGCCAGGAACACGAGCTCGCCCTGGCTCTGCAGAGTACGTTCCTGCCCGCCACCCTCCCACAGGTCCCCGGCGCCGAACTCGCCGTGCGCTACCTGCCCTCCGCCACCACGGCCGAGATCGGCGGTGACTTCTACGAAGCCGTCGACACCTCCCGAGGGCTCCTCCTGGCGGTCGGTGACGTGGTCGGCCATTCCCTGCAAGCCGCCATGGTCATGGGCGAACTCCGCCACGCACTGCGCGCCTACGCCGCCCAGGACCACCCCCCGCACGTACTGCTGGAGCAGCTCGACCGCCTCCTGGGTCTTCATCGGCCCGGATGGACCGCCACCGTCTGCATCGCGCTGGTCGAGCCCGGCAACGCCTGCCTGCGTATCGCCAACGCGGGCCATCTCCCGCCGCTGCTCCTCCACCCCGACGGCACCTATCGCTACCTGACCGAACACGGCCCGCTGCTGGGCCTGGGCCTGCCCCATCCCCCCGCCACCGCGCACCCCGTCGAACCCGGCAGCCGACTCCTCATGATCACCGACGGGCTCATCGAGACCCGCGACAGCATCCTGGACAAACGCCTCGAACTCCTCGCCGCCACCGCCGCGGCAGGCCCCCAAGAACCCGACGCCCTGTGCTCGGAACTGCTCGACACCTTCGGCGCCGAGCCCGACGACGACATCATCGTCTTCACCACCCGCCTCACCCCGCCGCCAGCGGAGGGGTGAGTGTCGCCGTCGGCCGTGGTCCTGCCCGGGGCCGTGCCGGGCCGCCGGGTGAGACCCGCCGCACCGCCGGCGATCGACGGTGTCGACGGCCCGTGCCGCCGACTTCGGCGATGACGTGGGGGGCCGTACAGGGTTGCCAGCACCCGGCATCGTGGTCCGTTGCTCCGTCCTGTCATCATGACCACGGCGCGGGAGTGGGGGCGTCGTGGTCCGCATGAGGGCATCCGCGCCATGTGCCTTCCACCGGTGCTGTGCCGCCTCGCTCCGATGTGCGCGAGCATGCCGGGCGCAAGAGCGCTCGCCTGAGACAGGAGCCGTAATGGCACTGAAGATACGCACACCGAAGACTGCCGCCGTGGCGCTCGCCGTCACCGTGGCCGCGGTCTCGTTGGGCACCGCCCTTCCCTCGGCCGCCGCCGGGTACACCGCTTCGGCGGGACCGTGGAGCGCGGCCGTCGCCCTGACCGGAGCGGACGGCCAGCAGTCTCTCATCGATGTCCAGGTGGCCGGTGACGGCGCCGCGTTCGCGCTGTGGCGGGACAAGGCCGCCGGGGCCACCGGTTGGGACTTCCGGACCGCCGTACGGCCTGCCGGAACCACGACATGGAGTGCGCCGCACACCCTGGCGACCGGGCGTGCCGAGAATTCCGCGGCCGTCCTTGCCGTGAGCGCCGACGGACGGGCCGTGGTGTCCTGGCTGGACGGCAGTGGCGCGGACGGTTCGCTGGTCGCCCTGGCCGCGGGCTGGAACCCGGCCACGGCGGCCTGGTCCGCCCCGGCCACCCTCGCCGCCTGGGACGGCCTGGACATGTCCACGCCCCGCCTGGCCGCGGCGGCCGACGGCACCTTCACCGCCGTCTGGGACCAGGGCGACGGGTACCGTAACTACGATGTGAGAACCGCCGCCCTCGCCCCCGGCGACCAGGCGTGGTCCGCACCCCGGACGCTGGCTTCCACCACGACCGGATCCCTCTGGAGCATCGACCTCGCGGTGGCCCCCGGCGGCGCCGCCACCGCGGTCTGGGATGAACTCAACCGTTTCACCGGCGAGCACACGGTCTCCACCGCCACCCGCACCTCGGCCCGGTCCGGTTGGAGCGGTGCCTCCGTGCTGCCCGGCACCGACGCCACGTCAAGCGACGTACAGGTGGCGATGGACGCCAAGAACGCCTCCACCGTGCTGTGGCGCAACGGCGCCAACGACCTCAAATCCGCCACCCGCACCGCTCCTTCGGGTAGCTGGAGCGCAGCTCAGACCGCCGTTTCCGCCATCAACTACAGCGACGGAAGCGAACCGTTGGCCGCGCCCAACGGTGACGTCACCTACGTGTGGACGGGCTGGAGCCCCACCGCCGGTGTCCCCATTGTGCAGACCGTGACCCGTACCGCGAGCACCGGGACCTGGTCGGCGCCGAAGACGCTGTCCACCGGCTACGTGAACTGGCGGGTGGACGCCTCCATCGGCGCTGACGGAACCGTGCAGGTCGTGTGGCCGCAGGTGCCGAGCATCGACAACGGCAACGACCACTACCTCGAGTGGGCGGTGCGCGCCGACGGCACCTGGAGCCAGGCCACCGCTTTGAACAGCACACCTGTCGTCGACGTCCCCAACACCGACGCCCTCGCGGGCGAGGTGGCTGCCGGACCGGACGGCCGGGCCACGGTGCTGTGGCGCAAGGCCGAGTACGTCGGCAGCGGCGGCTACACCTCCCAGGTGTGGTCCGAGGCGCAGACCCTGTTGATGGTCAAGCCACAGATCACCACCAACGCCGCGGTGAGCGGAACGGCCCGAACCGGCTCCACCCTCACCTGCTCCGCCGCCTGGAACGGCACCAACGCCAAGGCCGCCTTGGCCTGGCTGCGCGACGGCGCGGTCATCTCCGGTGCCACCGCCAAGACCCGCGTCCTCACCTCTGCCGACTACGCCCACAAGGTGTCCTGCCGGGTCACGGTCAGCAACGGCGCGGGCTCCGTCGCTTCCACCTCGCCCGCGCGGAAGGTCGAGGTCGGCCCCGCGCTGAAGACCACCACCGCGCCGTCGATCTCCGGCTCCGTCAAGGTCGGTCACAAGCTGACGGCTGCCCGCGGCACCTGGTCGCCGTCCGCCACTTCCTACACGTACCAGTGGAAGCGCAACGGCAAGACCATCAAGGGTGCGACCAAGTCCGCCTACGCCCTGGTGAAGGCCGACCGCGGCCGGAAGATCACGGTCACGATCACGGCCCACCGCAGCGGCTGGACCAACGGCGCGGCCACCACAAAGCCCGTCACCGTGCGCTGACCCGACGCGGGCCGGTACCACCGGCCCGCGTCCGCCGGTCCGGAGCCCGGTCGACTCAGAGGTGGTGGGCCAGCCCCGAGTCGGCATGTCCAGGTGGGCGAACGCCGCGCGCGTCAGCGCCGGAGGCCGGGCGACGCCACGGCGGCGACCGGGGCCGAAGGGTCGGCCTCCGTGCCCGGTCGCCTGCCTCGCTGACCCGCGGGGACGGTGTTCCGTGAGGTGCGCCGCCCGCTGACGGGATCAGCGGGGGCGGTTCAGCCGATGCCGAGGCGGCGCATTGTCAGGCAGGCCAGGGCCACGTCGCAGGCGGCGACGCCCTGGACGATGCCGAGGACCCGCTCGTCGGGGTGCGTGCGGCCGGGGAGGGAGCCGGCGGCGACGGCGGGGAGGGAGCCGGTGAGCCGGGCGTCAAGGGTCCGCGGGGGCAGGCCCGCCGCGAGCCAGGAGGCGACCGAGCCGATCTCCCGGGCGTAGCCGAGATCGTCGACGAAGAAGCGGTCGGCCGTCCCGGTCCCGTGCCCGGTGGCCTCCGGGGCGAGCACGGCTCCCGCGACGCCTCCGCACCCGGCTGCCTCGGCGGCGTCGGGGGCGGGGGCCCGCTTGCCGTACGGCGTCGGCCCAGTCACGATCTCGGCCGCGATCTCCGCGCCGCCGCCGAGGCCGAGAAGCGTGACGCCGGGCCCGAAGTGCCGCGGGTGGACGACGGGTTGGCGGGCCGAGGTGAGGGCGACGACGATGTCCGAGCCCGGTGCGGCGGCGTCCAGGCCGTCGTACGGGGTGAGGGTGGCGCCCGGTGCGACGGGCTGCCGGGCGACGAAGTCGGCGGCGGAGCCGGCCGTGCGCGCCACCACCCGGATCTCCTCCAGCGCGAACGCCTCGGCGAACGCGGCCGGGACGAAGGCGGCGATCTGTCCGGCGCCGACCAGCGTCAGCACCTTGCTGTCGGGCCGGGCCAGCAGCCGCGCGGCGACGGCGGCGGAGGCCGCCGTCCGCAGCCGGTGCAGCCAGGTCTCCTCGACGGCGACCAACGGGCGGCCGGACTCGGTCTCCAGCACCAGGCACCAACTGTTGCGCCCGGCGGTGTGGGTCGGGGTGACCCGCACCCCGGCGACCCCGTACCGGTCGAGCAGCGCGCCCTTGAGGCCGAAGCCCCGCGTGCCGCCGCTCACGCCGAGCCGGGTGATGGTGGGGGCGGACAGGGAGAGCCGGTCGGCGCCGAAGTCGGCGTAGGTGGCCTCGACCACCTCCAGCGCGTCGGCGACGGTGATCACCGACCGTACGTCGGCGTCACCGACCATGGGCAGGGTCGGCAGGCTCATACGGCGCCACCCGCCGGGGAGGCCGCGACGGAAGCCGGTACGCCGCGCGGCGGCACGTCGGTGGCCGGCGCGCCGGAGACGGGCGGCCCGACGATCGCGACGCACAGGCCGCCCCCGTCCGGCGCCTGGTGGACGGAGTTGGCGGAGATGAACATCCGCCCGGTGCCGAGCACCGCTCCCGCCACCCCGCTCATGATCGCCCGGACGTGCTTGTCCGGGTCCAACTGGCTGGTCAGCACGGTGGTCCGGGCGCCACGCAGAGTGCCGTCCCGCCGGTTGCCCGCCTTGATCAGCAGGGCCGCGACCTGTCCCGGCTCCCGTACCGTCCCGTCGGCGGTCAACTCCGCGCCCGCCGCGGCCAGGACGCGGCGGATGCCGGGCGCGTCCAGGACGTCGGCGAGCAGGCCGGAGACGATCCGGAGGTCGCCGCCCGCGCCGGGGCGGTTGCCGAACACCAGGACCTCGACACACGCGGCCTCCGAACTGGAGAAGACCATGGTGCGGCGCGAGTGCAGGGTCAGGTCACGGCCGAAGGCGGCCGGGACGACGTCGGCCCGCTCCACCTCGCCGAGCGCGAGCGCCGCGCCGAGCGCGCCGACCGCCTTGGCCTCGGCGGAGGTGACCCGCATGGGCTCGTCGTGTGCGGTCAGCGGCGTCTTGACGACGGCCAGCGCGACGTCGGCGGGGTCGAGACCCGCGTCCGCGACGGCCTCCGCGACGGCCTGCTCGGCCAGCGCGACGTGTTCGGCCGAGCCGATCTCGGAACCGCGGATCCGGCGGCTGCGCCCTATGCCCACGCAGAGCGTGCCCGCTGGGCCGGGCGCCCCGCGAGGAGCCGGGGCCGCCTCCCCGCCGGTGGACTCCGCGTCGTCCGTCACGGCAACGGCACCCGCGCCGTCCGTCACGGGAACGGCCTCTGCGGCACCCGAACCGTCCGAGCCGTCCGCGTCGTCCGCGTCGTCCAGCTCGACGACGAGATAGCCGAACGGCGTCATCGCCCCCTCGGCGCCCGTGGAGTGTAGGAACACCGAGCGTTCCAGCAGGTCCCCGCCGCCGTGCGCGAGCACGGCCTCCCGGGCCCGCCAGGACGCGAGTTCGCGTGAGAAGTCGTTGGTCTCGGCGCTGCCCTCGGTCTTCACCAGCAGAGCGAGCCGCCGTATCCGTGCCGGGTCGTGGGCGCTGAGCACAGCCACCAGCCCGTCGGTGTCACCGGGCCCCGCGGTGTCGAAGGAGTCGATCCTGACTGTCATGCTCGGGCGCCTTTCGGAAGGGGGGCGGCGACAGCCGGCCAGCGGTCGGCCCAGCCGTACGCGGCCTCGTAGTCGGATGCGAGGTCCAGCAGCGCCCGGTCCGCGCCGTACGGGCCGACGAGCTGGAAACCGATCGGCAGGCCGGCCGGGGACGGCGGTCCCGGCAGGCTGAGAGCGGGCACACCGGTGGCGTTGGCGATGCCGGTGAACACCCGCTGGTAGGGCGGGGCGAGCTGGTCGGCGGCCCAGGGCATCGCCCCGGCGACCGGGGTGAGCAGCAGGTCGGTGCCGGTGAAGAAGTCGGCGAGCTGCGCGAACAGGTCACGGAAGGCGTCGAGCGCGTCCACGTAGTCCGCGGCGCTCAACGAGCGGCCGTGCTCGACCATCGGCGGGTAGATGTCGCCGACCGCCGCGCGCCAGTCCGGGTGACGGCGCATCAGCCAGGCCAGGCCGGTGGTGCCGATGGTCCGCCAGTGGGTGTCGAACCGGCCGAAGTCGAAGGGCACTTCGCCGGTCTCCACCCGGTGGCCGAGCGTGCTGAGCCGGTCGGCCGCGGCCGTCAGCGACGCGGTGATCTCCGGTTCGACCGGATAGTCGCCGAACCGCCCCACCATCCTGATCCGCAGCGGCCGGCCGCGGAAGGCGGGGCCGTCCGGCACACCGAGCGAACGGCGGTCCCGCGCGTCGGGCCCGGCCACCGCCCCGAGCAGCGCGGACAGGTCCGCCACCGTACGGGCGGCTGGTGCGATCACCTCCAGGTCGTGCAGCACGGTCGGCAGGCCGTCGAGCCGGGCGACCCGGCCCAGCGTCGGCTTGAGCGCGACCAGCCCGCAGTACCCGGCCGGCCAGCGGATCGAGCCGCCGCCGTCGGTGCCCAGCGCCACCGGCCCGACGCCCGCGGCCACCGCCGCCGCGCCGCCGCCGGTGGACGCGCCGGTGGTGAGCGCGGGATTCCACGGGTTGCGGGTGGTGCCGTGCAGCAGGGTGCTGACATTGCCGAGACCGAGGGTGAACTCCGAGACATTGCTCTTGCCGAGGATCACCCAGCCGCCGGCCCGCAGCCGTCCGACGCACAGTTCGTCGCGCTCCGGGGTGCGGTCGGCGTAGAGCCGGCTGCCCCAGGCGCAGGGCATCGCGGCCACCGGGATGTTGTCCTTGACCGTGAGCGGCACGCCGTCGTACGCGCTCAACGGGGTTCCCGCGCGCCACCGTTCACCGCTGGCGGCGGCGGACCGCCGGGCGGCGTCGAAGGCGCGGTGGGCGAAGACGTTCAGACGCCGGTCGACCTGCTCGGCGTGCTCGACCACCGCTTCCAGCACTTCGGCGGGCGTGGCCGAGCCTTCGGCGTAGGAGGCGGCGAGTTGCCGCGCCGAGCGGCGCCACAACGGCTCGGAGCCGGACTCCCCGGTCGACGGCCCGGCCTGCCCGGCCGTCACTTCTTGGGCTCCAGCGTCCAGTAGAGGGTGACGGGCTCCGGGGTGAAGGTCAGGCCGGACACCCCTGAGGCGCTGACCAGGGTGCGGCCGGTGACCACCAGCGGCAGGAACGCGGCGTCCTGCGCGGCGAGTTGCTGGATCTTCTCGTACGCCTGGTCACGCGCAGGGCTCGGCGCCGCCATGGCGAACTCGCCCTGGAGCCGGTCGATCTCCGGGATGCTGGTGCGGGAGAAGTTCACGACCCCGCCGGTCACGGTCCACAGCTTCACCGGGGTCTTGGCGTCCTCCACGTACGTCGACAGCGTGGTGAGCACCATGCCGTCGTCGGCGCTGCCGCCGGTCTTGGCGGTGGCGCGGCCGATGATCGAGGTGATCAGCGCGGCCGAGGTCTGCGGTTGCAGGGTGACGTCGACGCCGATCGGCTTGAGCGCGCTCTTGATGAGCTGGGCGGCGGTCGCGAAGTCGGTGTTCTCGCTGGGGTAGCGGAGCTTGGTGGAGACCGACGGATTCCCGGCCTGCGCCATCAGGCTCTTGGCCTTCGCGGCGTCGCCGTAGTCCTTCCAGGCGGCGCTGTAGCCGGGGGCGCCGGCGGAGACGTAGGAGTCGGCACGCTCGGCCTGGCCGTAGTAGACGTTCTTCACCAGCGCGTCGTACGGGAGTGCCTCGGCGACGGCGCGCCGCACCAGCGGGTCCTTGAACGGGCCCGCGTCGGAGGCGAGTTGGAGGTAGAGGTAGCTGGAGGTGTTGGCGTGCTGGACGTTGAAGCCGGCCGACTTCAGCGAGGTCGCGTCCCGGGGGCTCAGGCCGTACTGGGCGATGTTGACGCTGCCGCCGCGCAACAGGCCCGCCACATTGCCGTCGTTGACGACGCGCAGTGTCACGGCGGAGAACTTCGGTGCGTTCAGGGCCGCGCCGGGCACCGCCGCGAGGTTCAGCGACTGGCCGGTCTGCCGGCTCTTGACGTAGTACGGGCCGCTGCCCGCCACGTGGCTCTTCAGCCACTCGGCGGCGATCGGGTCGGACGGGCCGGCGTTCTTGAGGGCGGCGGCGGAGTCGATGACGCCGTACCAACAGGTGCGCAGCGTGGCGATGTTGACCTCGCTGGCCTTGATCGGTTTGCCCGCGCTGTCCTGGTAGCGAATGGCGACGTGGGTGGCGTCGGGGGCGGTGATCTGGGCGGCGTCGAAGATACCGCTGTTGTTCAGCTCGACGGCGCCGTTGAGCTTCAGCGCCCGCTGGAGCGACCAGACGGCGTCCTTGGCGGTGACCGGGTTGCCGCTGGGGTAGAACTTCAAGCCGTCGCGGAGAGTGAAGGTGACGGTGTCCCCGGCGATGGTCCAGGAGGAGGCGAGGGCGGGTGCGGCGGCGAGGCCGTTGGAGGCGGAGTGGCCGCCCTGGGCCGTGGTCTTGTAGCCCACCAGGTTCTGGTAGACGTTCATCGCCAGCTCTTTGTCCTGGTCGGTGTTGACGTTGCCCGGGTCCATGGTGGAGATGTCGCTCGGCCAGGCGGCGACCAGCGCCGCGGGCGGTTTGGCGGCGCTCTGTCCGGTGGTGCCTGCCGAGGACGAACAGGCCGTCAGGACGGCGGCGACCGCGACCGCGGCCGTACCGGCCAACAGCCGGGCGCGCCGCGGAGATCTACTGGTCATCTGAGTCTTGCCTCTCTCTTCGCGCGGCCGAGAGGTCGGCGCTGACCTGTCGGTGGGTGATGGGGCAGGCGGCGTCGTGCGTGCCGCCGAAGGACAGTTGCGGGGGCCTTCCGGCCGTGCAGGACCCCTCCGCCAGCGGGCAGCGGGGGGCCAGCGCGCAGCCGGCGGACAGGTCGAAGGGGCCGGGGTTCTCGCCGCTGAGCCGGATGGCGCGGGTGTGGCCGCCGTACGCGGCGACCGGGGCGGCGTCCAGCAGCGCGCGGGTGTAGGGGTGAGCGGGACGGCGCAGCACCTCCTCGGTGGTGCCGGACTCCACGACCCGGCCCACGTACATCACCTGCACGCGGTGCGCGATCCGGCGTACGGCCTGGAGGTCGTGCGAGATCAGCAGGTAGGCGATGCCGGTCTCGCGCTGGAGGCGGGCCAGCAGGTCCAGCACGACGCCCCGGGTGGAGGCGTCGAGCGAGGCGGTGGGCTCGTCGAGGATGACGGCCCTGGGCTGGACGGCCAGCGCGCGGGCGATGCCGATCCGCTGCCGCTGGCCGCCGGAGAGCGCGGCCGGCCGCCGGTCCAGGAGGTCCTCGGACAGCTCAACTGAGGCCAGCAGCTCACGGATTCGGGCCTCGCGCCGCGGCGCGGGCATTCGCAGGTGCAGCCGCAGCGGCTCGTCCAGGATCGAGCGGATCTTCTGCCGGGGGTCGAGGGAGGAGCGGGGGTCCTGGAAGACCATCTGCACGTCCCGGTACACCTCGCGCCGGTCGCGGAAGGACGACAGCGGGCGCCCGGCGACGGTCACCCGGCCCGCGGCCGGTTCGACCAACCGCAGGATCGACCGGGCCAGCGTGGACTTGCCCGAGCCGCTCTCTCCGACGATGGCCAGCGTCTCGCCCGGCCGCAGCACCAGGTCCACGCCGTCCACGGCGCGCAGGGTGTGCCGCAGGCCCCGGCTGCGGACGGTGAACTCCGTCCGGAGGCCGTCCACTTGGAGGACCGGTTCGGACCCGGCCGGGGCGGACGCGCCGACGGCGGCCGAGTCGGCGGCGGAGGCTTTGACTGAGGCGGAAGAAGCGGGTACGGCGGACGAGGTCATGACGGCCTCCCGGAGTCGTCGTCAACGCGGTTGGCGGCCAGCAGGAGTTGGGAGTAGTCGGCCTGCGGAGCCCGGAAGAAGTCCTCGGCGGCGGTCTGTTCGATCACCGTGCCGCCCCGCATCACCACCACCCGGTCGCAGGTCTCGCCGACGACGCCCAGGTCGTGGGTGACCAGGCACACGGTGAGCCCGTCCTGCCGGGCCAGCTCCACGACAAGTTCCATCACGTCGGCCTGGGTGGTGACGTCCAGCCCGGTGGTCGGCTCGTCCAGCAGCATCATCCGGGGGCGGCACAGCAGTGCCATCGCGATCATCGCCCGCTGCGCCATGCCGCCGGAGAACTGGTGCGGGTACTGCGCCATCCGCCGCACGGGATCGGGGATCCGGACGCGTGCCAGCGTCTCGGCCACCAGTGCGCGGCCCGCGCGTTTGCCGAGGCCGTGGTGGAGCCGGGCCACGTCGGTGAGCTGGCGGCCGACGGTGAGCACCGGGTTGAGCGAGGAGCGGGCGTCCTGGAAGACCATCGCGATCTGGCCGCCGCGCAGTCCGCGGTAGCCGGCCTCGTCCAGGCCCAGCAGTTCCTTCCCGTCGAAGCGGATGGAGCCCTCGACGGCCAGCCGGGGCGGGCACAGTCCCATCACGGTGAGCGCGGTCAGCGACTTCCCGCTGCCGGTCTCGCCGACGATCGCGGTGATCTGCCCGCGCGGCAGCTCGAAGTTCACATCGCGCAGCACCTGGACGGCGCGCGCCCGGTCGCCGTGCCCGGAGCGGAAGGCGCCGGACAGGCCGGCCACGGTGAGCAGCGGGACGCCGGGGTCGGCGCCGGACGCGTTCCCGGCTCCGTCGGCCAGGGGCGCGGGCGGCTGTACGGCCGCGCCGGAGGTGGCGCTCATCGGTCGTCCTCCCGTTCCAGCAGGCCGTCGCCGAGCAGGTAGAAGGCGGCGGCGAGCAGCAGAATGCAGACGCCGGGGAACAGCGAGATCCAGTACGCGTCCGGGGAGTCCTTGCCGCCCGCGATCATCGAGCCCCACTCCGGGCTGCCGGGTTCGATCCCGACGCCGACGAAGCCGAGGCTGGAGACCACGATCGCCACCCAGGCGGCGTTGACCGCCGCGTAGGACACCAGCGGGGTCAGGCCGTTGGGCACCAGGTGCCGGGCCAGGACACGCCGTCCGCTGTTGCCCGCCAGCACGGCGGCCTCGGCGAACTCCCACGACTTGCGGCCCTTGACCTCCGCGCGCAACAGCCGCAGATAGCCGGGCAGTCCGACGAAGGCGACCACGACGATCACATTGGCCAGGCCCGAGCCGAGCGTGGTGACCAGCAGCAACGCCAGCAGCAGCGCGGGGAAGGACTGGAGGATCTCGGTGACCCGCATGATCACCGCGTCCGCCCAGCCGCCCCAGTACCCGGCGACCGCGCCGAGCAGGCTGCCGATCACGAAGGCGATGGCGACCGCCACCAGGGTCAGCCACAGGTCGGTCCAGGTGGCGGCGAGCGTCTTGGAGAAGACGTCGGACCCCGCCTGGTCGGTGCCGAACCAGTGCTTCCCGCCCGGGGACTGGTACGGCAGCCCCACGCCGGGCTGCTCGGGGTCGTACGGCGTCCAGATCCTGCCGACCGCGGCGGCCACCAGCAGCACGGCCATCAGGCCGAGGCCCAGGCGTACGGTCAGCGAGTCGGCGCCGCCGGCGCCGGGCAGCAGGCGGGTCAGCCGACGGCCGGACGGGCGCCGGTCCTGGTCCGGGCCGCCGGGCCCCGCGGGCGGGCCCGCTGAGGGGGCGGCGGTCAGGTCGGCGGAGGGCACGGGGGCCGGGGCGGTCATGAGCGGATCCTCGGGTCGGCCAGCGAGTAGGCGAGATCGACCAGTGCGTACAGGGCGACGTATACGACGGCCGCGTAGAGCACGAAGCCCTGGAGCGCGGGGAAGTCGGACTGCTGGACGGCGGTCAGCGCGTACTGGCCGATGCCCGGCCAGCCGAAGACCCCCTCGACCAGCACCGCGCCGGTGAAGGCGAAGGCGACGCCGCCGGCGATCATGGTGATCACCGGGAGCAGCGCGTTGCGGAGCGCGTAGCTGCGGTAGATACGGGACCGGCTGAAACCGTAGGCGTGCGCGGTCCTGACGTATTCGCTGCGCAGCGCCTCGACCATGCCGGACCTGGCCACCCTGGTGATGGGGGCGAAGATGCCGCAGACCAGGACGACGCAGGGCAGCACCAGTTGGAGCAGGGCCTGCCGGACGGTGTCCCACTGCCCGGCCAGCAGCCCGTCGATGACGTAGCTGCCGGTGACGCCGGGCGGCGGCGCCAGGCCCGCGGGCAGTCGGCCGATGGGTCCCGGCAGGATGCCGAACCGGACGAAGAACAGCGACAACAGCACCAGGCCGAGCCAGAACTGCGGCATCGCGAGCGCCGCCACGGTGACCACCCGGATCGCGTGGTCGGCGGCCTTGCCCCGGCGGACCGCGCTGATCACGCCGAGCGCGGTGCCGAGCAGGACGCCGATGATCAGGGCGGGTACGGCCAACTCCAGCGTGGCGGGGAGCCTGCTGGTCAGGTCGGCGCTGACGGCGCGGCCGGTGCCGAAGGACGTACCGAGGTCGCCGTGCAGCAGATCGCGCAGGTAGATGAGGTACTGGCGAGGGATGCTGTGGTCCAGGCCGAGGGAGGACCGCACCTGGGCCCGGACCTCCTCGCTCGCCCCGGGCGGTACCAGCAGGCCCGTCGGGTCCGGCGCCACGACGCGGGCCACGACGAACGTGAAGGTGACCACGCCCCAGACGACCAGCACCGCGCCGCCCAGTTTGCGGGCGACCAGCAGCAGGGCGCCTCGTGGCAGCAGGCCACGGGACGGGGACCGGTTCGGCGGCCTGGCGGCGGCCGGAGGTACGGCCACCTCGATGTCGGAGACGGTCATCAACCCCCCTTCCCTTATTTCCGTGAGACGGAAACGAATATTCCGCACTGCGGATTCGACAGTATTGGAAGGCCCCGGTCCGGCTGTCAAGGGTTTCGTGCCCGATGACCTTGCGAATCGGCATTCCCGCTGCGCAGTCTGAGGAAGTGTCATTGACAGGGGGCCGGTGAGGCTCCGATACTCCAGTGGTGCGGAGCCGATATGTTGATTCCGTGTTACGGAATGACTCTCGCCGACACCTCAGCGGTAACGGCGGGGAAATCCAAGGGATCCAGTGGCGACCAGCGGGACGGACGCGACCTGCGCGACGATGCGATCCAGGCGATCTGCGGGATCAACGGGATCAACGGGATGGGGACACCTCATGAAGAAGACCGGCGCCCAGCGACCACGGTCTGACAAGTCCGGTGCGGAGACGGCGGGTTCGGACAAGCCGGGTCCGGAGCGGTCGGGCGCAGACAAGCCGATGCACGTGGTGGTGCGGGCCCTGTCGGTGCTCACCCACCTGTCCGCGTACCGCCAGGGCCTCACCCTCCAGCAGCTCCACCAGCAACTGGAGATCCCCGTCGGCAGCATGCACCGGGTGATGAGCACCCTGGAGCACACCGGCTTCGTCAGCCGGTCGCCCACCACCAAGCGGTACGTGCTCGGCCCCAACGCGCTCGAACTCGGCCATGTCGAGGACTACGAGCCGTTCGTGATCCAGCCGCCCTCTGCGCTGGTGGAGGCCGAACGGCGGTGCGGGGAGAGCGTGGTGCTCACCCAGTTGATCGACGGCCGGGTGGTCGCGGTGTCCATCGCGGGCACCAAGCGCCCGCTGCGGCTGTTCGTCAGGCTCGGCCAGGAGGTGCCGCTGCACGCCGCCGCCTCGGCCCGCGCGATCCTCGCCTACCAGGACCCGGCCTTCGTCGAGACGCTGCTGTCGTCCTACCCCCGCGCGTCCTTCACCTCCGGCACCGTCCGGGAGATCAACCGGCTCATCGACCACCTCGCCGTGGTCCGCCAGCGGGGCTTCGACGTGTGCGACAACGAACTCGACGAGGGCGTCTGGGCGGTCTCCGCGCCGGTCCGCAGCGGTCCGTCCGGACGGGTCAGCTCGGCCGTCACCGTCTGCGCGGCCTGGTCGCGGGTCGCCGATCCGGCCGACCGTGCGGTCAAGGCACGGATCGTGCTGGACGCGGCGCAGGCGCTGTCGCGCGAGCAGGGGTACGAGCGGCCCTTCGCGCCGAACCCGACCCAGGAGCAGCTCGTCGCACTGATGCAGGCCGACAGCACGTCGCCGGACGTCTTCGTCCCGCGGCCCTCCTTCGCGGGAGGGGACCGGCCATGACGGCGGAAGCGGGAGCCGGGGCGGGGGTCGGGGCGGTCTCCACGGCGCCGGCGGTCGCGGCGGCCGGGGCGGAGGCGGTCGCATCGCGCGGCGTGGCGGAAAGCCGGTCGCGGGTCGGAGCCCGGGTGCTTCCCGGTCTCGACCGGGCCCCGGGAGTGCTGGCGGACGAGCTGGCCGGGGACCTGGCCGCGGCCGGGTACGCCGCAGGTGACGCCGCCGCCGGTGACACTGTCGGCGACCGGGGGAGTGGCTCGGGCTGGCTGGACCGGCCCGCGCTGCTGCGCCGGCTCGCCGCCGCCCTGGCCGCCGAAGTCCCCGCCACCGCCGACCGGTTGGTGGCGGCGGGGCCCGGCGCCCAGGCTCTGGGCGCGGCTGTGTCGCTGGAGACGGGACTGCCGTTCGCGGCCCTCGTCGCGGGCGCCCCGCCGTTCGGCGTGATCCACCCGGGCGAGACGGTCGTCGTGATCGCCGTCGACGCCGCCTCGGCCGCCGGAGCGCTGCCGCTGCTGCGCGAGGCCGGGGCCCTGCCGCACAGCGCGGCCGTGGTGGTCGCGCCGTCCGGGGAACCGCCCGCCGGCCTCGGCCTCCACACCGCCCTCGTACGGCGGACGGCGACCGGTTACGCACCCGTCGGGCCTCTCGGCCCGCTCGAAGTGGTCATCCCCGCAGGCCCCGCAGGCCCCGCAGGCCCCGCAGCCCTCGCCGGACCCGCCGGACCCGCCGGCCCCGCCGGCCCCGCACCGAGACCCACCGCCCGGCAGGAGAACCGTACGACCCGACAGGAGAGCGCCATGCCCACCAGCCCCCTTCCGCATCCCCCCGCCCCGCCGGCCCCGGCCGCCAAGTCCCCCGCGGAGCCCGCGGATTCGACGACGGGCGCCGGTGCCGCTCTGCTCGCCGACGACCCCGCCACCGTGGAACGGGCGGGCGCGGCGCTGGCCGAACTGGCCGCCCGCTACCGCCCCGAGGCCGTCGTGAGCTGGAACGCGACCGCCGACGTACTGCTCGCCCATGTGGTCGCCCACACCCTCGGGCTGCCGCGCCGGGTCGTGGTCGAGGACCTCGGACGGCTGATCGTGGAGGACGTGCTGCCCGGCGAACGCACGGTCGTGGTCGCCCGGGGCGGCGTCGACAGCGGCGGCCCCGGAGCCGAACTCGCGCCGCTGGTAAGGGCGGTGACCGGTCACGGCGGCCGGGTCGTCGCCGTCTGCTCGCTCGCCCCGCTCCTCGGGGCGGCCCCCGACGGCGTGGACGTGGTCAGCCCCGGGAACGGCGGAGCCGACCGTGACAACGGCCGCACCGGCCACGACAGGGACGAAGCGTGAGCACCGGGACGGCCCAGCCGGCGACCGCCGACCTGCTCGACGGGGTCGACCTCGGGCGGATCGACGCTCATCTGGCGGGCTTCGCCGCGCTCACCGAACCGGGGCCCGGCTGCACGCGCCTGGCGTACAGCCCGCTGGAACGCCAGGCGCACGCGGTGTTCGCCGCCCACATGACGGCCCTCGGGCTGACGGTCACCACCGACCACGCGGGCAACACCGTGGCGGAACTGCCGCCCACCGGGCCGAACACGGGCTCCGGCGACGCACGCGCGCTGGGCACCGGCTCACATCTGGACACCGTGCCGCAGGGCGGCGGCTTCGACGGCATCGTTGGCGTCGTCGCGGCCATGGAAGTCGCCGAGATCGTGGTCCGGCAGGAGGCCGCGCACCGTCGACCGTGGCGGTTCGTGGCGTTCGCGGCCGAGGAGGGCGCGCGGTTCGGGCAGGCGTGCAACGGCAGCCGGATGGCGGCCGGGCTGACCGGCGCGGCGGATCTCGCGGGGCTCACCGACCGCGACGGCGTGACGATGGCCGACGCGATGGCCGCAGTCGGGCTGCGGCCGGACCTGGTGGACGCGTCGCGCTGGCGGCCCGAGGAGTGGTTCGCCTTCGTCGAACTCCACATCGAGCAGGGCGAGGTGCTGCGGTCGCAGGGGGTCGACCTCGGCGTGGTCGACGTGATCTCCGGCAGCACCCGGCTGCGGGTGCGGGCCGAGGGACGCGCCACCCACTCCGGCGGCACCCCCATGCACCTGCGGCGCGACGCCCTGGTGGCCGCCGCCGAGTGCGTGGTGCTGGGCGACCGGCTCGCCCGCGACCCCCGGCACCACGGCGTACGGGTCACCGTCGGCCGGCTCCGCGTCGAGCCCGGCTCGATCACCACGGTCCCGGGGTCGGTCGAGTTCTTCGTCGACGTACGCGACGTGGACTCCGTCCGCCAGCGCGACACCGCCCGTACCCTGGCCGCCGAGTTCGCCGCGCTGGCCCGAGACCACGGGGTCGCGCTCACCACGGAGGTCATCGCCGATACCTCACCGGTCATCCTGCCGGGCTGGGTCGCCGACCACATCCGCCATGCCTGCGCCTCCCTGGGCCTCCCGTACCGCGTCCTGCCCAGCGGCGCCAGCCACGACGCGCAGCAGATCGCCCATGTCATCCCGACCGGCCTGCTCTTCGTCCCCAGCGACGACGGACTCAGCCACGTCCCCGCCGAGTTCACCCCTACGTCCCAGATCGCCTCGGGCGTCCGTGCCCTCCTCGCCGCCCTCCACCGGCTCGACGGCACCTCGTGAACACGACGCCGGAGCACGGGACATGGCGGGTGGAGCGGGTCGGCGTCGCCGGGCGGACGGGGGTCTTCGACCTGACTGTCGAGGACGGGGTGATCCGGTCCGTGGACGCGGTGGCCGGGGAGCCGACAGGCGGGACGCTGCTGCCCGGGCTGGTCGATCTGCACACGCACCTGCGGGAGCCGGGCGGAGAGGAGGCGGAGACGCTGGCGTCCGGGGCCGCCGCGGCGGCGGCCGGAGGGTTCACCGACGTCTTCGCGATGGCGAACACCTCACCGGTGACGGACACCGTCGCGCGGGTACGGGAGGTACGGCGGCGGGCCGGGGGGCTCGGCGTACGCGTCCACCCGGTGGCGGCGGCGACGGCCGGTCTGGCCGGAGAGGCGATCGTGGACGTGGCGGCGTTGGCGGCGGCCGGGGTGACGGTCTTCTCCGACGACGGCAAGTGCGTGAACGACGACAATCTGGTCCTGGAACTGCTGACGGCGATGGCCCGGTACGGCACCGCGTTCGCCCAGCACGCGCAGAGCGCCGCCATCGTCCGCGACGGAGTCGTCAACGCGCCGGTCGCCGCCGGTCTCGGCGTGCCCGGCTGGCCGGGCGCGGGGGAGGAGGCGGTGATCGGCCGGGACCTGGCGCTCGCCGCCGCCACCGGTGGACGGCTGCACATCTGTCATGTCTCCACGGCGGGTTCCGTCGCGCTGGTACGGGCCGCCAAACGCGAGGGCCTGTCCGTGACCGCCGAGGTGACGCCCCATCACCTGATGCTCACCGACACCCAAGCCGCCGAGCGGGGACCGGCGTTGAAGGTCAACCCGCCGCTGCGGTCGGCCACCGACGTGGCCGCGGTGCGCGCGGCGCTGCGCGACGGCACGATCGACGTCGTCGCCACCGACCACGCTCCGCACCCGGCTCGAACGAAGACCTGCTCCTGGCTGAGCGCCGCCTTCGGCCTGACCTCGTTGGAGACGGCGCTGCCGGTGGTGGCCGAGGTGTTCGCGGACCCGGCCACCGGGGCGGTGGACTGGACCGCGGTGGCGCGCGTGATGTCCACGGCCCCGGCCGCGATCGGCCGGATCGCCGACCTCGCAGGCCGCCCGGTCGCGGTCGGCGAACCGGCGACCTTCTGTGTCGTCCGGCCGCAGGCATGGCGGGCCGAGCCCGCCACCTGGCTGAGCCGGTCGGCCAACTCCCCTTTCCACGGCCGGGACTTCGCACACAGAGTCACCCTGACCGTCCTGGAAGGCCGCCACACCCACGGCAGCCTCACCCCCCACCCCGCCACGCCCATGAGCCCGCCGCGACGCAGCAGCCCGCTCGCGGAGCCTCCTTCGTCTCCGCGGTGAGCCGGATTTCGCCACTCCAGCGACATCAGCGCCTGGAGGACTCGGCCCACTGGCAGCGGCGTTGCCTCGCCGGGGACGGCGTTGTGCGGATGCCGTATTACGGTGCCCGTAGGTTCCACGAAGGGGCCCGTGTCGTGAGCGATCGCCGAGGTGAGACGTTCTTGCGGCGGGCGGATGGAAGCGACGTAGCCGGCGTAGCGGAGATGGGGAGCGGATGACTCTGAAGGCGGGCCAGCGGGTGGTGCTGGCAGCGGACACCAGACTGACCGATTCGGCGGAGGTGTCGGGGGTCGTGATCGGGTTCCTGTCTTTGGCCGCGGGCACAGGCGGGGCCGTCGAGCAGGTGGTCGCCCACCGGGACGAGAGCGACGAGGTGCGCGAGTACGAGCGGCTCAAGTCGCTGCTCGACGCCTTCGGAGGCGAGATGCCCACGGAGAGCAGGAGGCAGCTCGAAGAGAAGGTCGGCTCTCTGGAACCCGCGTGGACCGCCTTCCAGGAACAGCCGCCTCGCGTGAGCGTGCGGGTCCGCTTCGACAACGGGTTCATCCTCGACGGGGCCCACGAGGCTCTCTTCGTCCCCGCCTGATGCGTCACTGATCCGGGTCATGCGCAGACCGTGCACGGGCGGGACTCGGAGGGCGGGTTCCGCGACCGGCTCTGGCGTTCTTCGCTGACGCGTGGTCGGACATCACCGTTCCCCGGCTGACGTACCGGCCGCCCCAGTGGCGCTGGCCGGTACGTCGGTTTTGAGGGGTCCCGGGGGAGCTCCCGCGCGAGGGGTCAGTCCCAGGCGTTCTGGTTGAGGAAACGGGCGACGCCGCGCCAGGAGTTGGGGCCCATCACGCCGTCGATCGGGCCGGTGTAGCCCCACTGCGCGGCGAGCCGCTGCCAGGCGGCGTACGTGTTGACGCCGGGCACGCCGTCGACGGGACCGGCGTAGCCGAAGTGCGCCTTCAGGTACCGCTGGAGGGCCGCGTAGGTGTTGACGCCGGGCACGCCGTCGACCGGGCCGGTGTAACCCGAGGTGAGGGACAGCCACTTCTGCGCCCGGCTCCAGAACACCGGTCCCGGTACGCCGTCCTGCTCCGTCGTGGTCTTCGGCAGACCTCCGCCTCCGCCGCCCCCTCCTCCGCCCCCGCTGCCCGGAGCGACCAGATCGAACGCCGAGCCGCGAGCGAGATTGTGGTCCACGTTCCGGATGCCGCCGATGGAGCCCACGGAGGTGTACTGGTGGACCGCCCAGTCCGGGTACGCGCCGCCCAGCTCCGGTTCGCCTTGCCGCGTACCGTTGTTGGAGCCGTACGCGGCCACCCACAGCTTGGCCCCGGTGGCGATCGTCTGGCCCCAACTGCCGCCGCGCAGATTCGCGGCGCCGATGTAGAACCAGGGCACGCACGTACCGACCCTGGCCTGTACCTGCCGGAACCAGGCGGCGACCTGGCCGTCGTTCCACAACCCGGTGGAGTCGTCCAGCACTTCGTCGTCCAGGGCCAGTACGTCGCCCTGCCGGTAGTCGTGCAGGTGGTCGACGAAGTAGTTCGCCGCGTCCGTCGGCGCCTGGAAGTCGCCGGACAGCCAGTAGTGGCCGACCCGCAGTCCGGCCGCTCGCGCGCTGTCCACTTGGGCCGTGTAGTACGGGCTGACGTACGGTCCCTCGCTGAGCTGGCTGCCGCCGGTCTTGGCGATGGCGAACTGTTGGCCCTGGTTGCGGGCGAGCGCGAGGTCGATGCCGCCTTGGGTGGTCGCGACGTCGATTCCGTACGAATCGGCCGCGGCGGACGCGCTTCGTGCGCCCAGACCCAGACCTGCCGGGGCGAGCGTGCCTACGGCGAGGGCGCGTATCAGCGTTCTCCTGCGCATGTTTCCTCCGTGACGGTGGGGACGAGAGGGGCTGTCGAACTTTCGTTCCCTACCCACGATTGGGTCCGCGCAGTTCCTCGCGCCCCTGCGAAGACGGGGCTCGGCCAGAGTTCTGGATTTCCGAACTAGCGCGGGAGCGAGGCGAGTTGGCGATTCCTACGGTCACGGTGGAGGGCGAGGGCGGGGCGGAGCGGGCCGTGGAGCCCTCGAGTCCACGAAGGGCCGCAGGACGCGATCGTAGTTCGCCAGCGCGGTCGGCAGGTCGTGCTGGAGGAGCAGGCGGACACGGGGGCGCCGGACGTTGTCCCCGTCGTCACTCACGAGGAGGCGTTCGAGGCGGGCCTCCCGCTCATCCTCGGGGGCCTCGATCAACCGGCGGGAGACCCCCGTACGTTCGAGGGCCCTTTGCGGGGCCTGCTCCGGTCGCTTCCGCGGGCAGAACGGGCGTTGGCGGTCGCGGGGTATGACGCGACGATCCGGCGACGCGCCAACTGGGCTCTCCGGTCAGGGAGTTGGCCGAGACGTCACGGCGGCGACGGGCGATGCCGCCGCCGGGGCGGACACGTCGGCCGGTCGGCGCAGCCGCCAGACCCTCGCCGGGGGCAGGTTGCCCCACACGGTCCGGCAGCCGGTGGCGTACTGGTCCTGGTATCCCGCGAGGACCTCTTCGACGGCGCGGTGGCGGCGGGCTTCGCGGCGGGTGGCGGTCAGGGCGCGGGCGTAGCGGGTGCCGCGGTAGGCGAAGTACGTGAGCGTGCCGCCGGGCCGGAGCAGTTCGATGTACCGGTCCATGATCGTCGTGACGTGCGCCGGGGTGAAGTTGGTGAACGGCAGCCCTGAGACGATCACGTCGTAGCGCCGGTCGGTGTCGAGCTGTTCGACGAAGGCGTGATGGACGCGAATCCGTTCGCTCCCGTCCGCCGGAAGCGGATGGGAGCTGACGAGGCGTCGCAGTTGGGAGGCGAAGCGGGAGTTGGCCTCGACGATGTCCAGGCTGCTGC
Organism: Streptomyces sp. NPDC003300; assembly: GCF_040610915.1. Lineage (NCBI taxonomy): Bacteria > Bacillati > Actinomycetota > Actinomycetes > Kitasatosporales > Streptomycetaceae > Streptomyces > Streptomyces sp. NPDC003300. The sequence continues at coordinate 105,101 of NZ_JBEXNE010000015.1, read as the reverse complement.
CCGGGGAGAGGCGGGGGAGGAGCGTGCGGGTGACGGAGCCGGTGCCCGCGCCCGCCTCCAGGACGTTCAGGGGCCGCGCTCCGTATTCGCCCGCGGGATCAGTGAGCAGACGGGCCAGAGCCTTGCTGCTGGGAGCGATGGCGCCGGTGGTGCGCAGATCGCGGGCCGCTTCGAGCAGGAACATCCAGCTCTCCGCTTTGCGCCGCGCGGGGGCACGGTGGTGTGAGGTGGTCCAGTCGTCCATGTCCGAGACGCTAGAGACGCCTTCAGCCGCGCATATCCTCCCTTGTGCGGCCGTCCTCCCCTACCAAAGGTGGAGGTCGGCGTAGCCGAACGTCGGACGACAGGCATCCGGGCGCGTGCCACGCTCTGCGGGTGAACGGGGAACAGGGGCAGGGATGGGCGGTCTACGGCCGCTACGGCTTGGTGGCGGTGCTGGCTCTGGCGGCTTTCCGGAACGAGGCGTTGAGCGCTGAAGGCCGGTACGCGCCTGCCGGCGGTGCGGCGGCCGTGGTGTGCGGGCTGGCGCTGCTGCGCCGGGCGCCCTGGTGGCTCGCTCCGGTGGTGACCACGGCGGCGGCGGGAGTATGGGGGTGGCCGCTGCTGCCGCTGCTCCTGCTCGCCCTGTTCGACCTCGCCGCGCACCGGCACGTCGTGGCGGCTGTGACCTGTTCGGCTGTGGCGCTCTCGGTGAGCGCCGTGCTCCACCCGGCGGTCTCCCTGTGGCGCCCGCAGCAGTACGGCTCCACGGTGCTGGCGGTGGTGGGAGGGCTGTGGATGGGCAGTCGGCGACGCCTGGTGAAGGCGCTGAACACACAGGTGGAGCATCTGCGGACCGAGCGGGAACTGCGCGAGCAGGCCGTACGCATGGCCGAGCGTTCCGCCATCGCCGCCGAGATGCACGACGTACTCGCCCACCAGCTCAGCCTGATCGCCCTGCACACCGGCGTGCTCGCTGCCAGGAAGGACGTCCTGCCCGCGGCACTCGTCCACCGCCTCACCCTGTTGCGCACCGCCTCCACCCATGCCCTGACCGACCTGCGTGACGTGCTGGGCGCCTTGCGCACCACCGACGTCCCCCACGGTGCCGAACGGCCGGCGCCGGTCCTGCGTGATGTCGAGGAGATGATCGGGCAGGCGCGGACGGCCGGGCAGCACATCGACACCGTCATCGAGGGCAGGCCGGAACAGGCCCCGTCGGCCCACAGGCTGGCGGTCTTCCGCCTGGTCCAGGAAGCCCTGACCAACGCCCGCAAACACGCTGCCGACGCCCCCGTCCGCGTCCGTATCGACTACGGGCCGCCCGCCACCGTCGTCGAGGTCACCAACACTCCCGGCGGGCGCGGCGAGGCGACGGCGCCCTCGGGGTTCGGCCTTGTCGGGCTGCGCGAGAGGGTCGAAGCACTCGGCGGACACCTGAATGCCGGGCCCGGCGGCAGCGGGTCCTGGCGGCTGGCCGCCCGGATACCGCACCGCGCCGCCGCGCCGAACGGTCCCCGCGCATGATCCGCGTCATGGTCGTCGACGACGACGCACTCGTCCGCCTCGGACTGACCGACCTCCTCGACGGCGACGAGGCCATCGAGGTCGTCGCCCAGGCCGCTGACGGGCTCCACGCCATCGAGCAGGCCACCGCCCACCGCATCGACATCGCCCTGGTCGACATCCGGATGCCCCGCATGGACGGCATCGTCGCCACCAAGCGGTTGCGCGCCTTGCCCCACCCGCCCAAGGTCATCTCGCTGACCACCTTCGACCTCGACGAGTACGTCTACAACGCGCTGGCCGCGGGTGCCGACGGCTTCCTGCTCAAGGACACCGACCCCGCCGAGATCCTGCGCGCCGTCCACCTCGTCGCCGCCGGCTCCGCCTTGCTCCATCCCGCCGCCGCCCGCCGTCTCATCGACTGCTACCACCGCACCAACCGGCCTCGGGCCACCCAAGCCCGGACGCGGATCGACCCTCTGACCCCGCGGGAGAAGGACGTGCTGGCCCTGCTCGCCGAGGGGGACACCAACGCCGACATCGCGAACGCGCTCGGCATGCGGGAGAGCACCGTCAAGTCCCACGTCAGCCGCATCCTGACCACCTTGCGCGTGACCAACCGGGTGCAGGCCGCACTCCTGGCCCGCGACGCCGGCCTCGCGCCGTGAGCCTCCCTCGGCCCTCGGCCGCGTGCCCGCGAGGGGAGTCCCGGACGACGTCCGACCACCCGGATCGCCGCAATATCGCGCCATTCGGGCAAATCGGTGAGCATTTCGAGGCATTAAAGCTGGTGAAGGGGTAGCCGCACATCGAGCCCGGGGGGCCACCAGCACAAGAAGCGCGTAAGGAAGGAACCGCCATGGCGGTCAGCAATCTGAAGGACCGGAGCGTTCTGGCGATCGTGACGAACTACGGCGTCGAGCAGGACGAACTCGTCGTCCCCGTGGAACACCTGCGGGCGGCGGGCGCAAGAGTCGACGTCGCGGCCGTGTCCGACGAGCCGATCCGGACGCTCGTCGGCGACAAGGACCCCGGCAAAACCGTGCAGCCGACGCTGACCCTGGAAAAGGCGGACGTCACGGCGTACGACCTGCTGCTCGTACCCGGCGGCACGCTGAACGCCGACAGCCTCCGGCAGGACGAAACGGCCGTGCGGGCCGTACGGGCCTTCGCGTCGGCCAAGCGCCCCGTCGCGGCGATCTGCCACGGCCCGTGGCTCGCGGTCGAGGCCGATCTCGTCCGCGGAAAGACGCTCACCTCCTACGCGTCCCTGCGCACCGACATCCGCAACGCCGGCGGCGCGTGGGTGGACAAGCCCGTGGTGAGCGACACCGCCGACGGCTGGACGCTGATCACCTCACGCACGCCCGACGACTTGGACGACTTCCTCCGCGAGGTCGAGGCCGCCCTCGTCCCGGCGCCCTGAGCCCGTCAAGCCCTGGCGCGACCCGCCCCGCCGACCGCGCGGGGAGCGCTCACCATGCCCGGCTTGTGCCTGACACGTGCCCGAGCCGAAATTCACGACCTTCTCTACCGACGAAAGCGAGACAGCCATGCCCACGCGCAAGCTTCCGAAGTACACCGTCCCCGGCCTGACCACCAAGCAGGGCGGCGAGCTCATCGGGATTCTCCAGATGCGGCTGCACGCCCTCAACGACCTCCATCTGACGCTGAAGCACGTGCACTGGAACGTCGTCGGGCCGCACTTCATCGCCGTCCACGAGATGCTCGACCCGCAGGTGGAGCAGGTCCGCGCGATGGCCGATGACGTCGCCGAGCGCATCGCGGCGCTCGGTGGTGTCGCCCTGGGCACCCCGGGCGCCCTGGTCAGTGAGCGGACCTGGAACGACTACAGCATCGGCCGCCAGGACGCCATCGCCCACCTCGGCGCCCTCAACCTGGTCTACAACGGTGTCGTCGAGGACGTCCGCAAGGCGATCGAGGTGGCCGGCGAGATCGACCCGGCCACCGAGGACCTGCTGATCGGACAGCTCCGCGACCTGGAGCAGTTCCAGTGGTTCGTCCGGGCGCACCTGGAGACCACCGGCGGCACCCTCGTCACCGACGGCGCCGCCACCGAGAAGGGCGCGGCCGGCAAGGCCAAGGGCTGACCGCTCGTCACCGCCGGACAGCCCCAGAGCAGGAGACAACCCTCATGACATCCACCCACTACCTGGCAAGCTCCGGGGTTTCCGGCAGCCTGCTCATCCTCCTGGCCGCGATCGTGGTGGCCGCGGTCCTCCTGGGCGGCTTCTGGTACGGCAGCCGCCGTATGCGCTCCCGCCGGACCGCCGCCCCGGCCGTACGTCCCGATCCCGCCGCGCCGAACGGGCAGCCGGATCCCGCCGCCTCGGCCGACGCACAGCGCGGCCGGACGTGGCAGACCATCGATGACGACCCCGAGCAAGGCGCCCCTCACCGTCAGACGCGGTGACGGGCGGCCTTCCCGGCCCGTACCCGCGCCCGCCGTCGCGGACGTCGGGACGTAGAACGCCGAACCCCGCATCCGCCTCACGGCAGGTGCGGGGTTCGGCGTTCTCGGCGATGACGGCCGGGGACTACGGGAGGGCGCGGGCGGCCGCGGCCAGACGCAACTCCTCCAGTACGGCGCTCTGGTGCTCGGCGCGCTCCAGCAAGGTGTCCAGGTGCTCGGGGTACAGCCGGGTCTCGGTCTCGGCCAGAGTGCGCAGGGTGCGCCAGCAGGCCGCCTTGCCCGCAACACCCAGGCACATGGATTCCAGCTCCAGCAGGTCGCTGAGCGGGGATCGCGTGAAGAGGTGTCCGTTGGGCTTGAGGCGGCCGACCTTCTCCGCCACCCATCCGATGGCGACCTTCGAGCGGTCGGGGGACACGTCCAGATCGGTCATGATCTGGATCAGCGAGTCACGGTCCTGTTCGATCTGGCGGGCCAGCTCCGCCAGTTCCGGGCCGCCGTCGCGGTCCTTCTGGGCCTGCGCCGCCCGGCGGAAGAGCTCCAGCCCGCCGGTCGCGCCGGACAGGTGGTCGTTGAGATAGATCGCCAGCAGACCGGCTCCGCCGGAGGCGGACGCGGCGGCGGCGGTGGCGGTGGCGCCGCGCATCTCGTTGTCCACGGAGGCGCCCAGTTCGGTCCAGCTGTCCTCGAACTTGGTCAGCCCTTCGCGCTCCAGGGTGTCGGTGACATCCGCGAAGTCGACGCCGACCCGCGCCAGCGCCTCGAAGTGGGCGGTCGCCGCGGTGTACTCCTCGCCGGTCGGCGGGTGGGCCGGAAGGGCGCCGTGGTCGGCGAACGCTTCAAGGGTCGTGCCGGGCATGGTGTTGACGGTGCCCGCGATGACGAGTTCGCCGACGTACATCGTGTCGGGGTAGTCCGGGTTCTTGACCCCGGTGGACGCCCACAGGGGGCGCTGCGGGCGGGCTCCGGCGGCGGCGAGCGCCTGCCAGCGCGGCGCGGCGGTCATCTCCTCGTAGGCCCGGTACGCCAGCCGGGCGTTGGCGACGGCGGCGGCGCCCCTGAGGTCGCGGGCCTCGGGGGTGCCGAGCGCGTCGAGCCGGGCGTCCACCTCGGTGTCCACGCGCGAGACGAAGAACGAGGCGACCGAGTCGATGGCCGCCAGATCGAGACCCGCCTCACGGGCCTGTTCGAGGCCGCTCTGGTAGGCGTCCATCACCGCGCGGTAGCGGTCGAGGGAGAAGATCAGCGTGACGTTGACGCTGATGCCCCGGGCGACGGCGGCGGTGATCGCGGCGAGACCCTCGCGGGTGGCCGGGATCTTCACCAGGAGATTCGGCCGGTCCACGGCCTCCCACAGCTTGCGTGCCTGCTCGATCGTGGCGTCGGTGTCCCGCGCCAGCCGGGGGTCCACCTCGATCGAGACCCGCCCGTCGGTACCACCGGTGCGCTCGTGCACCGGGGCGAAGAGGTCGCAGCCGGTCCGGACGTCATCGGTGGTCAGGGCGAAGACGGCCTCGTCCACGCTCGCGCCCTCGGCGCCCAGGCGCCGCAGTTGCTCGCTGTAGCGGTCCCCCTTGGACAGCGCGGAGGCGAAGATCGTGGGGTTCGTCGTGACCCCCACCACGTGCCGGTCCGCGATCAGCCGCTTCAGCTCACCACCGGCGAGCAGCTCGCGGGACAGGTCGTCCAGCCAGACCGAGACTCCGGCCGCGGAGAGTTCGGCGAGCGGATCGGATGCGACGGGAACAGACATTGCGGGACCTCCATAGGGGCGCTGCGCCGAACGACGCGCGGTGTACGCGGTGCGCGTACCGGCCCGACGCCCGGGGACGCGGGGTTCGTACATGTACGAGGGGCAGGCAGAGCGCCGTGCGCCGGGCGTACGGAGCGCCCAGCGGATCAGCGAGTGCCGTGCCGGGGAACGGACGGCTGGAGCCCGACGGATTCCTCGGCCTACGGCATGACTGGGCACCTCAGAAGAGACCGGCCCCCGTTATGCGGCTGCCCAGCCAGCGAATTCAAAACCTCGAACGCCGCCGGGTCCGCGCGCTGCCCGGTCGGAGCACGTCCGGCGGCCGGCCGGGCCGGAACGCGGCGGGCGAGACCACCTGGCCGGAGGTGTGACTACGGGGTGTGCGGCGGTCGCCCCGGGGGGTTGCGGAGCTGGTGGGTGTGTTCGGTGACGGTGTGGACGCGGTCGGCGAGGTCGGGGTGGCCCGCTTGGAGGTGGGCGTGAGTGGCGGTGAGCGGGGTGATGAGCGCGGCGGCGTCGTCGGCGGCCAGGGCGGTGTCGAGGTGGCCGAGGGCGGTGTCGGCGGCGGTCGGCAGGTCGGTGAGCTGGGTGATCTGGCCGGCGAGTCTGCGCAGGTCGGCGGCGTTGGTGCGGGCCCAGGCGTCGACGGTTCTGTCGGCGGCGCGGCGGATGCGGGTGGCGTTGACCCTTTCCTCGCCGGTGGAGCCGGCCGGGCCGGGGCGCAGGCGCAGGTAGCGGCGCTCGGCGGCCTGGCGGCTGGAGACGCCGAGGGGCGCGGCGAGGTCGGCCCAGCTGGCACCGGCCGCCCGCGCGGTCTCGATCAGGCCGGTTTCCCAGCCGGCGAGTTGTTCGCGGATCTCGCGCAGGAGCAGGAGCGAGGCGAGTACGTGCCGGGGGTCGGCCGCAGGGGCCGACGGCTGGTCGGGTGCCGGGCCGCGGGCGTCGCGGACGGCCGCGTCGATGGTTTCCAGTGCCGCCGCGGCGGCGGGGAAGGTGGCCGCGGCGGGCGGTGGCGACGGTGTCGGGGCGGGCTGGTCGGCTGTCATGGCGCCTCCTCCGGGCTGTCACCCAGGGGTGTCACCCTCAGGGTGACATCAATGTTTGTCATCGGATGGATGACATGCTACAACAGAGGGCAGGTGAACGACACCGGCGCCAAGCGCCCGACTTCCTGGAGGTGTTCCGCGATGCTGATGCGTACCGACCCCTTCCGTGAACTGGACCGACTCACCGAGCAGCTCCTGCGCCCCGGCACCTGGTCGAGGCCCGCCGCGATGCCGATGGACGCCTACCGCGACGGCGAGCAGTACGTGGTGTCCTTCGACATCCCCGGGGTCTCGCCGGACGCGATCGACATCGACGTCGAGCGCAACATGCTGACGGTGAAGGCCGAGCGCAGGCCCGCCCCGCACGACGAGGGCGTGCAGATGGATCTGTCCGAGCGGCCGCTGGGGGTCTTCTCCCGCCAGATCGTGCTGGCCGACTCCCTGGACACCGAGCAGATCCAGGCCGACTACGAGGCCGGGGTGCTGACGCTGCGCATCCCGATCGCCGAGCGGGCCAAGCCCCGCAAGATCTCCGTCGGCGCGGGCGACAACCGCCGGCAGATCGCCGGCTGACCCCCCGCCGCCCGCGGTACCGCGCGGCGAAGGACGCGAACCCTTCGGCACCCTCCTTCGCCGCTGACCGACATCTCCTCCACCCCACCCGGCGGCCGGCACCGCTCACCGGGCCCGGCCGCCGCCCGAAACGGAAGGCCACCGCCGCAGCCATGCACGCCCAGTCCGAACAGCGCCGGACCGCGTCGGCGCTCACCTACGACCAGATGCTGGAAACCGTCCGTTACGACGGCGCCTACCCCACCCGCGAACGCGCAGAGCAGGCCGTCCACGCCGTGCTCGCGGCCCTGGGAAGCCAGCTCGGCGACGACCCGCGCACGGCACTCGCCGCCCATCTGCCCCGTCAGGCCGCTGACATCCTCACCGCCCAGGCGCCCACCGCGCAGCCCCGCACCGGCTGGAGCTTCGTCCAGGACATCGCGGCCCGCACCGGCGTCACCCCCGCCGTCGCCCGCTGGGACACCGGCGCCGTCCTGAGCACCGTCGCCGCCCTCCTGCCCGGCGACCTGCTCACCCGCACCATCAACGAACTCCCCGCCGGCTACGCCCTGCTGTTCGGCCGCGCCGAACTCGTCCGAGCCGCCTGACCCCCCGTCGCGCCGTCCGGGCCGTGCCATTCGCAGAACAGGACGGTGGCGTCGTCCTCGAGGCGTCCGTGGTGGTACTCCATGACGGTGCGCATCAGGCGGCGCAGCGTCTCGTCCACGGGAAGGTTGTCCGCGTGGTGGCGGGTGATGAAGTCGGTGAAACGCTCCACACCGAATTCCCGGCCGTCGCTGTCGCGGGCCTCGGTGATGCCGTCGGTGAACAGCAGCAGCCGGTCTCCGGGCTCCAACTGCTCGGTGCGCTGCTCGACCGGCAGGTTGAATCCGCTGCCCATCGGCCCGGCCGGAGGGCAGTACAGGGTGCTGGACCACCGGCCCCCGCGGATCAGTACCGGCAGCAGGTGGCCCCGGTTGACCCAGCTGAACTTGCCGGTGTCCAGTTCCAGGTCCGCCAGGACGCCGGTGGCGTACCGGGTGTGTCCGAACTGCCCGACCAGCGTGTCTTCGATGGCTCTGCTGGCGTCGGGAATGGTGGCGCCGGCGCGGCGGTGGCTGCGGCAGGTGGACATCGCCAGAGCGGCGGTCAGTCCGGCGGACGTGTCGTGGCCCATGGCGTCGAAGATCGCCAGGTGCAGGATGTCGTCCGCCAGCGCGTACTCGAAGGCGTCCCCGGCCACCTCGTAGGCCGGTTCCATGAAGGCGCTGACCGTGGCCCGCTGGTCGGAGAAGGTCCGTGGCGGCATCAGCGCCCATTGGAGTTCGGCGGGCACGCCCATCGGCCGGGTGCGGGTCAGCCGGGCGTGGGAGTCGCTGTTGGCCCGCTTGGAGACCAGCAGCAGTCCGGCCATCGACGCCAGCGCCAGCGCCACCTCACCGTCGGGCGTGCCCGTGTCGTCGGGGCCGGGCTCGACGTGCAGGACGCCCAGACGTTCCGTGCCGTCCCGCACCGGCATCCAGCACGCCCCGCCGGACGCCGGGGCGGTGACCTGTGTGATCTGGTAGGCGCGACCGGGCAAGGTGCCCTCGATCCGGTGCTCCTCGCCGCCCTCGCCGGCGTTCAGGCCGGTCCCGGTCACCTCGCGCAGTACCTCCTCCTGGAGATCCGCCACGAAGAGCCGGGCCCCGCCCGCGCCGGCCTGCTTGGCCGCGGTGTCCAGCAGACGCGGCAACCGCTCGAACGGCGCCGTATGGCTGGCCTCCAGCAACCCGGCCAGTGCGCGCGCCAGACCGTGCGCGGTCATGCCCACCGCTTCGGACCGGAACGCACCCTGCCGGCATCAGTCTCTTCCGCCATGACTCAATCCCCTCACAGCGCGGGACCACGAGGTCGCGCACATCGACCAGCACATGCCACCGGGGACCACAGGGCACACGCCCGAGGGAACGACACCAGCGCGACCACCCCACCCGGCCACTCCGCGGCGGCCGGGACGACGGTCCCCACAACCCTGCCACCCAGGCCCGTCCCCAACAAGCGGCTCCCGCCGGGAGCGGCGAGGACACGGCTCGGGCCTCCGCCGGGAGCACGCGGAATGCCGGGCCACGGCGCGTCGGAGTCGTTCAGGCAGCGAGTCGTTCAGGTAGGGAGTCGCTGAGGTCGGGAGTCGTTCAGCCGGTGGCCCGGTCGCGGGGCTCGGAGGAACTCAGCTCCTCGTTGATGCGCTGGGCCTCCGCGAGCTGGTCCTCGAGGATGACGATGCGGCACGCCGCCTCGACGGGGGTGCCCTGGTCGACGAGCTCGCGGGCGCGCGCGGCGATGCGCAGTTGGTAGCGGGAGTAGCGGCGGTGTCCGCCCGCGGAACGCAGCGGGGTGATCAGGCGGGCTTCGCCGATCGCGCGGAGGAAGCCTTGGGTGGTACCGAGTATCTCGGCTGCTCGGCCCATGGTGTACGCGGGGTAGTCGTCGTCGTCGAGTCGGCCGAACGAGTCGTCTGCTGTCATCTCGCCTCTCTGTGGAACGCGCTTGAGGGGCCTTGGTGCCGAACGGCACCAAGGCCCCGAAGGAACTGCTACACCATCTACCGGCTTACGTACTGCGCCGGCTCTCTGTGTCCGCATCGCCACCGGGAGGGGTTTGGCGGCTGATGCGGGGATCGCGGTTGCTTGACCGGAGACCACCTCACTATCGATGTCCTGCGGTACCCGGGCCCGAAAATCCGCCCGGGCGATCCTGATGGCGCTCGGCTCCTCCGTTCTTCCCTCGGGATCAACCCTCTGAATCATCTCTTGGCACTGCGGTACTGCTCGTGGCGGCCCCTGATCACCTCGGGCCACCCGGTCCGGCGGTCAGTCCCATCGCCCGTCTGGCAACAACCCCGGCTCTGGAACTCCACCACCGCACCGTCCTGCGTCCTGCACTTCGCGTACTGCTGCCCGGCAGTTCGTGTCTGCCGGGCCTTGCTGATCTCGGCTACGAGAGAAACCATAACCACGTCACCGCCGAATGTCTACTCCGGCCGACATAGATTCTGCGTGTCCCGAGAGGGAGATAACCTCCGACGGCCACGCGGCACGCCTTATACCCGACCGCCCGCTCGTACGTCCGGTACTTCTGGGACAGCCACTCGTACGTGGGCGGAAAGTTGCCGTTTCGGGTGATACCGAACAGCATGATTACGCAGGAGACCGACCGCGTTCTCCGGAAAGGTCTGGTGCACCATGGGCCTTTACTTCGCGAACGAGATCGACGACCTCGTCGTGGACTCCCTGGCCGGTTTCGAACGGGCGCACGCCGACAGCGTCGCCTGGGACGAAGCGAACGGCTTCGTACGGGCGCTGACCCCGTCGCCCGCGCGACGCGTGGGCCTGGTGTCCGGTGGCGGCTCGGGGCACGAGCCGCTGCACATCGGCTATGTGGGCGCGGGCATGCTGGACGCCGCCTGTCCCGGCCGCGTCTTCGCCTCGCCGCACAACCGCCAGATCTTCGCCGCCTCGCTCGCCGTGGCGCGGGAGAACGGTGTGCTGCACCTGGTGAAGAACTACACCGGCGACAAGATCAACTTCGGTATCGCCGCCGAACGGCTCGCTCGCGAGGGCGTCGACTGCGCGCGGGTCCTGATCGACGACGACGCCGCCTCGGACTCCGCGGAGGTCGTGAACGGCCGCCGAGGAACCGGTGCGACGGTGCTGGTCGAGAAGATCCTCGGCGCGGCGGCGGACACCGGGATGGGCCTGAAGGACCTGGCCGCCCTGGGCGTGGACGTGGTGGGCCGCTGCCGCAGCATGGCCGTGGCCTCCGCCGCCCACACCGCTCCCGCCACCGGCCTGCCCGCCTTCGACCTGCCGGCCGGCGGTCTCGAGTACGGCGTCGGCATCCATGGTGAACGGGCCCGTCGCACGCTGCGCGAACGCCCGTTGCGCGACCTGGCCGCGGACATGGTCGGCACGCTGGCCGACCCCCTGGGCCTGGTCCCCGGCACGTCGGTGATCGTGCTGGTCAACGGCCTCGGCGGCATCACCAGGATGGAGCTGTACGCCGTCCTGCACGAGGTCACCAAGGTGCTCGACGGGCGCGGCGCGGCCGTCGAGCGGACCCTGGTCGGCGACTTCGTCACGGCCCTGGACATGCGCGGCTTCTCGCTGACGTTGCTGGTGGCCGACGCGGACACCCTCGCCTACTACGACGCGCCCGCCCACACCCCCGCCTGGCCCGCGACCGCACCGGTCGTATAGGAACCCCGCGACTCACGAGTTCCCCGGAGGCAGTCATGGCCGCACCGTCCCGCACCGCGTTCACCGATGCCTGGATACGCCGCTTCGCCGCCTCCGCGGAGGCCACCGAGCCCGAACTGACCGCACTGGACCAGCAGGTCGGCGACGGTGACTTCGGCGCGAACCTCGTCGCGGGCCTCCGGGCGACGCTGCGACGTCTCGACGACCCGATCGGCCCGGAGGCGTGGAAGGCCGCCTCGAACGGCGCACCGGAGCGGGTCAGGCCCCCCGAGGCGAGCTGCGCCGGCCCGCTGGACGCCGCCGCGGCCGCTTTCCTCGATGAGGTCGGCGGCACCAGCGGGCCCCTGTTCGGCCTGCTGTTCCATGAGATGGCGGCGGCGCTCGCGGTGAGCGAGGGGGGACCCGACGCCGGAGCGCTGGCCGCCGGTGTCGGCAACGGCCTCGCGGCCATTCAGCGGGTCGGAGAGGCGACCGTTGGCGACAAGACCCTGGTCGACGCGCTCGCCCCGGCCTCCGACGCGCTGACGGCGCAGCCGCCGGGGACCGACCCGGCCACCGCCGTGGCCCACGCGGCGCGGGCCGCGTGGGAAGGCGTCGGCAACACCGCCCGGCTGACGGCCCGGCGCGGCCGCGCGAGCTACCTCGGCGACCGGGCGGCCGGCGTCCCGGACCCGGGCGCGGTGGGGATCGCGCTGCTGTTCTCCTCCGCGCGCGGAACCGTCTCCCGGCTGGGCCCGCTGCTCGCGGCGGCGGGGGACGTACCGGAGGAACAGAGTGCCTGACCGGCCACGCGGCTGACGGACGACCGGCGGACCCGGCGGGTGACCCGCGGGCGGACGGGGCAGCGGGGGAGTGGGCCGGTCCGTCCGGAGGACACGGGGCGGGAGACCCGCCGGTCCGCGGCGGGTCGGATCAGACCGGCAGCCGCTGGGCCATCCGGCGCGTCGCCCACTCGAAGATGCCCGGCTCGTCGAGCGTCGCGACCCACAGGTCGACCCGCGCCGCGATGTCCTCGCCCGGCCAGGGGCCGACGCCGACGACGCGCAGGCCGCCGCGTACGGCCGCCTCCACCCCGCAGGCGGAGTCCTCGACCGCCAGTGTGTCGCCCGGCGCGGCGCCGCAGAGCCGGGCCGCGGTCAGGTAGACGTCCGGGTGGGGCTTGGGCCGGTTGTCCTCGTCGGCGACCACGATGTGGTCGAAGTGGTCCCGGAGCCCGGCGTGGTCGAGGCAGGTCTCCACGACGTCCAGAGGGCAGTTGCTGGCGACGGCGAGCGGGGCGAACTTGGCGGCCGTCTCCACCAGCTCCCGCGCGCCGCGCATGGTCTGCGGTTCGCGGGCCACCAGCGCGCGGAAGTGGTGCAGCAGGCCGGAGGTGAGCTGGACGCCGAGCTCGGGGCGGCCTGCTTCGTCGGCCATGAGCTGACCGCACTCGGTGAAGTGCAGGCCCTTCGCCCGTTCGGCGAAGCCCTCGGCGGGGGCGACCCCGACATCGTTCATGGCCAGTTCGCGGGCCTGCTGCCAATGGCGTTCGGTGTCCATGAGTGTGCCGTCGCAGTCGAAGACGATGGCCGCGGGTGTCCACGAAAGAATGGGATGAGAGTTCATCGGGGATTTCCTTTTCAGGAATGCCTGAATGTGCCGGCGATGCGACGTCGCATTCCTCGCGGCGGGGTCGGCATACCGGTGAAAGCAGACGGGCGCGGGCCCTCGGCGGACGCGGCCCCGTAAAAGGGCCGTCTGGGAGACCGCCAAGAACATATCGATCGTTACGTTATGGACGTCAACCCAACGTAGTCAAGTGAGTCCTCTGCGTAATCACCCGAGTCGCCGTATCCGAGTACGCCGAAAGCGGCGCGCTCGGCGCCGTTGTGGATGCGGAAGACGCAGGTCCGGTGGTGCGGGACGCACTCCACGCTGGCCCGCGGCGTGAACTCGGCGAACCGCGCCGCCACCAGACGGCCGCACGTCGGATGGAGTAGTACGCCGCCGCTGACCTCGGCGGCGGCCTGCCGCGCCGCCTCCAGGAGCACCATGCCGGGGACATGGTCGGTCGGGTGGTCGAAGAAGAACGGGTGGCAGGGGTCGGCCGGGTCGATCTCGACCGTGCCGCCGCGGTGGGTGATCAGCACATCTCTGAGGTGGGCGACGGCCAGCGCGGCGGGCGCGGGGCGCCCGTCGGCCGTCGGCGTCGGCTGGCGCGCCGTGAGGCGTTCGGCGCGCAGCGCCGCGTATCCGTGAGCGCTCAGGAAGCGGGCACCCCCGTTGGCCTGCGCGAACGCTCGGCCGTCGGCGAGGTAGGTGACGTCGAGCCGCAGGCCGGTGGTGACGCCGTCCGCCCCCTGGCGGCGACCGCCGACCGCGATCCGGCACGTCACCTCGGTGCAGCCGTGGCCCGCCCGCGGCGCGCGTGCGGGCCGCAGGTCGAATGACAGGTCGGTGATGAGCAGGTGGCTGGTGGGCGGGACCCCGTACCAGCGCAGGGGTATGTAGATGCCGAGTTGCCGCAGGGTCTCCACCAGGACCAGCGGGCTGTGCCGGTCGGTCCCGTCGAGGGGGAAGGTCGTATGCGATCGGGGCCAGGCGGCGGCGGCCTCGAACGCGTCGTCCGCCGTCGGCCGTACGTCGGTCAGGAGAACCTCGGCGACGGACGCGCGGTGCACTGTCTCGCGGGGGACCGTCCGGGACCAGGTCAGCGGACGGGCACGACCGCCGACCCCTGTCGGAGAATTCATACCATAAGGAGAACTCACGCCCTGGGGATTTGCACGCGCATTGCTTCGTGGATGTTACGCGGAGGTAGTAGATTGCCTGCTGTTGGTGACGGCGCGGCAGGCGGAGTGAACGTGCAGGAGCGGGCGGAGACGACACGGCGGTTTCTGCTGGAGGCCGCGGCGCGTCTGTTCGACGAACGTGGTTATGCGGGGACGAGTATCAGCGACATCAGCGCGCTGTCCGGCCGCACCAGCGGAGCGATCTACTTTCATTTCGCCAACAAGGAGAAACTCGCGCTGGCCGTCGTCGAGGCGCACTTCGCGACCTGGCCGGAACTGGTCGACCGCGCCCGGACGGCCGACGCGCCCGCGCTGGAGAAACTCGTCGCGCTCAGCTTCACCGTGGCGCGCGCCTTCCGCGACGATGTCGTCGTGCGCGCCGGGTCCCGGCTGTGGATGGAGCGCAAGGCGATCGACGCGAGGCTGCCGACCCCGTTCAGTCCCTGGATCGAGACGGTGACCGCGTTGCTGGAGGAGGCCGGCCGCCGTGGGGAACTGGCCGACGGTGTCGCCCCGGCGGTCGCGGCCCCCGGTGTCGTCTACGCCTTCTTCGGCCTCCACACCGTCTCCGACGCGCTGGACGGCCGCGACCAGATCGAGGAGCGGCTGCACGACCTGTGGGTGCTGCTGCTGGGGGCGCTCCAGCGGGTGCCGGAGGCGGCGGGGCTGCTGGGGCGAGTCAGGAACGGGAAGGCCGAGCCGGTGGGGGAGCGGGTCGCCTCGCCCGCGTAGCGGCGGTGGAGCCGGCGGATTCCGCTGAGCAGGGCCATGGTTCTCCGCACGGTCCCGCGTCACGCGGGGCCGGGTCCGCGCGTGCGGTGATGCGTCCGTTGGCCACGGGCCGCCGCGCGGCGACGTCCCGACCGTGATCTGATGGAAAGGCGCTCTCGCCGCCGAGCGCGACCCGCGGGCGAAGAGGTCCGCCGACGGATCGGGCGTCTCACCCCCCCCGATCACTTTCCAGCGCCTGAACGAGGCCGCTATGAACCAGCTCCATCACTTCCACATCGAACACGCCGGACACTCGATCAGCGTGGACGTCAGCGGCGGACACCATCGAGAGGTCGAACTCCTCGTCGACGGGCGGGAGGTGGGCCACCGGGAGGACGGAAACGCCGACCGGCTCACGCTCTCCGGGGAACTTCCGGAGGACCCGCCCCGGCCCTTCGCCGTCCGCGTGGAGGGGCGACCGCACCACCGATCCCAGCCTCCGACCTGCACGCTCGTACTCGCCGGAGACGAATTCCCCGTCCCCGACCGGCCCCCTGTGCGGCGTCCTGACCACCGCGTCCGCTGAGCAGGAGCAGGAGCAGGATTAAGGCCGGAGGCGGAGCCGGAGGGGGAGCAGGACCGGGGCCGGGGTCACGCGGGTCGTCCGGAAAGAACGGGCCCCTGTGGCAACAGTTCGGCGGCCATGAAGGAGATCACGGAGGCGAGGACGATGACCGGCACGGAGCCGGAGTGGCCGAGCATGATCGCGACCAGTACGACGCTGCTGACCGGCAGCCGCAGCGCCGATGTGGCCGCCGCCGCCATCCCGGCCGCCATCGCGGGTACCAGGCCGAGCCCCGGCAGCGGGGCGAGCAGCGCGCCCGCGGCTCCGCCCAGGAAGAGGGCCGGGAAGACCGGGCCGCCGCGCAGGCTCCCTAGGCACAGGACGTAGGCGGCCCCCTTGAAGACGAGCACCGCCACCAGCGCCCCCACCGACCAGGCATGCGGGTCCTTGGCCAACTGCGACAGCGTCGCCTGACCCGACAGCGCCGCCTCGGACGGCGAGCGGCCGGTGCTGACCGCGAAGAGCGCGACGCACCCGCCGGCCGCCAGCGCGCAGAGCGTCGTGTGCGGCAGCAGTCGGCCGGACACGAAGACCGCCACGTACCGTCCGCCCACCACGAGTACGTGGACGGCCGCTCCGATGACCAGCCCCATCAGCAGCGACCAGACGACGTCACCGGTGTCCAGCACGGGAGGGGCGGGCAGACCGACCGCCAGGCTCCCGGTCTTGAAGCCGGTCCACTGGCCGAACCCGCTGAAGATCACCGATCCGATGCCGCTGGCCAGCAGGGCCGGCAGCATCACGGCGAAGAGCTGCGGCCCGCCCACGCCCGCCACCTCCATCAGCAAAATGCCCGCCACCAGGGGGTTGCCGAAGATCGCGGAGATCGCCGCCGCGGAACCGGCGGCACCGAGCAGGGCGGTGCTCCGCGGTGAGGCCGGCGCGCGCGCCAGGTCACGGAAGACCAGGGCCAGCCCACCGCCCAGCGCGATCAGCGGCGCCTCGGGTCCCAGCACCGCGCCCAGCGGCAGGCTGAACAGCGCCGCGATGATCACACCGGGAATCGCTGCCCTCGTTGGCCCACCTGAGTGCAACCCGGCCGCCGGTACGTGTCCGCCGCGGCCGGGCAACCGGCCCGCCACCAGCGGGACGACCAGTCCCGCCAGCGCGAACGCCGGAAAGGGCCACCACCAGGGTGCGTGCGGCCACCCCAGATCCTTGGGCCAGTCCGTCCAGACCAACTGCTCCAACTCGTGCAGCGCCGCGAGGAACCAGAAGGCCAGCGCGGACACCGGAATGCCGATCAGGGCGCAGAAGAGCAGCGCTCGCCGGTAGGCGGGGTCGCGCAACATCGTCCGCAGCCGCTCGGCCTCGGGCGGCTGGGTTCCGGGGGAGGCCCCCGCGGTGGCGGCCTTCGACTCGGCGATAGGTCATCTCCATCGGTCGGCGCGCAGGCGGAACTGCACCCGGGGCAGCGCGAGACTACCCACCCCGACCCCGCCGCCCCCGGTGGCCCACGCCCCGTGACCTGGAATTCCCCTGGGTGGCGGTACGGACGGACCGCGCGGCGTCGTCATGGTGATGACGGGGGCGCCGGGGCCTTCGTCCGGTGCGCGTCACCGATGGTCTGCCACAGCCGCAGTGCGCGTTCGTGGTGGCGGTGTGCCAGGTCGTGGGCTCCGGCGGCGGCGTCCAGGTCGCCGAGCAGTTGCCAGCACGCGGCTTCGTCGTGGCGGTCGCCGTGTCGTTGGAAGATTCCGGCCGCGCGTTCCAGCGCCGGGCCTGCCCGGTCCCGGTCGTGCCGGCCGGCGTGCACGCGGCCGACTTCCAGCAGTGTGTACGCGGCGCACCGCTCGTCGGCCAGTTCCTCGAAGGCGGCCAGCGCCTGCCCCAGGCAGCGCAGCGCCTCGTCCGGATCGCCGCGCCGGTCGTGCAGCCGGCTGAACCGCCGCAGCACGACCGCCACCCGATGCCCGTCGTCGAGCGCCCTGGCCTGGCGCAACGCCTCGCCGAACCAGGACTCCGCCTCGTCGAGTTCGTCCTGCATGAGCCGCATCACGCCCATCGAACAGGACAGTTGGGCTTCGAGGTGGCGGTCGCCCTCACCGACCGCGATGGACAGGGCCCGCTCGATACGGGCGGCGGCTTCGTCGTAACGGCCCTGCACCCGGCTGATCGTGCTCAGCATGGCCATCGCCAACGCCTGGCCGCGCTTGTCCTCGCCGTTCTGGCACAGGGCGGCGGAGGACTCCAGGGCGCGGGTCGCCTCGTCGAACTCGTCGCGGTAGATGTTCAGTTGGCCAAGGCCGCGCAGCAGCACCGACGCGCCGCGCGTATTGCCCGCGACTTCGGCCGCTCCCCACGCGAGCAGGTGCCCGTGCTCCCAGTCCTGGTACAGGCACCGGTGGTCGTAGTAGGTCGCGGGACCTGCCGCCAACTCCCAGGCCAATTCGTCCAGTCCCCAGTCCACGGCCAGTCGCACCGCGCCGAGCAGGGTGTCGCGTTCGGCGTCGAACCAGGCGACCGGGTCGGCCATCAGCCGGTCCACGACCGCGTCCGGCAGCGAACGGCGCGGCGCGGAACCGGGTTCGGCGACCAGCAGCCCTGCGGGCAGCCGATCGGTGGCGCGCCCGGCCAGGTCGAGCCAGGTGGCCAGTACGCGGACCATCGCGTCCCGCCTGTCCGCCTCCGGCAGCTGTGCGGCGAGCTCCACGGCACAGGTCCTGATCAGGTCGTGGAGCCGGTAGCGCGGCTGGCCGATGGCGTCGGTGGCGGTGAGACGGACCAGGCTGGCGTCGACGAGGGTGTCCAGCACGTCGTCGGCGTCGCGGCGGTCCAGCAGCGGGCCGACCACCCAGCCGGGCAGGGTGGACGCGCCGAGCAGCCCCAGCAGGCTCAGCGCGCGTACCGCGTCGGGCGGGAGCAGCCGCACGCTCAGTTCGACGTTGGCTCGCACGCTGAGGTCCCCGATCCTCAGCTCGGCCAGCCGACGGGACTCGTCCTCGATCCGTTCCCGCAGCACCCGCAGCGACCAGGCCGGGCGGCCGGTGAGCTTGGCGCCGGCGATCCGGATCGCCAGCGGCAGGTTGTCGCAGCAGGCGAGGATCGCGTCGGCCTCCGCCGGTTCCCGCTCGACCCGCCGCCGCCCGACGATGCCGGTGAACAACTCCCGCGCCTCCGCCAGGCTCAGCACGTCCAGGTCGATGTGCCGGGCGCCGGGAAGCTGCGTCAGCAGCATGCGACTGGTGATGAGCACCGCGCAGCCGTCGGCGCCCGGCAGCAGGGGCAGCACCTGACTGGCGTGACCGGCGTCGTCCAGTACCACCAGCATCCGGCGGTCCGCCAGTAACGACCGGTAGAGCGCGGCCCGTTCGGGCAGGCCGTTCGGGATCGCGCTGCCGCCGACCCCGAAGGCGCGCAGCGCCTCGGCCAGCATCAGCGCCGGGTCCCGTGGCGCGTCCGACGTTCCGGCGAGGTCGAGGTAGAGCTGGCCGTCGGGGAAGGAGGCGCTGGCCAGCCGCGCGGCGTGCGTCACCAGGGAGGATTTGCCGACACCGGGACCGCCCACGACGACGGCCACCGGGGCCCGGTCGGGCGCCGACGCGTCCAACTGCCGTGCGACCTGCGCCAGCGCGTCGGCTCGGCCCACGAAGTCATGTACGCCTAAGGGCAGTTGGCGTACCGGTAGCGCCATGGCCGGTTCGGCGGCGGCGCCGGGCCCGTCCGGTCCGGTGGTCGCGGGGCCGCTCGCCGGGGCGGGGGCCGGGGCGGGTGCCGCCAGGGAAGGATCGGCGGCCAGAATGCGCTGGTGCAGGGCTTGGAGCGGCGGGGTGGGATCGACGCCGAGTTCGTCCGCGAGCGTCCGGCGCAGCCGCTCGTACACCTGTAACGCCTCGCCCTGCCGTCTGCACCGGTACAGGGCGACCATCAAGTGCTCGGCGACCTGCTCGTCGAAGGGGAACTCCCCTAGCAGGGCGGTCAGTTCCTCGATGACCTCACGATGGCGCCCCAGGCCGACCTCGATGCTCAGGCAGAGCTTGTGCGTGGCCGCGCGCTTCTCGTTCAGCCGTGCCGCGTCCAGCTCCAGGACCCGGCTCGCCATGCCGACCAGGGCGTCACCGCGCCAGCAGGCCAGCGCGCGCCGCAGCGCGACGGCGGTCTCCAACGGTGAGGTGTGCCGCTCGGCGAGCTGCCGCTGGTGGTCGAATTCCAGCAGGTCCAACTGCTCCCGTTCCAGGTGGATCTGGTAGCCGCCGCGCCGGGTGCTGATCAGGGAGCGCGACGCCCCGCACGCGGCGAGGTTGCGGCGCAGCCCGGACATGGCGTCCTGGACCTGGCGGACCGCGGTGGCGGGGACCTTCCCGTCCCACATCACGGCAACGAGCTGTTCCATGGTGACGAGGTTGTTCGCGTCGACCAGAAGCGCGGCAAGCATCTTCGCCTGCCGCGCTCCGTCGAGTCGGACTTCGCACCCCGCGACCTGGGCGTGCAACGGCCCCAGCACGCCGAATCTCATGCCCCCGGCACTCCACGATCAGTGCCGGACCCCCGTCTGACCCGGCATCAGAACCGATCTTAGCGCCGCCCCGTGGCCCGCAGGGGTGCAGGTTCAGCCATACGCCGCGAGGAAGCACGCGGACGTCAGAACGTCATAGTTCCTGTCATTGACGTCCTTTATCGTGGCGGCCAATGCGGGCACACAGGCGACAAAGGCGTTCTCCGCGTTGACGAAGGCGGCGACAGCGGTCGTGTTGCAGATGATGATCCGCGTCGTGGTGGCCGCGTAACCCCACTGCGTGAGCGTGCTGATGCAGGAGTTCGGGTTGGCGTCGGGCTTCACCTGCGCCGCGGGCGCGCCGGCAGGGGCCGTGGCGGCGGAGGCGGCAGGCGCCATCGCCAGACCACAGCCCGCGAGAGCGACCGCGGACAGCGCGGCGGCGGCGAGGCGGCGGCCGGAGAGCGGCTTTCTCATCTGTTACCCCGTTTCGTGGGAAAAGGTGCTGATGGTACGGACGGTGTCCGTCACCAGCCGGACGACGGCCTTGGACAGGGGACTTCCTTCGACGGCGGCTTCCGTCGACAGGCGGACTCAGGTGGCCACGTCGAAGACGAGCCACGCCTGGTATCCCGAGTCCTGGGACGTTCCATTGCACGGATAGCCGCGCAGGCCGTACTGGAGGGAGAGATCGGCGCACATGTTGGCGTGGTCTTCCTGGTACCGCCCGTTCTGGAGCACGACCTGGGTGATGCCGTGAGCCTGGCGGGTGACGAGCCGCCACTCCTGCCATCCCCCGGTGTAGCTGGTGTTGTAGCAGGGGAAACCGCGCAATCCGTATTCCTGGGAGTAGTCGAGGCAGTTGCCGCTGCCCACGTTCTCCAGGTTCGCCCAGCCGTTGGCGTTGATGACGACCTGCCACCGGTACGACGTGTCGTAGAGATCGCACGGAGCGTTGCGGACCCAGTCGACCGGATGCCCGTGATAGGTGGTCAACTCGCGGGAGTCCTGCATGCAGGTGTTGCCCGCGTCCGGAGACAACGATTCGAGCCGGTAGATGTGGCCGGTCTGCCACGACCAGGCGGGCGCGGCGTCGGCGGATCCCGTGGTGGCCAGGATCAGTCCCGCGGCCATCGCCACCGCGGCGGCGATACGAGGCAGGGGTTTTCTCATGTGGGCTCCTATCAGCCGGGTGACGGGACTCCCCGCCCACCGGCGCGGCGGGCTCACAAGCCAGGGAAACGGGTCCTTCGGACGTCCTTGACTCGTCCTGGCGCGAGGTCGTGGGAGCCATCGGGAAGCGCCGCTGATGTCGCCGCGTGCGTCGCGCCGGACCCGGACCCGGCGCCGGACCCCTGGCCGATGTCGGACCCCTGGCCGGTGCCGCCCAGCCGCGGCCCCGGGCCTCAGGGTTCGACGAGGCCGGCCCGGATCGCGTACCGGGTGAGGTCGATCCGGTCGCGCATGCCGAGCTTCTGGAGGATGTTCGCCCGGTGCCGGTCGACGGTCTTCACGCTGATCACCAGCGTCTCGGCGATCTCCTTCGCCGAATTCCCCTCGGCGATCAGCTTGGTGACCTCCTCCTCCCGCGGCGTGAGGATGCTCTCCGGCAGCTTCTCGCCCTGCCTGGCCCGATGCAGGTAGTCCCGGATCAGCGCGGTGATCGCGCCGGGATAGAGGAACGGCTCGCCGCGCATCGCCGACCTGACCGCCTCCAGCAGGTCCCGGTCGGCGACCGACTTGAGCACGTATCCGGACGCGCCGGCCCGGAGCGCCTCGAAGAAGTACTGCTCGTTGTCGTGCATCGAAAGCATCAGGATGCGTACGCCGGGGGCTCGCCGGGAGATCTCACGGGCCGCTTGCAGGCCGGTCATCCGCGGCATCGCGATGTCCAGAATCGCCAGGTCGATCTCGGACCCGCGGATCATCTCCACCGCTTCCGCCCCGTCGGCGGCCTCGGCGACCACCGTCATGTCGGGCTCGGCGTCGAGAATCAGTCGCAGGCCCCGCCGGACCAGTGCGTGGTCGTCCGCCAGCATGATCCGGGTCTTGGTCGTGGACACGCTTACCCCCGATTCCTCTGCGCCGCCGACGGAATCGGGCCGTCGGCGGGAACGGTCAGCCGGACCTCGGTGCCGGTGCCGGGCACGGCGGTGATGGACAGCCGCGCGTCGATCAGCAGCGCCCGTTCCCGCATTCCCCGGATGCCGGCGCCCTCCCGGCTCACCTCGCCGAGGCCGTCGTCGGCGACCCGCAGCACGACCGTGTCCGCCTCGGGCCGCAGCGACAGCTCGACCCGGCCGGCCCCGGCGTGCCGGGCCACGTTGGTCAGGCTCTCCTGGGCGATCCGGTAGATCACCAGTTCCTTCTCCGTGCTCAGCGCGGGCAGGTCCGGCTTCGCCCGCCGGACCACCGGCACCCCGCTGACCTGCGAGAATTCCGTCGCCAGCGCGTTCATCGCGCTGAGCAGCCCGAGATCCTCCAGCACGTCCGGGCGGAGCCTGCGGGCCACCCGTCCCACCTCGTCGAGGCTGGACCGCACCGTCTCCTGCACGGCGTGCAGGTCGTCGCGCAGGTCGTCCGGGGCCCGGTCCACGGCCCGCTTGAGGCCGAGCAGCACGACCGTGAGACTCTGCCCGATCTCGTCGTGCAGTTCCCGCGCGATCCGCTGCCGCTCCGCCTCCTGGGCGGCGAGCGCGTCCGCGCTGCTGGCGCTGCGTTCGGCCCCCAGCCGGTCCAGCATCGCGTTGAAGGTCGCGATCAGGTCCGCCAGGTCACCGTTGCCGGAGTCCGCCAGCCGGTCCCCGCCGCGCAGCAGGTCCACCCGGCGCATCAGCGCGGTCAGCGCTTCGAGCGGGGCCAGGCTGGTCCGCAACAGCAGGGCGTTCACCGTCAGGATGAGCGCCAGTCCGACGATCAGCACCGGGATCTCGGCCAGCCGTACCCGTGAGGAGACGGTGGCCGGTGAGAGCGCGAGCACGAGCGTACCGATCGTGAAGACCAGGCCGTTCAGCACGACCAGGCGGCGGAACAACGCCTGGGCAGGTGCCCTGCGGCCGGGCTCGTCCCGGCGCCCGTCCTTGCCCCGGCGGTCGGGCTCGTCCCGGCGTCCGTCCTTGCCTCGGCGGTCGGCTTCTTCTCGGTGCCCGGGCTCCTCTCGGCGGCCGGGCTCGGGGATGGCTGCCCGGTCAGCGGAATTGGTCACCGTGCCAGCCTCGCTCGGGAGCGGCCCGTTTGTCCATCGGGTCGCTCACCCATCCACAACCCCTTTCACCTGCATGTTCCGCGCGGGCAGAGATGGGTGTCGGACCCCATGGCCGGGTCGGCCGAATTCCCGAAACGTAGAGGGGGACCAGCCTCCCTTACTCGAATGACCCGAAGGAGCCCTCAGTGGAGATCACCCGCACCAGTGTTTTCGGCGTCGGCGTCGTCAACCACTTCTCGACCCGTGAAGGGCAGCGCTTCGGCGTACTTGTGCATCAGTCCGGACGCCGATCGCTGCTCTGCTACGGCGCGGGCGATCCGGACGTACCGGTCAACCAGATCGAACTGGACCTCGACGAGGCCGACCAGGTCGCCGAGGTGCTGCACAGCGTCTCGGTCGCCGACCGGCTGGCGAGCCTGGAACGGCGGCTCGCCGAGCTCCAGGGCGGGTTCGCGTGATCAGGACGTATCCGAAGGTTGGTCCAGGCCAGGGGAGTTGGTGGAATGCAGGCACAGCAGATCGCCGTGACCGTACCGACGGTGACCGTTCGGGACTCTGTGGCCCACGCGGTCCGGTTGATGGCGCTACGCCGGTTGCCCGGCATGATCGTGGTGGACGACCGGGGCCGACCGCGTACGGTGCTGCCGGGCACGCAGGTGCTGCGGATGGCGGTGCCCGACAGCTACCGGGCGGACCGGGCGTTGGCCCGGGCCATCGACGAGGCGCACGCGGATCACTACTGGGACGAACTCGGCGACCTGACCGTGGGCGACTGCCTGCACCAGGGGCTGGCCCGGGTGGTCACGGTCGGCCTGGACGGGACGCTGCTGGAAGTGGCCGCCCTGATGGCCGGGCAGCGCAGCCCGCTGGTGGCGGTGGTCGACCACGCCGGTGTGCTGGTCGGGGCGATCACGCTGGAGCGGGTGATCGCCGAATTCGCGGTGGCCCACCCGGACGTCTGATCGCGCCCGGACGTCTCATGGGGCCGGGACGGCTGATCGCGCCCGGACGTCTGCTCCCGCCGGGACGGCTGAGTCCGGCTGGACGTCTCATGGGGCCGGGACGGCTGATCCCGTCGTGCGGCGGCGCGAGCCGGTCGGGGGGTGACCGGTGAGCGCCGTCGTCGCGCTGGCCATCTTCTCGGTGGCGTTCTTCTTCATCGCCACCGAGAAGGTCGACAAGGTCAAAGTCGTACTGGTCGCGGCCGCCGTGATGCTGGTGTTCGGGCTCGCGCCCGGAGCCGAGGTGTGGTTCTCCCAGCACGCCGGGGTCGACTGGGAGGTCATCCTCCTGCTGCTCGGGATGATGATCATCGTCGGGGTGCTGAAGCAGACCGGCCTCTTCGACTACCTCGCCATCTGGTCCGCGAAGCGGTCGGGCGGCCGGCCGTACCGGCTGATGGTCATGCTGATGCTGATCACCGCTGTCGCGTCGCCGTTCCTGGACAACGTCACCACGATCATGCTGGTCGCCCCGGTGACGGTGGTGGTCTGCAACCGGCTGCACATCCCCGCGCAGCCGTACCTGATCGCGGAGATCCTGGCCTCCAACATCGGCGGCGCCGCGACCCTGATCGGCGATCCGCCGAACATCATCATCGGCAGCCGCGCCGGGCTGACCTTCACGGACTTCCTGGTGCACATGGCCCCGATCGTCGTCGTGATCTTCGCGGTCTTCGTGCTCTTCACCCGGGTGCTGTTCCGCAAGTCGTTCCGGTACAACCCGGAGCACGTCAACGCGGTCCTGGCGTTGCAGGAGCGGCGGGCGATCACGGACGTACGGCTGCTGGTGCGCTGCCTGGCCGTACTCGCGCTGGTGGTGGTCGCCTTCTCGCTGCACTCCGTGCTGCACCTCGACCCGTCGGTGGTGGCGCTGGTCGGCGCCGGGCTGATGCTGCTGGTCTCCCGGATGGACGTCACCGAGGTGCTCAACGAGGTCGAGTGGCCCACCCTGGTCTTCTTCATGGGCCTGTTCGTGATGGTCGCCGGTCTGGGGCACACCGGGGTGATCAGCACGTTCGGCGATTGGGTGGTCGGCCAGGTGGACGGCAACTTCTTCGGCGCCGCGACCGCCCTGCTGTTCGGTTCGGCGATCCTGGGGGCCTTCTTCGACAACATCCCGTACGTCGCCTCCATGGCGCCGGTGGTCGAAGGGCTGGTGGCCGAGGCGCCCGACGAGCGCACCGGTCAGGCGATCTGGTGGGCCTTCGCCCTCGGCGCGGACTTCGGCGGCAACGGCACGGCGGTGGCGGCCAGCGCCAACGTGGTGGCGATCGGCATCGCCGCCCGCAGCGGCCACCGCATCTCGTTCTGGCAGTTCACCCGTTACGGCATCATCGTGACGACCATGAGCTGCGTGATCGCCTGGCTCTACATCTGGCTCCGCTACTTCCTCTGAGCGGGCCGCATTCCCTCTGGGCGAGCCCACCGACCGGGCAGGACATCCCGTCCTGCCCGGTCGGCGCGCTGCCGCGCGGCCGACCGACCGCGGCCTCACCTCGCCCCGGCGTCTCGCGTCCCGGTGTCCCCGGCAGCCCCTCCCGCCATCCTCCGACGCCCCTGACGCATCACTGAACTCACTTCTTTTCAGGCTGAGTTACGGAAATTTCTTTCACTTGCCCGGCTTATTGCGCGACTGTGTCGCCGAACCTACGATCGGTGGCGCGCGGAGACCCCGCCCCGTCCCACGGATGCTGCTTCCGGCTCGTTCCGCTCCCCCCGCCCACCGAAGGGACAACGACCTGTGAGAAAGCTCCGTCTGACCGCCGCCGCGTGTACCGCGGCCCTGGCCGCCCTGCTGGTACCGGGCGCCGCCACCGCGTCCGCGAGCACCACGGACTGGCCCAGCGGCTGCCAGTACTACACCGACTTCGACTTCATCTACGGCCAGCTCTCGATCTACAACAGCAAGGTCTGCAACGGCGTCAGCCAGCCCGCCTACGCCGTGATCGAGAAGGTCAGCAGTACGGGCACGATCACCGCGGTGGCGTACGGCGTCGGCATCGTCCGCTACACCTGCCAGGGCACCGCCGTGAACACCTTCCGCTTCGACGGTGACCTCAGCCACCAGGTGACCCTGACCCCGGGGGCGCTTCCCTGCGGCTGACCACCGCGCACCCGTCCGCCGCCTCCCCCTCCGGCCGACGGTGAAGACGGGTCCTGTCACGGCGGTGGCAGGACCCGTCCACCGGCGGGCGCCCGCGCGGAGCCGGTGATCCCACGGGCTCACAGGCCGTGGCAGACGTGCGGGGCCGCCGACGGCCTGCCATGATCCGCAGGAAGAGGCAGCGCGTCGCCGAATCCGCGTTGGCCGTCGCGCGGCGGGAGGCTCGAATGACACGCGGAGCGAGTGAAGGCGCCGTCGACGTGGTGGTCGTCGGCGCGGGTGTGGCGGGGCTGGCCTGCGCGCAGGACCTGGTGGCCGCGGGGCTGCGCGTGCGAGTGCTGGAAGCGTCGGACGCGGCGGGCGGCAGGATGCGTACCGACGTACGCGACGGGTTCCGCTTCGACCGCGGCTTCCAGGTGGTCAACACCTCCTACCCGCAGTTGCGCCGTCGCCTGCGGCTGAGCGAGCTGCGCCTGCGGCCGTTCACGCCCGGCCTTCTGGTGCACACCCCTCAGGGGAAGCTCCGCCTGGGCGACCCGACGCGTCACCCGCGGATGGCGGCCGACCTGCGGCCCGGGCGGTTGGCCACGCTGCGTGATCTCGCCGGACTCGCCATGATGAGCGGCCGAGACCTGCTGGCACCGCCCCGCGTCCTCAAACGCCAGACGGACCGCACGACCCGCACCGCGCTCGCGCAGGCGGGCATCGGCGACGAACTGGTCGAAACCCTGTTCCGCCCGTTCCTGTCGGGAGTCTTCCTGGAGGACGAGCTGGAGACCTCCAGCCGGTTCTTCCACCTGGTGTGGCGCTCCATGCTGCGCGGCACGCTGTGCCTGCCCGCTCGGGGAGTCGCCGCGGTGCCCGAGCTGATGGCGGCCGCGCTGCCGGACGGCACCGTCGCCTTCGACGTCCCCGTGGAACGGCTCACCGACGACGGGGTGCTGACGGCCCGCGGTGACGAACTGGCCGCGCCCGCGGTGGTCGTCGCCGCCGGCCCGGCCGCCGCGGCCTCACTCGTACCCGGCCTGCGCGTACCGGCTACGCGATCGGTCACCACGTACTACCACGCGGCTCCTGAACGACCGCGGGCCGAACCGACGCTCATCGTGGACACCGCACGGCGCGTGCTCAACACCGTCGTGCTCAGCGAGGTCAGTCCCACCTACGCGCCGCCCGGCCGGGCCCTGGTCTCCACCTCCGTGCTCGGAGTCGACGAGACCGAGGGCGGCGAGGCGGAGGTGCGCCGGGTACTGGCCGAGCTCTACGAGACCGACACCACGACGTGGGAGCCGGTGGCCGCCTACCGCGTCGCCGAAGCGCTGCCCGCCATGCCGCCGCCGTGGCCGCTCAGCCGTACCACGCGGGTCTCGCCCGGCCGCTACGTCTGCGGCGATCACCGGGCCACCGGCTCGGTCCAGGGGGCGATGGCCTCCGGCGCCCGCGCGGCTCGCGAGCTGCTCGCCGATCGCTGAGGCCGTTCGATCGCTGAGGTCGTTCGGGAGTTGAAGCCGTCCGGGCGGGCGAGTCGGGGCCGGAGGTGTGGGCGCGGGGCGGGCGGGCACGCGACCGTCTGAGTACGCGTCACCGGCGAGCAGATGCCGCGACGGCATTCTCGTCACTCGGGGCGCGACGTTTCCGATGGAGGAGCCGCGACATGAGGGACAACATCTGGGGCTATCAGCACACCACCGGCCATACGGCGGGGACCGACCTGATCGGTTACCAGGTCGAGGCGACGGACGGTCACATCGGCAAGGTCGACAAGCACTCCGACGACTTCGACTCGGCGTATCTGGTCGTCGATACCGGCGTGTGGATCTTCGGCAAGCACGTACTGCTCCCCGCGGGCACCGTACGGTCGATCGACACGGCGGACCAGAAGATCTTCGTCGATCTCACGAAGGACCAGATCAAGAGCTCCCCGGAGTTCGTCGTGGACGAGCACACCGGTGATACCCACTACCGCGAGCTGGTGGCTCGGTACTACGAGAACCACTACAATATCTGACCCGCCGTCGGGGCGGCGGGGCCGGGCGGGGTGACCGCGGCCGTCCATCCCCGGTCGAGCAGGAGCATCGCCTGGTCGATCGCGGCGACGGGATCGGGACGGGAACCGGCGAAGGCGAGGGTTTCCAGGGTGAAGCGGGCGTAGGCGGCGCAGAGCAGGTCGTCGTGGGGGCGGCCGGTCTGCTCGGCGAGGGCGACGGCCAGGGCGTTCTCGTGGCGCAGAGTCATCGCGCGGGAGTACTCGCGCAGGGCCGGGGTCTGCCGGACGAGCTCCTGGAGGTCGGCGAAGCGCGGGTCACGCGTGTGGGGCGAGGTGGCGAAACCCGTGAAGTGCGCGCGCAGGGCCTCGGGGATCGTCCGGTCCGCGGGGCGGTCGGTCACCGCGGCGACCAGGCGGGCCTCGTTCCCGGCGTCCTCGTCGAAGACCAGGGCCTCCTTGCCGCCGGGAAAGTAGTTGAACACCGTCGACACCGACACATCGGCGGACTCGGCGATCTCGCGGACGCTCACCTGGTCGTATCCGCGCTCCAGGAACAGCCGCAGCGCGGCGTCGGCGATCGACTGCCGGGTGGCGGCCTTCTTGCGTTCGCGCCTTCCGGCGGGGGCGGCCCGGTCGGTGGTGTCGTCCATGCGCCGACCGTACCCCGAAAGTTGCCATCGCACCATTATTGGAGTCGTTGTATGTTTGGAGGCGTTCGAATAATGTGACGGCGCCGGACATGCCTGCGGCATCGGGCCGCGGCCCTCCGGCGTCGGCGAGAGGAACCACCCATGAACCCCACGAACCCCGTAGCACCGGCCCAGGCCAGGATCAGCGTCATCGGCGCGGGACCCGGCGGCCTGACCTGCGCCCGCATCCTCCAGCGGCGCGGCCTCGCGGTCACCGTCTACGACCGCGAGGCCGGTCCCGACGTCCGCGACCAGGGCGGCTCCCTGGACCTGCACGCCGACAACGGCCAGATCGCCCTGCGCGAGGCCGGTCTGCTGGAGGAGTTCTTCGCGCTGTCCCGGCCCGAGGGCCAGGAGATGCGGCTGCTTGACCCGGACGGCACGATCACCGTCCGGCACGTCCCGGAAGCCGACGAGCTGTTCAAGCCGGAGATCGACCGCGGGGTGCTGCGCGACCTGCTCCTGCGGTCGGTCGAACCGGGAACGATCCGCTGGGGAAAGGGACTTGAGTCCGTCGGCGGTCCCGCCGAGGGACCGCGGCTGCTGCGCTTCACCGACGGCACCACCGTGGAGACCGACCTGGTCATCGGCGCCGACGGCGCCTCGTCACGCGTACGCCCGGCTGTCTCGGCCGCCGTCCCCGCGTACACGGGGGTGAGCTTCCTGGAGGCCTGGTTCGACGACGTCGACAACAGCCACCCCGAGATCGCCGAACTGGTCGGCCAGGGCATGGCCCACGCGGGCGACGGCGAACGCGCGCTGGTGGCCCAGCGCAACGGCGGCGACCACATCCGCGTCTACATCGTCCAGCAGGTCCCGGCCGACTGGATCAGCGGCGCCGGCCTGGCCGCCGACGACACCGACGCCGTCCGCGCCCTGCTCCAGGAGCGGTTCGCCCACTGGTCGGCGCCCATGCGCCGGCTCATCACCGACAACGACGGCCCCTACGTCCAGCGGCCGATCTTCGCCCTGCCGGTCCCGCACACCTGGGAGCCGCACCCCACCGTGACACTCCTGGGCGACGCCGCCCACCTCATGCCCCCGCTGGGCGTCGGCGTCAACCTCGCCATGCTCGACGCCGGTGAACTCGCCGTCGCCCTGGCCACCGAGGCCACCGTCGCCGACGCCGTCCGCGCCTACGAGAGCACCATGCTCCCCCGCTCCACCGAGACCGCCGAACTCCTCGACGGCGCCGTCGCGGACCTCCTCACCCCCGACCTCCCCGACTTCGCCGACGCCCCCGCAAGGCCCTGATCCCGCAGGGACCTCTTACGGCCCTGAGCCGCGAGGGCGGATTCCGTCATACGAACCCCGGCGCTCCGTCGGCGGCGGGACGGAGCGCCGCGGGCCCCGGTCAGCAGGTCGTGAAGGCGACGCGGGCGTTGTTGTAGGAGCAGACGTCGAGAACGAGGCCGGGCACCCCCCTTGCGGGCCCGGCAGACCCGTACTTCACCAGATAAGGAGCGCACCGTCAGCCCTTTGTGCAAACCGGACGCACCGTTACTCTCGGGCGCGGGAAGCGGGCGGGCGGGCGGCTGTGACGGCGGACACAGGAACTCGGCCGGTGCTGCGGAGAGTAATGAGTGTGACGCAAACAGAACCAGCGGAGCCGTTGCGTGGGCGGATCCGTGCCGGAGACCGTTCCGCGTTCGCCGAGCTGTACGAACAGAGCGCGCGGGCGGTCTACAACCATGCGCTGCGGCTGACCGGGAGTTGGCCGGAGGCCGAGGACGTGATGTCCGAGACCTTCCTGGCCGCCTGGCGCGGGCGGGAGACCGTGGAGCCGGAGGGCGGGTCCCTCACGCCATGGCTCCTGGGCATCGCCACGCACAAGGCGCACAACGCCAACCGCGGACGGTGGCGCAGGCTCGCCTTCCTCGCGCGCAGCCCGGAGCCCCGCGCGGTCGAGGACTTCGCGGAAGAGGCGATCGGCCGGATCGACGACGCGCGACGGCTGGCCGCCGTCCACGAGACGCTGCGCCGACTGCGCCGCCAGGACAGGGAGGTGATCGCCCTGTGCGTGGCGGCCGGGCTGGACTACCGGCAAGCCGCCGAAGCACTGGGCATCCCGGTCGGCACCGTGCGCTCGCGGCTCTCGCGCGCCCGCAAGCGACTGGCCGAGCTGAGCGCCGTACCGGCACGCGACACGGCGGGGGAACCGGACCGCGTTCCCGGAGAGAAAGACGGCGAGGCCGTGTTCGCGGCGCTCTTCTTGCAGGAGGAAACCCGATGAAGGCTGACAACGCGCCCGCCACCGTCCCGGCCGAGGCGGAAGAACTGCTGGCCGCCTCGGCCGCCTGGGACCACCTTTCGCCGAGCCGCCATCGGCACCTCAAGGACGTTCTGATGCGGCGGATCGACCAGGACCTCGCCCGCGGGACCCGTACGACGGCGACGACGACACCGATGGTGGCGACGGCGGTCTCGCGGCGCCGCCGCCGGCAACCGCGTCCGATGATGGTGCTTCCCGTGGCGGCCGCACTGACCGCCGTGCTCGTCGTCACCGCGTCCGGCGGCGGACACGCCCCTGGGCACTTCCCCGCGGCCCCTCCGGCGCACTACAACAGCGCGTCCGCCACGCTCAGCCGCATCGCCGCCGTCGCCATGACGGGCAACGTGACGCCGGTGAAGGACGACCAGCTCGTGTATGTCGAGACGCTGACCCGGGGGAACAAGGGCGCGTTCGGCGGCCAGGTCCGGCTCGGCGCGCTGCACAAGCAGGAGTACTGGACCGTCCAGCGCCCCGGCCCCATGACGGAGGAGGGCTGGATCCGTGAATCGGGGAAGGACGCGGTGATGCCGGGGCTGGGGCCCATGGTGGCCACCTCGCCCGTGTACGCGGGACTTGACCACCCCACCTACAAGTGGCTGGCCACGCTGCCCACGGACCCCGAGGCGCTGCGCGCGCTGCTCTACGCCGAGACCGAGCCGTGGGGCACCTCCTCGCTGGACGAGACCGTCTTCTCGAACATCGGCGGGATGCTGAGCACGGCGATCATGCCCCCGGCCACCGCGTCCGCGCTGTACCAGGTCGTGGAGAAGATCCCCGGCGTCCGCGTGGTGCCCGACGCCGTCGACGCGGCGGGCCGGCACGGCTTCGGCATCACTCGCCACGACCCCGGAGCCGCCACCCGCGACACGTGGATCTTCGACAAGGCCACGCTCACGTATCTGGGCTCGCGGTCCTACATGATCGGTCACCAGGGCGACGGCACCGCCGTCGAGACGTTGTACGGCGTGAATGCCGTCATGCGGCGCGGCGTGGTCGACCGCCCTGGTGAGGTCCCCGCGAGCGTCGAGGGCTGACGACGGGCGGGCCGGCCGCCGCAGCCGGACGGTGGTCGGACGAGTCGCCGGATCAGTCGCTGTACGAAGTGCCGGACGAAATGCCGTACGAAGTGCCGGACGTATTGCCGGATGAGACCGGCACGACAGTGGAGAGCGCACCATGAAACGCAGAGTCCTCGGCGGTACGGGTATGTCGGTGAGCGAATTCGCCCTCGGGACGATGATGCTCGGCGCGATGGGCAACACCGACCACGGCGAGTCCGTGGCGATGATCCACACCGCGCTGGACGCAGGCATCAACTTCATCGACACCGCGGACGTCTATTCGGCGGGCGAGAGCGAGGAGATCGTCGGCAAGGCGCTGAAGGGGCGGCGTGACGAGGTCGTCCTCGCCACCAAGTTCGGGCTGCCGATCGGATCGGACGACAACCGGCGGGGCGGATCGCGCAGGTGGATCACCCAGGCGGTGGAAGGGAGCCTGCGCCGTCTCGGCACCGACCGCATCGACCTCTACCAGATGCACCGCTGGGATCCGTTCACGGACCTCGACGAGACGCTTTCCGCGCTCTCGGACCTGATCCGGGCCGGGAAAGTACGGGCGATCGGCTCGTCTCTGTTCCACCCGGAGCAGACGGTCGAGGCGCAGTGGGCCGCCGAGCGCGGCCACCACCACCGCTTCCGGTCCGAGCAGCCGCCGTACAACGTCCTGCTGCGCGGCGTCGAGGCCACCACGCTGCCGACCGCCCAGCGATACGGCATGGGCGTCCTCACCTTCGGCCCGCTCGGATCCGGCTGGCTCTCCGGCCGCGCCGATCCCACCGCCGGTCACCGCAACGCGGGAGCCGCCACGCCCCTGTTCGACCAGGCGGAACCGGGGAACCGGGCCAAGGCGAAGGCCGTCGGAGAGCTCACCGAACTGGCCGCCGAAGCGGGGCTGAAACTCGCCCATCTGGCCACCGCGTTCGTGCTGACCCACCCGGCGGTCACCTCGGTCCTGCTCGGTCCGCGCACCCCCGCGCAGCTCACCGATCTTCTGGCCGGCGCCGATGTCGCACTCAGCGACGACGTACTGGACCGCATCGACGAGATCGTCCCGCCGGGGGTCAACCTCAACCAGAAGGACATCCTCTTCCTGCCCTCCACCCTCGGCGACAAGCACACCCGCCGACGCCCCCGCTGACGCCGCCCCAGGACGAGTTGCCCCCGACGACGGGCTCGGTCCCCGACAGGTGCGCGGGGACCAGCTCGGGGCTGTTTCCTCCGGGGATGACCGATGACCCCGGGGGCCCAGCGGCACACCGGGATGGGGTCCGTACGGGCAGTGACCTGTACGGGCCAAGATCTTTCGGAGGGGGCCGCACCGGCACCGGGCCTGACATCGTGACGACGCGTTCGCGCGATCCTCGGGGGTAGACGACTGTCGTCGTGGCGACGGCAGTTGGGGGCGCGGATGAGCAGCGAGTACCGCCAGGACGGGGATGTGGACTGGGACGGTGAACGCCGTTGGTACGACCGCCTGTGGGTGCGTGTCGGGACGGCAGTGGCCTTCCTCGCGGTGATGTACGCCGCGCTGTGGTTCTGGCTGGGCTTCAACTTCGGCGGTTTCGCGGGCGGCTTGGGCGCCGCCACGGCGGGCTTGTGGCGGCAACGGACCTTCCGGCGACACCTCGCCGAGGAGGCCGGAATCCGGCCCCGGCAGATCCCGGTGATCGCCCGCCGCCTGCGCAAGGGACGCGTTCCCGCGGACCCGGCCGTACGGCACGCCATGACCGTCCTTCTGCGACGCCAACGCAAGGCGGCGCGCAGCGGCCTTCGGTGGCTGCCCTGGCTCGCCGGGTTCTATCTCGTCCTCGGCGCCATCTTCCTGATCGTGGGTACCACCGGCTTCGGTGTCTTCTGCCTGACGATCGGCGTCCTCCTCGCCGCCGCCCGGGCCGCCCACAGCCGCACAACCAGACGCCTCGACCGCGCCGAAGCCCGACTCATCCCTCCGCCGCCCCCTCCCGCCACCATGGCTCGCGGCTGAAGGTGACACTCTCCGTCGCGCATGGTCGCCTTCAACGAGGTGCGTCGATCCGTCAGGGGTCGGGTGGGGAATTCTGGGATGCGGCCTCCGCTCGTCGGAGCTCTGGAGATGTGTCGGCGCCGCGTAATGCGGAGATTGGGAAGCGTTGTGCTCGAATTGCTAGATGTGGTCCTGGAAACAGTGTTTGCGGAAGAAGCTCCGGACGGCGTCGTGCCGGTTTTGGCTCAAGGTGAGAGTGATACACCCATATTGCTCTCAAACGGTACCGGCTACGATTTTTGGCGTTGGGACCCTCGCACCGGTGAAATGCTCTGGAGGTTTGTGGGCGAGGATCTGATATCGACGCTTGCGGTGGCCACCCCGACGAATGGTGATGCCGTCGTCGCGGTGGCCACGGATATCGGGGTGGTGCGGGTTGATGCTGCAAGTGGCAGGCCCGTGCCCGTTGGCGCGATGGCTGAGTTTGATGACACCGCTTGGGACGTCACCAGTGGGCCGCTGCCCGGTGGGCGAGCGTTCATCGCTGTTGCCGCGCAGTGTGAGCCGTTCATCCACTATTGGGACGCGACTACCGGCGAAGCGTTGAGCCCTCAACTGACGGGGCCGGATTATCCGCTGAAGACCATCACGTCACTGTCGCTCAAGGACGGCACGGTCCTCATCGCAGCGGAGGACGAGGCTGGAGTTGTGTATCGGTGGGTCGCCTCGACCGGCGAGCCATTCGGATCACATATTCATGGTTTTGGCGAATACAACATGAGGATGACCGCGCTGACGCATCCCGACGGCCGGGCTGTCCTGGCGTCACTCGACATGAATGGAAACTTGTCTCGGTATAACGGGGTGACTGGTGAGCCACTGGGTCCTGCTTTGTCGATGGGCTCGGACGTCGGTGCCATCGCCGCGGGCTGTTTGAATGAGTCCGCGCTTCTGTTCGTGTCTTCCGGTGCGGGCCCTGTGCACATTCTCGATGCCTTCACGGGTGAAGCCGCCTATGCACCGATCCCGGGTAACAACCCAGCGGTTCTCGAGTGTTCTGACGGCGCTATCCTGTTGGCTACGGTTCACGCATCCGACGACTATGCAACGGTGAGCCGATTGACTCACCCTTCCGGCTAGCTTGGCCACTGTGGGCGGGCCGCCGAAGTCGGCGGAACCGCCATCGGCCGGTGCTGGGCTTGGAGCCGCCCGGGAATGGATCTTCGCCCACCTGAGGTGAGCCGAGGAGGCTGCGCCGATCCGGTCGCGCGTCCGCTCGCCGGGCATCTTGCGGGTCCTCGTCCACGCCGCCGCCCGTGCGCTGTCGTCCGCTGGGCCCACGTGCGTCCCCAAGGTTCCACAGGCCGTCCAGTTCGCTTGCCTCCGGTGAGGCGCGTCCGGGCCGGCCTCTTCGTGTCTGCGGGGGCTTTCGGTTCGGAGGGGGTGGGTGCGGCGGGGTGGGATTGCATACGACCGGTGGTTCGTACCAGGGGGAGGGCGGGGGTCGGGGGGAATCGCGGGGGAGTTGGGGTCGACGGGGGCGGCGGCGCGGGGTGTGCGGGTGGGGCGAGGGGAAATTTGCTGGTCACCTCGGGGTAATACCAGTGGTTTGCTTAGGTTATCGAGCTGTAATACCAGAGGGTTGACCACTGGTTGATACCAGATCTAGCTTGAGGCAACTCACCCCGCTACACATGGCTCAGAGGTGGACGAAACTCTCATGAACGTTACTTCTCATTCACACCGTCGACGCATGGCCGTTGCGGGGGTGGCTGTAGTTGGAGCCCTCATGCTGGCCTCGTGCTCGTCGGACACATCCGACGCGACCTCCGGCTCGACCGGCGGCTCCGGCGGCGGCAAGGCCAAGGACAAGCCGATCGTGGCGCTGCTGCTCCCGGAGAACGCGACCGCCCGGTACGAGGCGCGGGACAAGCCGACCTTCGAGAAGCAGCTCGCGGAGAGCTGCCCCAAGTGTCAGCTCCGCTACTACAACGCGGCCGGGGACGCGAGCAAGCAGCTCAGCCAGGCCGAGTCCGCGCTGACCGAAGGGGCCAGCGTGCTGGTGATCGACCCCGTCGACTCCAAGGCCGCCGGGGCCGTGGTCGCCAGCGCCCGCAGGCAGGGCGCGAAGGTCATGAGCTACGACCGCGTCATCTACAACGCGGCCGTGGACTACGGGGTGAAGTTCGACAACGTCCAGCAGGGCGCCGTCGGCATGCAGTCCCTGCTCGACAAGCTGAAGAAGGACGGCAAGACCTCCGGCAACGTCGTCATGATGAACGGCGACCCCGTCGACTCGGGCGCCAAGCCGGAGAAGGACGGCGCGCACAGCGTCATCGACAAGTCCGGCTTCACCGTCGCCGCCGAGTACGACACCAAGGGCTGGTCGGCGGCCAACGCGCAGAACCAGATGCAGCAGGCCATCACCAAGCTCGGCGCGTCCAAGATCGCCGGTGTCTACGCGGGCAACGACGGCATGGCCACCGGTGTCGTCGCCGCGCTGAAGAGCGCGGGCATCAAGCCGATGCCGCCCGTCACGGGCCTCGACACGCAGCTCGACGCCATCCAGAACATGGTCGCGGGCGACCTGTACGAGAGCACGTACCTGCCGGTCGAGACCGAGGCGCGGATCGGCGCCAAGGCCGCCGCCGCCCTCGCCACCGGGCAGAAGCCCTCCGGCGAACTGCTCAACGGCACCATCGACGACGGTGCGGGCAAGGTGCCCGCCTACCTGCTCGAATCCATCGCCGTGACGATGGAGAACATGAAGGAAATCCTGCTCGACAGCGGCTATCTGACCGTCGATCAGATCTGCACGGCCAACTACAAGAAGGCGTGCGTCGAGGCGGGACTCATCAAGTGACCTCCTTCTCCACCGGCGATGCCGCCCAGGTCGTCGCAGTCGACCTGGGCGGCACCACCGCCCGCGCGGCGCTCGTCGACCGCGGCGGAACCGTGACCGCCAGGCTCAAGGAGCCCGTCCGGCACGACGCGGCGCACGAGCAGGTCGCCGATCTCATGACGCGGATCGCGGCCGGTACGGACGCCGTCTCGGCGGTCGTCGGACTGCCGGGCCGGGTGGACCACGTCGAGGGCCGTCTGCACGTGGCGCGCAATCTGCCGTCCACCGACCTCGGCCGCCTGTCGGCCGCGTACCTCTCCGAGGCCACCGGACTCGCCGTCGAGCTGGCCGGTGACGCCGAGTTGGCCGCGATCGGCGAGGCGTACTTCGGCGCCGGGTCCACCGCGGGGACGACGGCCTATCTGACCCTCTCGACGGGGATCGGCGCGGCGGTGGTGAGCGACGGCCGCGTGCTGTCCGGACGCGTGTCGGGGTTCCAGATCGGATTCCTGCACCTGCTCGGCGCCGGGCGCCCCATGATCGAGGACCTCGGCTCGGGACAGCGCGTACGCGAGGCCGGGCGTGAACTGGGCAGGGACGTCGACTACCGCGCCCTGACCGACCTCGCCTCAAGCGACGGCGCCCCCGGTGCCGACCCCGTACCGACCGCGCCCCACCCCCGCGCCCTGGCCGCCGCCGCCCTCACCGACATCGCCGACGCGGCGGCCGCCGCCGCGATCCTCCTGTGCCACGTCGTCTCACCCGACGTACTGGTCGTCGGCGGCGGCCTCGCCCGCGCGGCCGGCGCGCAGCTCCTCGACGAGCTCGACCGCCGCATCGGCGACACCGCGCGCTCGCACGTCTCCTGGGACGTCGACGTACGCGCCGCCGTGTGCGGCGACGACGCCGGTCTCGTCGGCGCCGGCGCGTGGCACCTCGCCCAACCGATCGCGGTCGCCACCGCGGCGGACCGACTCGGCATGAAAGGAGACCGCCGATGACAACGACCGTTGACAGGGCGGCCGACCGGGCGGGAGAACGCCCGCCGCCCGTGCTGGAACTCGAACACATCAGCAAGAGCTTCGGCGCCGTTCAGGCGCTCAGCGACGTCAGCATGACCGTCGCCGCGGGAGAGGTCGTCGCGCTCGTCGGCGACAACGGCGCGGGCAAGTCCACCCTGATCAAGACGATCGCCGGTACGCACCCCCGCGACGGCGGCACCATGGCGGTGAACGGCGAGCCGGTCTCCCCGCGCAAGCCCACGGACTCCACCCGCCTCGGCATCGCGACGGTGTACCAGGACCTCGCGCTGTGCGACAACCTCGACATCGTCGCCAACCTCTTCCTCGGCCGCGAGAAGCACCACGGCGGCTTCCTGAGCGCGCTCGACATGGAAGAGGTCGCCGTCGGGCTGCTCAAGCGGCTCTCGGTCAAGATCAAGGACCTGCGCGCGCCCGTCTCGTCGCTCTCCGGCGGGCAGCGCCAGTCGGTGGCCATCGCGCGGTCCCTGCTCGGCGACCCGCGGCTGGTCATCCTGGACGAGCCCACCGCGGCGCTCGGCGTCGAGCAGACCGCCGAAGTGCTCGAACTCATCGAGCGGCTGCGGAGCGAAGGGCACGCCGTCCTCATGGTGAGCCACAACCTGGCCGACGTCTTCGACGTGGCGGACCGCATCGTCTGCCTGCGGCTCGGGCGCAGCGTCACCGAGTTCCCCGTCGAGGGGACCACAGAAGAACAGGTCGTCGCCGCCATCACCGGCGTCGCCGACAGCAGTGCCCAAAAGCGCCGGACGCTGCGCCGCGACCGGGCTCAGGAAGGATGACCGTGACCACCAACACCGCAACCGCCCCCGCCGGGCAGAGCGTGCTGCCGCCAGGACCGCCGGCGCAGGAGAACTGGGTGCGCGAGCGCGTCCAGCGCCTGCGTACCGGCGACTTCGGGGCGCTGCCCGTCATCCTCGGCCTCGTCGTCATCTCGCTGGTCTTCCAGATCGCCAACCAGCGGTTCCTCTCGCCGCAGAACCTCTCCAACCTGAGCCTGCAGATCGCCTCGACCGGCGTCATCGCGCTGGGCATCGTGTTCGTCCTGATCATCGGCGAGATCGACCTGTCCGCCGGATCGGTGAGCGGGATCACCTCCGCCTCCATGGTGGTGCTGAGCATCAACCAGGGCTGGCCGCCGGTGCTCGCGATCGTCCTGGCCGTCGTGTTCGGCGCCGCGATCGGCCTGTTCCACGGCTTCATCTTCACCAAGCTCGGCGTTCCGTCGTTCGTGCTGACCCTGGGCGGCCTGCTCGCCTGGCAGGGCGGCCAACTCCTCGTCCTGGGCAACCAGGGCACGATCAACATCCCCTACGACGGCACCATCGCCTCGCTCGCCAACACCACGCTCCCCGCGTGGATCGGATACGTGATCGCCGCTGTCTACGCGGGCGCGGCCTTCGGCGGGACGGTCCTCACCGCGAGACGGCGACGCGAACGCGGCCTGACCGTACGGCCGCTCACCGGGGGCCTGGTGCGCGCCGGAGTGATCACGGTCCTGATCGTCGCGGCGACGACCGTCTTCGCGCGGTGGCACGGCATACCCCTGTCGCTGATCATCTTCGTCGGACTCGTGGTCCTGGTAGACCTGCTGCTGCGCGGCACGACCTTCGGCCGCAAGCTGTTCGCCGTCGGCGGCAACGCCGAGGCGGCCCGCCGGGCGGGCATCCAGGTCGGCACCGTCAAGGTCATCGCTTTCACGATCGCCTCGTCGCTCGCCGCCTTCGGCGGTGTGCTCGCGGCCTCACGCCTGTTCGCGGTCAACCAGGCCAGCGGCGGCAGCGACATCCTGCTCAACGCGATCGCCGCCGCGGTCATCGGCGGCACCAGCCTGTTCGGCGGACGCGGCACCGCGTACTCCGCACTGCTCGGCATGCTCGTCATCGGAGCGGTGTCCAACGGCATGGATCTGCTGAACCAGACCTCCGCCGTCAAGTACGTGATCACCGGCGCCGTACTCGTGGCCGCCGTGGTGATCGATTCCCTGGCACGACGAGGAAGGGCGGCCAGCGGCCGATGAGTGTCAACGCGTTTCTGCGCCAGGGGTTCATCCCCTTCGACGAGGGCGTGCTGAGCCAGACCAGCCGGCTCACCGAGGTCGCACCGGTGCTGCGCGAGCGGGCGCTCGCCGCGGCGGGTGCGGTCGGCCGCCCCGACCAGGCCACGTTCATCGGCATCGGCGCGAGCCTCGCGGCGCTCGCCGCACCGGTCGCCCACCTGTCGGCGCGCGGCATCCCCAGCGTCCGGCTCAACGCGGCGCAGGCGGGGCCGTTCGACGAGACCACCACGCTCGTCGCGCTGTCCCAGTCGGGCCGCAGCCGCGAGACGGTCGACGTGATGCGCGCGGCCACCGGCCGCAAGCTCGCGGTCGTCAACGTCACCGACTCGCCGATGGCCGCCGCCGCCGACTCGGTGCTGACCCTCGGCGACCTGCCCGACAGCCTCGCCTCGACGATCGGGTTCACCGCCTCGGCGATGGCCGTCTCCATGCTCGCCGAGACCTGGACCGACGGCGAACCGTCGCCGACGTGGCTCAGCCTGGGGGAGCGGCTCGCGGGGTTCCTCGACGCGACCTCCGCGCAGGCCGAGGAGATCGCGGACCGGCTGTCGGCCGCGTCGATCATCGACCTGGTGGCGCCCGCGGACCAGTACGGGGTCGCCGAGAGCGGCGCGCTGCTGCTGCGCGAGGTGACGCGGGTCCCCGCGGCGTCGTTCGAGACGCGGCAGTACCTGCACGGGCTGATGGAGTCCACCCACCCCTCGACGCTGCACATCGTTCTCGACGGTCCCGACGACGGGCAGATCCTGCGCGCCCTCGGCTCGCTCGGCCGTCAGATCGTCGAACTGCGGACGGGCGCCCCCGTCGTCCACGGCGAGCGGACCCTGGTCGTGCCGGTCGAGGCGCACAACCCCCTGGAGATACCGGTGTTCGTGGCGGCGCTGCTGCAACAGGTGGCGCTGCGCTCGGCGCGGGCGCGGGGGATCGATCCGGACGAGTTCCTCTTCCTCGACACCGGAACCAAACTCGACGACGGCGAATAGCCCGGCCGGGCGGCCGTACGAGGGCGGTACGGCCGCCTTCGCACCGTGCGACACGGGCTGCTGAATACGTTCATTCCCACCAACTCCACGAGACACAATCGGGGTCATGTCTACTTCGCCAGCACTGCACCGCAAGGTGGCGCAGCACCTCAGGGAACGCATCGAATCGGGTGTGATCGAGCCCGGTTCGAGACTGCCTTCCGAGCGGGTTCTCGCTGAGCAGTTCGACGTCAGCCGGGTCACCGTCCGTCAGGCACTGAAGGATCTGGAGGCGGCCGGCCTGGTCACCGTCGTCATGGGCGCCCGGTGGGTGCGCGGGCAGACGCCCGCCCCGGCCCCGGCCCGGCCCGCGGACCAGGACGAGGCGGAGTCGATCGAGGAGGGCGCCACCGGGCTGGTGAGCTTCTCCGACCTCGCGGAGGCGAACGGCCTGACCTCCAGCTCGAAAGTGCTGAAGTGCCTGACCCGCGCCAGCTCGCTCGACGAGGCGGACCTGCTGGGCGTCGCCCCGGGCGCACCCATCGTCGACCTGGTCCGGCTGCGGTATCTCGACGGCATCCCGACCCTGATCGACTTCTCGCTCATCCCTGAGCAGTTGGCGCCGGGCCTCGGCGACCACGATTTCACCACCGCTTCCCTGTACTCCACGCTCTCCGACGAGTACGGCCTGCACGCGGTCAGAGCCGACTGCGTCATCGAGGCGCGCGGGGCCACCGCCGACATCGCAGAGAACCTCGGCCTTGCTCCGGGCGACCCCGTCCTGGGGATCGTCCAGACCACGTTCGACGAGAACCGCCGGGTCGTGCAGTGGTGCCGCAGCGTCTACCGCGGTGACCGTTACCGCTTCCGCGCCGCCCTCCAGGGCCAGGCCGGCCGCGCGCACCGCCATCAATCCGCCGCAGAGCCGACCGGCCGCGGCCCAGCCCCCCATATAGCGAGGTTGTATCCATGAGAATTTCCGCACGCGGCGCCGTCGTCGCCGGCGCCTGGGTGAAGGGCGACGTCGAGGTCGACGGCGGACGGCTGGTACGCACCGGCCTGCCCTCGACCGGCACGGGGTACGTCCTGCCCGGCCTGGTCGACCTCCAGGTCAACGGTTACGGCGGGGTCGACTTCAACGCGGCCACGGCCGAGGAGTTCGAGCGGGCGCTCGCCGCCCTCACCCGCGACGGCGTCTTCCACGTACAGCCCACCGTCATCACCGACTCCGAGGAGAACGTGGTCCGGCAGCTCGGCGTGCTGGACAAGCTCCAGGCGTCCTCGCCTCCCGGCGCGAAGGTCGTCGGCGTGCACGCCGAGGGCCCGTTCCTGTCGCCGCACCACCGGGGCGTGCACCGGCCCGAGTACCTCCGCGACCCCGACATCGGCATCGTGCGACGCTTCCTCGACGCCGGGCCGCTGCGTACGATCACCGTCGCCCCCGAACTGCCGGGCGCGCCGGAGCTGATCGCCTGGGCCGCGGGCCACGGGGTCATCGTGCAGGCCGGGCACTCGGGCGCCGACGCGGCGACCGCGTACGCCGGTTTCGACGCGGGCGCCCGCGCGGTCACGCACCTGTTCAACGGGATGATCGCGTTCAGCCACCGCGCGCCCGGCATCGCGGGCGCCACGCTCAACCGGGAGGAGGTCGCCATCCAGCTCATCGCCGACGACATCCATCTGGCGCGGGAGACCTCGCTGTTCGCGCTCAAGGCCGCCGAGCACCGCATCATGCTCGTCACCGACGCCGCGTCGCCCGCGGGGGCCGGTGACGGTGTCTTCACCGTGGGCGGTTTCACCGTCGAGGTCACCGACGGGGTGCCGCGCCTGCCCGACGGCACCCTCGCCGGCAGTACGGTGACGCTGCTCCAGCAGGTACGCAAGCTGGTCGAGCACGACTGGCCGGTCGACCGGGCGGTGAACCTGGCCAGCCGCGCGCCCGCCCGCTTCTACGGGCTCACCGGCGCGGGGGAACTCACCCTCGGCGGCCCGGCCGACCTGATCGTCACCGACGAGGACGTCGCCGTCGAGCGCGTCCTGGTCGCCGGAGAGGAGTTCGCGGCGTGAACATCCTTCCTCGCGGCCTGATCGTCTCGCTCACCCCGTCGCCCCAGTCGCCCTGGCAGAACATCGACGACGTCGTCCGGCTCGCCGCCGCCGCTCAGGCCGGTGGCGCCGTCGCCGTGAAAATGGACGGCCCGGACGCCGTACGCGCGGTGAAGCGCGCGCTCCTCGGCTTCCCCGTGCTCGCCGTGAGCATCGACGGCTCGCACGGCGGGGTCGTCCGCATCACGCCGACGCTCGACCACGCCGCCGCCCTGGTGGACGCCGGGGCCGATGTCGTGGAACTGGAAGCGGACGCGGCGGCGCGCCGACACGACGGCCAGGACCTGGCCGAACTCGTCGCGTCCTTCGTCGCGCTGGGCCAGCCGGTCAAGGCGGGCGTGCCGGGGATCGACGACGCACGCACCGCCGTGGAGGCGGGCGCCGCGATCGTCAGTTCGTCCACGATGGGCTACCCCGCCAAGGCGAACTCCGGGCCCCTGCCCGACCTGGGACTTGTGGCCACCCTCGTCGCCGGCGC
Organism: Streptomyces sp. NPDC003300; assembly: GCF_040610915.1. Taxonomy (NCBI): domain Bacteria; kingdom Bacillati; phylum Actinomycetota; class Actinomycetes; order Kitasatosporales; family Streptomycetaceae; genus Streptomyces; species Streptomyces sp. NPDC003300. The sequence goes on along the minus strand of NZ_JBEXNE010000015.1, from coordinate 61,285 downwards.
CGGGGTGCCGGTCGTCGCCGAGCGCGGCTACTCCACGCCGGACGACGTGCGCGCGGCCCTGGCCGCGGGCGCGCACGCCGTCGTGGTCGGCTCGGCCATCGTCGACCCCGTCTGGCTGACCGCCCGCTTCGCGGGCGCGGCCTAGGGCCTGTCCGGCCCCAGGCTCCTCGCCTTCGCGGTCCGAACGCCCAAGCCGACCAGCCCCGTTGCCGCCGGGTGACGGCGTCTCCTGCCCAGGCGGGCGGGGCATCGCACGGCGGGTACGGCGCCTCGGACCGAATCCGCGCGGGGCTGGCAGAATCGGGGTGTGAGCGCCGAGCGGAGGACGCGGGACCCTGGCGGGGCGGTTGTCGTGACGGGAAGCTCGGGCCGGGTCGGATCGGCCCTGGCCGCGGCCTTCGACGCGGCGGGCCGGGAGGTCCGCGGCGTGGACAGGGTGGCCGGCCGCTGGACGAGCGTCGTCGCCGACCTGCGGGACCCGCGCGAGCGGCGGGCGGCGCTGCGGTCGGCCGACGTCCTGGTCCACACCGCCGCGCTGCACGCCCCGCACGTCGGGCGCGTGGCCGATGAGGAGTTCCGCGCCGTGAACGTCGGCATGACCGCGGAACTCCTCGACGACGCCGCGCGCCTCGGTGTCCGGCGCGTTCTCTACATCAGCAGTACCAGCGTCTACGGCCACGCCCTGGTGCCCGCCGACCGCGCCGTCTGGGTGGACGAGCACCTCACGCCGCTTCCCCGGGACATCTACGACGAGACCAAGCTGGCCGCGGAGCGGCTGGTCGCCGCCTCCGGCGTCTCCGCGGTCACGCTGCGCATCGCGCGGTGCTTTCCGGAGCCGCTGCCCGTACTCGCGCGCCATCTGCTCCACCGGGCGGTCGACGTCGCCGACGTCGCGGCGGCGGGGGTCCTGGCCGTGACGCGCCCTGAGGTGACCGGCACGTTCAATGTCTCCGGCCCGCACGTGTTCCAGCGTGAGGACTGCGTCGCTCTCCACCGCGACGCGGGCGCGGTCCTCGCCGGTCGGGCTCCTGACGTGGTCGAGGCGTTCCGCGACCGGGGGTGGCCGGTGCCGGATCGTCTGGACCGCGTGTACGACTCCACCGCGGCAACGAACGCCTTCGGCTACCGCCCTGTTCGCGGCGTCCGGGAACTCTTGCGGGACGCCCGCGCGGTCTGACGGCACGCTGTCCGATCGACGGCACGCGGATCGTGGCGGATGTGACGCGGGCCGAAGCGGACGCGACGACCTCGGCGCCGCTGACCCCTGATCGAGGTCCGGTCCCGCGGACGGCGGCTCCCGGGCGGGTTCGCGCATTACCCTGGCGGCTGTCCGACAGTGGGATTCGCAGACTTCACCTTATCGGGGGACCGCGTGGCAGTTCACCAACAGCCCACCGGGGCAACGGACTTGGACGAGCTGCGGCGGCGGGCCGTCGCGGCGCCACGGCGGGAGGAGGGGCTGGTCGTCTGCGAGAACCTGGTGCGGATCTACCAGACCGAGGGCGTCGAGGTGCAGGCGCTCCAGGGCCTCGATCTCGCCGTGGCCCAGGGCGAGATGATCGCGGTGGTCGGGGCGTCCGGCTCCGGGAAATCCACCCTGCTGGGCATACTCTCCGGCCAGGACGTGCCCACCGCGGGCGCCGCCACGGTCGCCGGACACGACCTGCTGACGATGAAGCGCCGCGAGCGGCTCACCTACCGGCGGGGCACCGTGGGCTTCGTCTGGCAGCAGACCTCGCGCAATCTGCTGCCCTACCTCTCGGCGGCCGAGAACGTGATGCTTCCGATGACGTACACCGGGATCAAACGCTCCCAACGCCGGGCGCGGGCCGAGGAATTGCTCGACCTGCTGTCCGTCGGACACTGCCGGGACCGTACGCCCGACACGCTCTCCGGCGGCGAGCAGCAGCGGGTCGCAATCGCCGTGGCCAACGCCAACGAGCCGCAGGTGCTGTTCGCCGACGAACCCACCGGCGAACTCGACACCGCCACCAGCGACGAGGTGTTCGCGGCACTGCGCCGGGCCAACGAGGACCTGGGCGTCACCGTGATCGTGGTGACCCACGACGCCCTGGTGTCCGAGCAGGTCCAGCGCACGGTGCGGATCCGCAACGGCCGCACCTCGACCGAGGTGCTGCGCCGGGTGACCACCGGCGAGGACGGCGTCGAGGTGCTCACCGCCGAGGAGTTCGCGGTACTGGACGCCAGCGGGCGGCTGCAACTGCCCGGCCAGTTCACCGAGCGCCTGCACATGCGCAAACGGGTGCGGCTGGCCCTGGAGACCGACCACATCGGCGTATGGCCGGACGAGGCCGCGCGGCGGGCGAAGTCCGCGGCGGAGAGCGCCGCGGGCGCAGGAGACACGGAGGGCGACACGGAGTCCACCGAGAGCGCCCCGTAAGCCCTGCGCTCGACGGCCGCACCCTGAGCCGCGGCCGTTCACGTGAGCCGCAGCACGGCCCCCAGCCGCCGCCGACGCGCGAGGACGGTCTCGGCCGCGGCGGCGACCAGGATCAGCGCGGTCACGGCGACGACGAGGGCGAGCGTCAGCGAGTAGTCGGTGCGCAGGACCGGTTGGGCCGGGCCGCCGGTGAACTGCCGCAGGTCCAACGCCGGTGCCATGAGCCGCGGTTCGAGCAGCCCGAGCAGCGTGCCGCCCACCGCGGAGGCGACCGCCAGCGGCAGCAGTTGCAGGAAGTGCAGCGCCCCGGCCTCCCTGCCGCCGAGCCCGAGCGTGCGCAGGAACGAGGCGGTGCGACCGCGCTCGTGCGCGGTGAGGGTCAGTTCCAGGGCGAGCGTGAGCAGGCCGGCCAGCGCGGCCAGGATCGACGTGACGGCGTAGGCCGTGTCGAGTCCCCGCGTCAGCCCGTCCGCGCGCAGGGCGCTCAGCGTTTCGGAGCGGACGCGGATACGGGCCAGCGGCCCGAGCGTCTGAGCCGCCGCCGACCGCAGCGCGGCGGGCGTGGCGGGGGCGGTCCCGTCGGGAGCGCCGCCCTTGAGCAGCATGACGGTGCTCCCCGAGGACTGCTCGGGCATCAGGTGCTCGGCGCCCGCCGTGGTGATCAGCAGCGGCGTCCCGGCGGGGATCCGCGCCGTGACCGGCCCGAGGAGAGGGTCGTGCAGGTCCGCGCCGGTGAGGGTGCCGACCGGCGTGAGAACCAGGTCCACCGGGCGCCGACCGAGGATCGAGACACTGGAGGTGAAGCCGCCGGTGCGCTCGCGCGCCCGCAGGTCGGGCGAGAGGAAGGACGGCAGCGGGACGCGCGCGTCGATCCGGGTTCCCGCCGGGGTGGCCAGCCCGGACAGCAGGGCGGTGGCCAGCGGCGACTTCGGTGCGACGGCGGCCAGTTGCCGGGGGTCCACGGTGATCACGGCGACCTGCGTGATCAGCGCGCCGTCGACCTGTCCCACCAGGTCGAGGGTGTGCAGATGCTGGACGACGGTCCGTATGCCCTTGCCTGCGCCGGTCCCCGGCGCGGCGGTCCCGGTCGTGGCCCCGTTCGCGGTCCCGGCCACGATCGCGCTCGCGTCCGCGCCGGTGGTCCAGTCCGCGCCCGCGGCCAGGCCGTCGCCGATCGTGCGCTGCACGAGGCCGCCGAACACGGCCGTCCCCAACGTCAGGACCAGGACGAACAGCGCCAGCCCGGTCGCCGGGGCGTCGTGGGCGGCCCGTGCCGCCCCGATGAAGCCGACCGCTCCCCGGGCGCGCCGGGTCCGCCGCAGCACCACGCGCAGCGCGAGCGGGGAGATCCGCAGCAGGAGCAGCACGACGGCCAGCGCCACCAGCACCGGCACCGCGCCCAGAATCCCGTCGGGCCCCTGCGAACGCAGCGCGACCACGCCCGCCGCCGTCGCGAGCAGCACCGTCAGCTCCAGGACCACGCGGCGGCCGGTGACAGCGCGGCGGCGCGAGCGCCGCGGTCGGCCGGGCCTGCGCGGCTCGCGGACCGCGAGCCACGTCATCAGCGGCACCGTCACCATCACGACCGCGGCGGCGAGTGCGGCGGGCACCGGCTGCGGCGATCCTGACGTGCCGCCGGGAGCCAGGGCCCGACCGGCCGCCCAGCCGAGCGCAGCGCCGATCAGCACCACCGGCCAGGCCACGGCGCAGCGCAGCAGCACCAGCCGCGCGGTGGACGCGCCCCGAGCGCGCTGCAACCGCAGGTGCGCCCGCCGTCGGCGCAGCAACAGCCGTACGGCGACGGCCACGGTGGCCAGCGCGACTGCGGCCAGCGCGTCGACGGCGTACATCGCCAGCGCCCTGGCCTGATGGTCCTGAGCGGTGAACTCGGCGAGCAGCGGCGTCAGGAAGTCGGTCACCAGCAGGGACCCGGTGGCCTGACCGCGTACGTGGCAGCTGATGTCGCCGGAGATCCAGTCGGTTCCCTGGCACAGGGCGGCACTCAGGTCCGCGCCGTAGTGGGACAGCGGCCCGGCCAGCGCGCGGGCCTGGTCGAGCGCCGCTCCCGACAGGTCGGCCCGCAACTGCCAGGTCACCCGGGGCCCGACGACCCCGGCCCCTGCGAGCAGGTCGGCGGCGTCGAGGCCGACGAGGCCGCTGACGGCGAGCACCGTGCCGGCGGAGCGCTCCGCCGGGTAGCGCGTCGGCTGGTCCAACGACGCCCGCCCGGCCCAGAAGCCGTCGGCCGCGGCCGTGGTGCGGTAGACCCCGCTGACCAGCAGGTCGACCTGGGGCGGCGCGTTCCCCACCGCGGGCGTCCTGGCGAATTCCAGCGTCAGTCGGCTCCCGGTCGTGACGCCCAGGGCCCGCGCCGTGGCCTGCGACAACCCGATCTGGGGCGCGGTGCCCAGCGGTGTGCGGTCGGCCGGGGCGCGGCCACTGACGTAGCGCAGATGGGCCCGCGCGGACGGCAGGTAGCTGAGCGCCAGCTTGGTGGCGGTGTTCGCGGGGCCGGGAGGCGGCGGTGCGACCAGGGACGCCGGGTTGTAGTCGTAACCGCCGCCGACGGAGGTCAGGCGGCGCGCGCCGGTGCCGCTGAGCTGCTCGGTGAAGGTGCTTCCCGCGCCCAGCAGGGTGGCCATGTCCACCGCGGGCGGGTCGGTGTCGAAGACCTCGGGGGTGGCGCTGACGCTGATCAGCGGCGCCTCGGCCTGCGCCGCCGCGACGCGCTGCCGCAGCGCCCGGTCCTCCTGGCGGCCCACGACGGCCGGGGCCCAGGCGCACAGCGCCGTCACCACGATCACCATGACCGTCAGGCAGACCAGCAGCGGGAGGTCGCCGCGGGTCTCCTGACGTATCAGGCGCAGTGTCACCGAGGCGCCCGTACCGCCCGGCCGCCTCACCGCCGTGTCCGCTCCCGCCGATCCCGTCTCTGTCGTGCCCGTTGCCCCACGTCCCTTTCCGGTCATGCCCGTTCGTTCGGCTCGCGTCTCCGCCCCGTCCGTTGCCCCACGTCCGTTGTCCCCCGCGCCCGTTCCCTCGGCTGGTGTCCGCCGCCCCGCGCGGTCGCGTCCGGCCCGGCTCATCGGTCCTCACCCGCTCGCAGCACGCGTACGAGGTCCACCCGGGCCAGCAGCCGGGCGAGCGCCAGCACGATCGCGCTGATGGCCACAGCGGTCGCCACCGCCGTCAGCGTCACGGTGCCCCACGGAGTGACGTTCGGCAGCGGGGGATACGGGGCGTGGCCGCTGTCGTCCACGGTGACCAGCGGCAGCACCGCCGAGGCCAGGGCCATGCCCATCAGCGCGCCCGGCACCACCGCGAACAGCGCCAGACTCAGCTGCTCGGCGCCCAACAGCGCGTACAGGCCCGTGGACCGGACGCCGATCGCCCGCAGCAGCGCGAATTCCTTGCGGCGCTGCCGGGTGGAGACCACCGCGTGCACGGTGAAGGCGATGACCGCGAAAGCGGGGGCCAGGTAGCGGACGAGTTCCAGCACCCGGCGCAGCCCGGCGCGGAACGGGTCGTCGCGCAGTGCCGCCGCGGTCCGTTCCGCTGTCGTGACCCGGCCCAGCGCGGGCCGCGCCTCGGCGGCCGCGGCCGTACGCGCGCTGTCGGTGCTGCTGATCCACCAGAACGCGGGATCCTCCTGGTCGACTCCGGCCACGGTCATCGCGGCGGCGAGCTGGCGCTGATCGGCGATCAGATGCCCCTGCCCGCGGCCCAGTCCCGGCAGCGAGTCGACCAGGCCCACGATCGTCGCGGTGATCCGGCCGCCGCCCAGATCCAGTGTGGTGGTGCTGCCCACGCTCAGGCGCGTGTCGCGCAGGGCCGCGGCGTCGGCGCGTACCGGGAGCGGCGCAGGACGGCCGGCCGGGCCCGCCACGAGGCGCACCTGGCTGCCGGGCCGGGTCTCGTAGTCGCTGTCGGCCAGGCCGCCGAAGGCGTCTCCGGTCGCGGTCGAGGCCCTGACGCCGGTGCTGACGGTGGTCCTGAGCACCTCGGAGCGGCCGGGGGCGATCGCGCACACCCCGGGAGTGCCCGGACTGTAGTCGCCCGCCGGTTTGCCTTCGCAGGCCCCGGCGGTGGCGTCGGAGGCGTGGGTCGTACCGTCGGCCCAGACCTGGCCGCCGGGAAGGCCGGTGACCCACGTGTCCGCGCTGTCCCGCGCGCCGACCCGGATCAGCTCCAGGTCGAGCCGCGCGGGCCGCGCGTTCGGCTGCGGCAGGACGTTCACGGCGGTCACCGTCAGCGGATACGCCCGCGGGTGGCCGTCGCTCAGCGCCACGTCGAGGGGGACCACGACGGTGTGCCGGGCGCCGTCGGCGGCGGGCAGGCGGGTCGCCAGCGTACTGACGAGGCCGGACGCGTCCTGCACGGTCAACTCCAGATTCGGCGCCGCGCGGCTGCCGTCGCTGCGCAGCCGCTCGTCCAGCAGCAGCGCGGTCGGACGGCCGGGGAGCGGCACCCCGAAGACGGCCGGTGACGGGGTGGGGGGAGCGGGCCCGCCCACCGTGCCGACCAGGCCCTCGGTGGCGTCGCCCGGCAGATTCACCGTCGACTGCGTCACTGGGGTCACGGCGGTCACCGCGGGCAGCGCGCGATAGGCGGCGCCCAGTACGGACGAGGGGTAGCCGCCGTCCGCCGACGGCTGGACGCGTACGTCCGCGCCGACGGTGAACGCGGCCTGCTCGGACGCCAGTCCGCCCAAACAGGCCAGCGCGGTGGTCGCGAAGGCGCTCACGGACACGGCCAGGCACATCAGGACGACCGGTCCCGCGTTGCGCGCGGCCCGGCGGCTCAACTGCCAGCCCGCCAGCGCGAGGGCCAGGCCCCGGCTGCGACGGCCGAACGCGTCCAGGAGCAGGGAGGTCAGCGGCAGCAGGCGCAGCAGCAGGAGGGCGGCGGCCCCGGCCACCAGGGCGGGCACCAGGACCAGCACCGGGTCCGCGCCCGCGCCGCCCGTGCCGACGTCGGCGATCAGCGAATGGTGCCGCCGCAGCTCCAGATAGCCCAGGGCCGCGACGGCCAGCAGCGCCAGGTCGGCGCCCAGCCGCTGGGCGGCGGCGCGTACACCGCGGGCCGGCCGGAACCGCGTCGAGCGCAGGACGGGCAGCAGCACCGCCGCCGCGTGCACCAGCAGGGTCAGACCCACCGCCGCCCACGCGGCGGTTCCCCGGCTGCCCGGACGCAGCAGCCCGGCCAGAAACGGCGCGACGGCCGCGGCCGGAACGCCGGTGACCGCCCACTCGGCCGCCGCCGCGCGCAGCAGTCGCGGGGTGCCCGCGCCCCTGGCCTGCTGGAGTGCCAGTTCGTCGCGCCGGTGCTCGGTGAGCTGGCGGGCGGCCAGTACCAGGGTGGCCAGGGCGAGGACCGCCAGCAGCACGCTCGGCAGGTACAGCGAGGACCGGGCCGCCACCATCGGCACCGCCAGGCCGTCGATCGCGCCCGGCAGCCCCGAGGCCACCGTCAGGTCGTCCAGAGCGGGCTGCCGTCCGCCGAACACCGACACGCGGCTCGCGCTGCCGGAGAAGGCGCGCATCCGGTCGTGCAGTCCGGGGAGGCTGTCGGCGTCGATCCGGGCGAAGTCCGGCTGCATACTCCAGTGGGCCGTCAGATGGCTGTTCAGGACGACGCTCCCGTTGAGAGCCGACGCCGAGACCACGAGCAGGTCCTGGCTGGCGGTCTCGTCCGCCGTCACGTCGCCGGCCATCGCGGGCCAGAATCCGACGGGGCCGGTCGGCCGGAAGACGCCGGTGATCCGCAGCGTCATGGAGTGCCTGAAGCCGTCGCGCACCTGGAGGCGGGAACCGGCGGTGACTCCCAGCCGCCTGGCCAGCGCGTCCGGCAGCGCCGCGTCGACCGGGGCGGTGGACCCGGCGGCGATCCGTACGTCGGGCAGCGAGGTGAAGGCGTCCGCCGTCGCGTCCGCTGTGCCGACCGGCCACCGTCCGGCGACCAACTGCCCGAATCTGCCCGCGTCCTGGACGGCGACCGGGTGCAATCCGGTTCCCCCGGGGCCGGGCGGCGGGCCCGTGACCCCGTCGATCCCCGTCACCGAGATCGGTGAAGACCCCAGCAGCCCCATATAGGTGTGCTGCGGCACCCCGGCGAACGTCCGGTCGGCGGCGGCCCGTACATCCCGGTCGGCGACGGCCATGCCTCCGGCGCGGAAGGGCGCGTTGACGGTCACCTGCGCGTCGAGGTCGGCGGCCAACCGCCGTACGGCGCCCGCCTGTACCGAACTCCCGGCCAGCGCCGCCAGTGCGGCCAGCGCCGTCGCGCACAGCAGGACGGTCACGGCGACGGCGGCCAGCACCAGCCCGTGCTGCGTGGCCTGCCGCACCACCGTGGGGAGCCGCCGTCGGGCCGGTCCCGGGACTCCCGGGCGTCGTCGCGACGACGACGTGAAGGCCGTGGCGACCACATGAACCCCCGCGTTATCGAACATGTGACGGTGACGGCGCGTCACAGTCCTACCAGGGCATCCCCCAACGGGGCAAGCAGAGGCCCGGCGCGGGCCTGTGGGGAGGCCCGGCGCGGGGCCTACGGGGAGGCCGAATCCCGGCCCGGCGGCGCGGGCGGGGCCGCGCGCGTACCCGATGGGCCGACCCCGCACCTGTCACGGGCGCGCACTCACTCGGGCGGCTCACCGCTGCCACCGGGGTGGCGCACAGGGCCGGGCGCGGAGGGAGGCAGCCCCGGCTCCTGAGCCCGCTGTCGCCCCGTCACCACCGCCGCCCCTGGCCCGAGTACCGGCGGATCCAGGTTTGTTGACCGTGGTGGCCCACAGCGAGAACCCTTCTGCCGCATTTCGGACCTGGCGCGTTGCAGGCCCCCTCGGCGCATGGTGCTTTATGCGTAGCTTAAGCCTCATATCGGACTTGCTCGCTGCGGTCGCCGTCACCGTACGGCGCGGTCATCGAGGTTCCGTTCAGGGCTGAGCCGTCCCCGCTCTGCGCCGTCCCGCCCCCAGCCGGGGGGCGGCGGCCCCGCCTGGAAACGGATGGTCCATGCAGTCTTCCCACCCGCCCCGCCGCACGGCGGCCCGCGCCGCCGAACGTTCACTCGCCACCGCCGGCCTGCTGGCCCTGGTGTCCTCCGTCGTCCTGACCGGTCTGACGCCCGGTGTCAGCTCCGCCTCCAGCCACCGCGAGGCGCCGCTGATCGCCGGGGACCCCAAGGCGGACAACACCGACGTCTACGCCTTCACCAGCCCGGACAACCCCGACACCGTGACCCTGGTGGCGAACTGGATCCCGTTCGAGGAGCCCAACGGCGGCCCGAACTTCTACCCGTTCGCCAACGACGCCCACTACAACATCAAGATCGACGCGGACGGCGACGGCAAGGCCGACACCACGTACACCTGGTCCTTCACCGACCACTACCGGGACGAAGCCAACCAGTTCCTGTACAACACCGGGGTCGTGAAGTCGCTGGACGACACCACCTTGAACTTCCGTCAGACGTACACGCTGACGGTGACCGACGCGGAGGGCAACACCAAGACGCTCCTCAAGGACGCGCCCGCGGCCCCCTCCAACGTCGGCAAGGCGTCGATGCCGGACTACGCCTCACTGCGCAAGGAGGCCACCGTCGCCCTCCCCGACGGCGGCCAGACCTACGCCGGGCAGGCGTCCGACCCGTTCTTCCTCGACCTGCGGGTCTTCGACCTGCTGTACGGCGGCAACCTCAAGGAGACCGGCCACAACACGCTCGCCGGTTACAACGTCAACACCATCGCCCTCCAGGTGCCAAAGTCCGCGCTGGCACTGAAGGGGGACGCCACCCGCAACCCCGTCATCGGCGTCTGGTCCACCACCGACCGGCAGGGCGCGGCGGTCGCCGCGCCGTCCGGCAAGGGCGACGAGGGCATGGCGTCCCACGGCGCGGAGGGTGCCGGGGGCGCCGGGAGTGCCGGGGAAACCGCGGGCGCCGCGGACTCGCAGGACGAGGGCAAGGGCGGCCCGCCGATGCCCGACAAGGGCGGCGAGACGGGCTGGCACCAGGTCTCGCGCCTCGGCAACCCGCTGGTCAACGAGGTCGTCGTCCCGCTGAAGTACAAGGACGCCTTCAACACCCTCAACCCGGACCAGGACCACACCGTGCAGCCGGTCGTCGACAAGGTCCTGGACCCGATCGTGCCCAAGCTCATCCAGAGCATCTACGGCGTCCCGGCGCCCGCCACCCCGCGCAAGGACCTCGCCGAGATCTTCCTGTCCGGAATCTGCAAGGCGTGCGGACCGGTCCAGGCCGACCTCAACTCGCAGTTGCTCAACGCCGACGTGGACAAGGCGAAGTTCACACCGTCCGAGGAACTGCGGCTGAACATGGCCGTCGCGCCCTCCGCCAACCCCAACCGGCTCGGCGTCCTCGGCCAGGACCTGGCCGGCTTCCCCAACGGCCGGCGGCTCAACGACGACGTCGTCGACATCGAGCTCCAGGCGCTGGAAGGCGCGGCGGAGACCGGAAAGATCGTGCCCGCGCTGGCCGCGGGCGACGCCGTCGACACCCCCTACCGCCAGCCCGGTTCGACCTTCCCGTACGTGGCGCTCCCCAACACCGCCGCGGTCAACCAGGCCGACTCGCTGCACCCCGACGGCGGCGTGGGCGCCGGCTTCGGCGGCACAGCGTTCCACGGCGGCTTCCCCGCCGTTCCGGTGACTGCCCTGGGCGGCGGCGCCCTGCTGGCCACCGCCGGACTCCTGGCGCTGCGCCGCAGGCGCGCCGACCGGGTGTGACCGCCCCCGCCACCTCGGGCCGCCCGGCCTCCGCACCGGAGGCCGGGCGGCTGCGGCGCGCCCTCAGATTCCGCCCCGCCCGGCCCTGGCGCCTGATCACCGCGCTGGGCGTCCTCGCCGGTCTGGGCATGATGACGGCCGGCGGCTGCGCGCTGCTCACCGCCCGGCCGCCGAAGACCACGCAGGTCGACGTCGGCACGCTGCCGGTCCCCGCGACCGCCGGGGGCCACGCCGCCCCCGTCGCCCCCGCGGCGCCCGCCGCACGGCCGGTCCGGATCCGTATCCCCGGCATCGGCCTCGACCACCCCCTGATCGGCCTCCAGGTCCAGCAGGACGGCCACCTCGGCGTGCCCGAGGACCCCGGCCAGGTCGGCTGGTGGAGCGACGGCCCGCGCCCCGGCGACCCGGGCGCCGCCATCGTCGTCGGCCACGTCGACTCCCTCACCGGCCCGGCCGCCTTCTACGGACTGTCCACGCTGCGCCCCGGCGACCGGATCACCGTCGACCGCGCCGACCACAGCCACCTGGACTTCACCGTGCGGGCGCTGCGGCAGTACGAGAAGGACGCGTTCCCCGACGACCAGGTCTACGCGACCGCCGGTCCGCCCACGCTGCGGCTGATCACCTGCGGCGGCGCGTACGCGGGACCCGAGGGCGGCGGCTATCTCGACAACGTCGTCGTTTACGCCACGCCCGCCGACCCGAAGCCGCCGCGCCCGTCCCCCCACGCCACCCCCAAGACCCCCCATCGGAGCGGGAATTGACTACGTCCGTCCGCCGGAGCCCCCGGCGTCATCTGCTGTCCGCCGCCGTCACCACCGTCCTCGGCGTGGGCCTCTTCCTCGCCGGCGGCCTCGGCCTCGCCCCCTGGCCGGTGACGGGCGCCGACCGCGCCGCGGGTCCCACGGGCGAGGCCGGGGCTCCGGCGGCCGGCGCGGACCCGCTCGCCCAGGACATCAACGGCATCCAGGCCCACCTGCGGCAGAGCCCGCGCGACGCCGTCGCGCTCGGCACCCTCGGCCTCGACTACGTCCAGCAGGCCAAGAACACCGCCGACCCGACGTACTACCCCAAGGCGGAAGCCGTCCTGAAGCGCTCGCTGTCGGTGGACGCCACGGACAACTTCACCGCGATGGGCGGCATGGCCGCCCTGGAAGCCGGGCGGCACGATTTCCGCCAGGCGCTCACCTGGTCGCGCAAGGCGGTGGCCGTCAATCCGTACAACTCGTCCCTGTACGGCACCCTCGCCGACGCCCTCACCCAGCTCGGCCGTTACGACGAGGCCGCCGACGCCGTACAGCGCATGGTCGACCTCAGGCCCGGCGCGCCCTCGCTGGCGCGCGCGTCGTACGTCGCCGAACTGCGCGGCGACATCGACACGGCCAGAACCGACATGCGCCGCGCCCTCCAGGACTCCGCGGGCCCGGCCGACCAGGCGTTCGCCCACTACTACCTCGGCGAACTCGCCTTCAACAACGGTGATCCGGCCACCGAGCTGACCGAGGCCGCCGCCGGTCTGCGCGTCGCGCCGACGTACACCTCGCTGTTCCAGGCCAAGGCCAGGGCCGAGGCCGCGCTCGGCAGGACCGACGCCGCCCTCGCCGACCTCAACCGGGCCGTCCAGCGGGTCCCGCAGCCCGAGTACGTGCTCCAACTCGGCGAGCTGTACCAGTCCCTCGGCCGCACCGCGCAGGCCGACGAGCAGTACCAGCTCTTCCGCGCCGAGCAGAAGCTCTTCGCCGCCAACGGCGTCGCCCTCGACTCCGACGCGGCCCTCTTCGAAGCCGACCACGGCGACGCCGCGCAGGCCCTCGCCATCGCCCGCCGGGGCATCGAGTCCCGCCCCTTCATGGACACCCACGACGCCCTGGCCTGGGCCCTGCACGCCAACGGCCGCGACCGCGAAGCCCTCGCCGAGAGCGACCTGGCCCTCGCCCAGGGCACCCGCAACGCCCTGTTCCGCTACCACCGCGGCATGATCGAACGGTCCCTCGGCGACACCGCGGCGGCCCGCACCGACCTCGCGACAGCCCTGTCCGTCAACCCCCACTTCAGCCCCCTGGCCGCCCCCAAGGCCCGCGCGGCCCTGACCGCCCTGACCGGCCCATCCCGGCGCACCTGACCGTCGCGGAGTCCCGGTCCTCGGCGGCTGGGCCGGGCACCGGGGCGTTCGCGCTTCTTGACGGGGGTTCGGGTGGCGTGCCACGGTGAGGATATTACTTAGGGATGTTAAGTGATTCCTCGAGGAGCCGTATGAAGCTGAGGTTGTCGCCCGAGGACGCGGCCTTCCGTGACGGGTTGCGGCGGTTCTTCACCACGCGGGTGCCGGGGCACATTCGGGAGACGGTGGCGGCGCGCGAGGAGTTGACCAAGGAGCAGATGGTCGAGTCGATGCGGACGCTCGACGCGGCCGGGATCGCAGTGCCCAACTGGCCGGTCGAATGGGGCGGGAGGGACTGGACGCCGCTGCGACGGCACATCTGGCACGAGGAGATGCAGGCGGCCTGCGTTCCGCCGCCGGTCACCTTCAACGCCTCGATGGTCGGCCCGGTCATCGCCGCGTTCGGCTCGCGGGAGCTCAAGGAGCGCTTCCTGCCGGCCACCCGGAACGTCGACATCTGGTGGTCGCAGGGCTTCTCCGAGCCCGACGCCGGTTCCGACCTGGCCGCTCTGCGCACCTCGGCCGTACGCGACGGCGCGCACTATGTCGTCAACGGCCAGAAGACCTGGACCTCCTACGCCCAGTACGGCGACTGGATCTTCACACTGGTGCGCACCGATCCGGACGCCCCGCGCAAGCAGGCCGGCATCTCCTTCCTCCTGATCGACATGGCCTCGCCGGGCGTCACCGTCCGGCCGATCCAGCTCATCGACGGCGGGAGCCTGGTCAACGAGGTCTTCTTCGAGGACGTGCGCGTCCCCGTCGACAACCTCGTCGGCCAGGAGAACCACGGGTGGGACTACGCCAAATTCCTCCTCGGCAACGAGCGGGTGGGGATCGCGGGCGTGGGCGGGACCAAGTGGCTGCTGGCGCAGGCCAAGACATGGGCCGGGGACCGGCTGCGCGAGGATCCGCTGCTCGCGGCGGACTTCGCGCGGCTGGAGAACGACCTGCTGGCGGTCGAACTGACCTCGATCCGGGTCGCCGCCGACTCGGCGGACGGCAAGGCGCAGCCCGCCTCGTCCGTCCTCAAGCTCGCCGGATCCGAACTCCAGCAGGCCGTCACCGAACTCGTCCTCGGCCTCGCGGGCGAGCAGGGGCTCTCCGGCGACCCGGCCGCGGGCGCGCCGCCGTGGACCCGCCCGGCCGCCGCGGCCTATCTCCACCTGCGGGCCGCGAGCATCTACGGCGGCTCCAACGAGGTGCAACGACAGATCATCGCCGGCACGATCCTGGGGCTGTGAGACATGGACTTCGACCGCACCGACGAGCAGCGCGCCCTGCGGGACGCCGTACGCGGTCTGTTGGGCACGGCCTACGCCACGGTCCAGGGCCGCCGTGACGCCACGGCCGAGGAGCCGGGATACGACGAGACCATGTGGTCCCGGCTGGCCGCGATGGGCGTCCTCGGACTGCCGTTCGCGGAAGAGGCCGGCGGCATGGGCGCGGGCCCGGTCGAAGTCGGCGTGGTGGCCGAGGAGATCGGGCGCGTACTGGCCCCCGAGCCCTTCGTCGAGGCCGTCGTCCTGTGCGGCGGTCTCCTCACGCGGGCGGGCGGCGACGTGTCCGGCATCGCGGACGGCACCCTCCTTCCGGCGTACGTCGGCGGTCCCGGCGTCACGGCCCGGCGCGACGGCGAGCGCTGGATGCTGGACGGCGGCGCCTCGCCCGTACTCAACGGAGCCCGTGCCGACCTGCTCGTGGTGGTCGCCGACGTCGGCGGAACACCGGCGCTCTTCACGACGGCCGGGGGCGAGCGGACCCCGTTCGGTACGTACGACGGGGGACGCGCCGCCCGGGTGACCTTCGACGCGACCGCCGCCGAGCCGCTGGGCGATCCGGCCGCCGACGCGACCGGCGTGATCGCGTACGCCCGGGCCCGCGCGCAGGTGGCGTACGCCCACGAGGCGCTCGGCGCCATGGAGCGCGCGCTGGAGATCACCCGCGACTACCTGCGCGACCGCCGCCAGTTCGGGAAACCGCTGAGCGCCTTCCAGAACCTCACCTTCCGCGCCTCCGACATGTACGTCTCGCTCGAACTCGCGCGCAGCACGGTGCTGTGGGCGTCGATGGTGCTCGCGGAAAGCGACGAGAGGGAGCGGGAGGGCGGTCAGGCGGAGAGCGGCGCGGCCGAAGGCATCGAGGCGGCGTCGCGCGCCAAGCTCCGGGCCGCCGAGTCCGGGCGGCACATCGGCCAGGAGGTGATCCAGTTGCACGGCGGGATCGGCATGACGATGGAGTACCAGGTCGGGCACTACGCGATGCGGCTCACCACCATCGAGCACCTGCTGGGCGACCGGCGCCACCACCTCTCCCGTCTGGCGGCGGCGGTCGGCGACCACCGGGCCGTGAATCCGCTGCAATAGCCGGCGCCCGGCCGCCGCAGGAGCTGACGAACGAGCCGCCGAACGAGCTGACGAACGAGCCGGCGGACGAGTCGTCCGATGAGCCGGTGGATTCTGTCGATAATCCATTAACCATGCTAATTTATTGCGCAATCCGAAAGGGGCCCCCATGGCAGGGTCGGTCACCACACACGAAGCCCGGCTCACCCACGACGGCGCGGAACCCCTCACCGCCGGTTCGTTCGAGGTGGCCGAACGGGAACTGGCCCCGGCGGTCGACGGCGAGATCCTCGTCGAGGTCCGGTACGCCTCCCTCGATCCCTCGCAGCGGATCCGGCTCCGGTCGGAGGGCGCCGGTTTCGTCCCGCCCGCCGGAGTCGTCGGCACCGTCGTGGAGTCCCGGAGCGACGCGTTCGATGTCGGGGACACGGTGACCGCGCCGGGCGCCTGGGCCACCGCGGTCCGCGTCCCGGCCGCGAGCGCCGAGCGGTACGACGCCCCGGAGGGTGTGGCCCTCCACCACGCGGTCGGTCTGCTCGGACTGACCGGTCTGACCGCCTACTTCGGGGTACGGCGGGTGCTCCGCCCGCGTCGCGGCGAGAAGATCGTCGTGACCGGCGCCTTCGGGGGAGTGGGCCAGGTCGCCGCGCAGCTCATCGCCGCGAGCGGCGCCGACGTCCTCGGCGTCGTGGGCGGCCCCGACAAGGCGCACGGCCTCAAGCGGCTCGGCATCACCGCCGTCGACCACCGGGCTCCGGACTGGACCGCCGAGGTCGACCGCTGGGCGCCCGAAGGGCTGCACGCGGTCTTCGACAACGTGTGGGGCGAGACGTCCGCGCGGCTGGTCGAGCGGCTGCGACCGCTCGGCCGCGTCGCCCTGTGCGGGCAGATGTCCGGCATCGGCGAGGCGGTGGTCCCGCCGCTGCCGCTGGACAACTGGTTCCGGCTGGTGACCCGTTCGCTGACCGTCCAGGGTTTCCGCGCGGCCGACTTCGCCGCGGAGAGCGCCGACGCGCGCCGGGCGCTCGCGGACATGATCGCCTCGGGCGCCCTCGACCAGGAGATCCACCTGGCGCCCGGCCTGGCCGCCGCGGGCCCGGCCTTCGCCGACCTGCTCACCGGCCACGTCGTCGGCAAGCTCGTCGTAGCGGTGCGGGAGTGAGCGACGGTGCGGGATCAAGCAGCGGTGCGGGAGTCAGTGACAGTGCGGGATCAAGCGGCGGTGCGGGACCGAGCGGAGGTACGGGCATGAGCAGCGGTACGAGCGCGGGCGCGGACGCCCTGCGGGACGACGTACTCGCCCTGCTGGACGGGGACGGCGACAGACTCGCGGACCCGTACCCCACCTGGAACCGGCTGCGCGAGGAGATCCCCGTCTGGAAGCAGGGCGACGTGGTGATCCTGAGCCGGCACGAGCACGTGCACCAACTGCTCGGGGACAACAACATCCTCTACAGCCGTCAGGGCACGAAGACCTCCGCGCGCTACGAGCGCGCCAAGCGGGAGTTCAGCCCGCACGGCAGCGCCGCCTTCGGCCGGGTCCTCGACCAGGAGTTCCACCAGTTGGTGCGGATGGACCCGCCGGACCACCCGCGAGTGCGGCGGGCGGTCCAGCCGCCGTTCTCGGCGCGCAATCTGGCCCGTGAGATGCAGGACAAGGTCAGCGAACGGGTCGACCGCAATCTGACCGCGCTGGCGGCGGGCGGCGGCGAGGCCGACTTCAAGAAGTTCGCGTACTCCCTTCCCCTCCAGGTGCTCGGCGACCTCCTGGGCATCCCGATCGACGACCTCGACATGGTCCACTCGTGGGCCCAGAAGATCGCCGAGAACAAGTTCAACTCCGACTCGGAGAGGGCGGCGGTCGAGGCCGACGAGGCGTACCGGCACCTGATGACGTACATCGACGTGCTCGTGGCGCGCCAGCGGGCGAGCGGCTCCGAGACCGGCTTCGTGGCCGCGCTGTTGGAATCGGAGGACAGCGGCGTGGTCTCCCACGAGGAGGCGATGGCCATGATGGCGCTGATGATCTTCGCGGGACACGAGACGACCAGCAATCTGCTGGCCATCGGGCTGCTCGAACTGCTGCGCCACCCGGACCAGTGGGATCTGCTCGTCGCGGAGCCCGAGCGGGTCCCGGCGGCGGTGGAGGAGCTGCTGCGCTTCGTCACGCCCGCGCACTTCCTGCCGTACGTCGCGAAGGAGGGGCGGGAGGTCGACGGCGTCGCGGTCGAGGCGGGCGACACCGTCATCGGCGTGCTCGCCGCGGCCAACCGGGACCCCGCGGTCTTCGCGCGGCCGGACGAGCTGGACATCGCCCGCGCCGACAGCCGCGCGCACGTCTCGCTCGGCCTCGGGCCGCACTTCTGCCTGGGGGCCGGTCTGGCGCGGATGGAGGCGACGGCGCTGTTCGGCACGATCGCGCGCAGGTTCCCCGGCGCGCGGCCGGTCGAGGCCGACCTGCGCTGGGGCGGCCGTTCACTGCGTACGCCACTGGCCATGCCGGTCCGACTGCTGGGCTGATCGGATGCCGTGACGGCGGCCGATCCCGTGCCTTGACGGTGGCGGGCAGCACTCCTATCGTGTTATTTCACATCGCTAAATGAATGATCGGGAGGTTCCGGTGCGCTACCTCATCACGGGCGCGGGCAGTGGGATCGGACGTGCGGTGGCGACCCTGGCCGCGCGCGCGGCCGGGAGCGAAGGAGCCGGGCAGGCGCGGCTCGCGCTGCTCGACCGCGACGCCGGGGCCATCGAGGCGGTCGCCGCCGAACTCCGGGGGACCGGCGCCGAATGCGTGCCGCTGGCCGTCGACCTGAGCGACCCGGCGGCGGTCGGCAAGGCGGTGGAAGAGGCCGTCTCCGCCTTCGGCGGCCTCGACGCCCTCGTGAGCAACGCCGGGATCAGCTCGGCCGACCCGCTCGAAGACCTCAGCCTGGAGACCTTCCAGCGCACGTTCGACGTCAACACCCGCGCGACCTTCCTGCTGGCACGGGCGGCCTTCCCGGCGCTCCGCGCGTCGCGGGGTGCGATCGTCGCCACCGCGTCGATCTCCGCGACGCATCCGACACCGCCGCTCGGCATGTACAGCGCGAGCAAGGCGGCGCTGAAGATGATGGTCCAGCAGATGGCGGTGGAATGGGGCCGGTACGGAATCCGGGCCAACTGCGTCTCGCCCGGCCCGACGGACACCGGCCTGACCCGTAAATCGTTCGGCGACGCGGAGGACACGGCCGCCGCGGCGAACCGGCGCTACCGCGAAGCGGTCTCCCCCATGCGGAAGATCGCGCGCGCCGAGGACATCGCCGAGGCCGTGCTCTACCTCGCGGGTCCGCGCGCCGGGCATGTCACCGGCGTGGACCTGCCCGTCGACGGCGGCCTGTCGCTGACCGTCATGCCGCTCACGGGGGGCACACCCGGATACCGACTCGACGAGATCGCGCAGGAGGCGACGTCGTGATGACCGACACCACCGCTGGGACGCTGCCCGGATTCCTCTCCTCCGAGGTCGCGGCCGACCCCGACGCCTTCTACCGGCGGCTGCGGGCCGAGGCCCCCGTGCACTGGGACGACGGCTACCGCGGCTACCTGATCAGCAAGCACGCCGACGTCGGAGCCGCCTACCGCAACCCGCTGTTCTCCACCCAGAACTACGAGGTCAGCCTCCAGCCCGTCTTCGGCCGCTCGATGCTCCAGATGGACGGCGCCGAACACAGCCGCAAGAAGGCCCTGGTCACCCCGTACTTCCGCGGCAAGGGCCTGGAGAAGTGGGCGCCGGTCATCGCGCGCAATGTCGCGACGATCCTGGACCGCTCCGTCGCGTCGGCGTCCGCGCACCTCACCCGCGGCTTCCGGCCGGGCGACACCGTCGACCTGCTGGCCGACTTCGGCTACTACCTGCCGGTCTACGTGATCACCGACATGCTCGGCCTGCCGCACAGCGACTACGACCGGTTCTTCGACTGGTACAGCAGGCACGTGGCCTTCCTCGGCAACCTCGCCCGCGACCCGGAGATCGACGAACTCGGCCGCCGGGCCACCAAGGAACTCTGGGAGTACCTCGCCCCCGTGATCGAGGACCGCCGCTCGCACCTCGGCGAGGACCTCATCTCCGGGCTGATCACCGCCGAGATCGACGGCGAGCGCCTGGACGACCTCGAAATCCTCACCCACGTCACGCAGTTGCTCAACGCCGGGTCCGAGACCACCGGAAAGGCGCTGGCCAGTATGTTCGCCTATCTGCTGCGCGAGCGGACGCTGTTCGAGGAGGTACGGGACGACCGCTCGCAGGTCATCCCCGCGATCAGCGAGACCCTGCGGATCAGCCCGCCGTCCCAGATGAACGGCCGCAAGGTCACCCAGGACGTCGAGGTCAAGGGCACCCTGCTGCCCGCGGGCACCCTGGTGATGCTCCTCATGGCCTCGGCCAACCGCGACGAGGACCGGTTCTCCGACCCGGACACCTTCGACTTCCACCGGCCCGACCTCGACCACGCCAAGACGTTCACCGCGGCCGGTGACACCTTCGCCTTCGGCTCGGGGCGGCACTTCTGCCTCGGCGCGATGCTCGCCAAGTCCGAGCTGGAGATGGCCTCGAACGTCCTGCTCGACCGGTTCCCCGGCATGCGCCTGGCCGAGGGGTTCGAGCCCGCGTGGTCGGGCCTGAAGATGCGGTCGGTGGACAGGCTGACGGTGACCCTCTGAACGACCGGCCGCCGGGGCCGGGGGCGAGCGGGCGTGCCCTGTCGGCACTGCTGGTGTCCGCCGCCCTGGTCTCGGCGGCGGTCGTCACCCTCGGCGCCCCGCTCGTGCCGCGGGTCCAGCAGACCTTCGGCGTCGGCACCGAGGCGTCCCAGTGGTCGTACACGATCACCCTGCTCGTCGGCGCCACCCTGACCCCGCTGCTCGGCCGGCTCGCCGACGGACGGCGGCGAAGACCCGCGATGGTCGTGGTGTGCGCGCTGGTCACCCTCGGATGCGCGGTCTCCGCCGCCGGGACCCACTTCGGGGTCTTCCTGGCGGGACGCGCGCTCCAGGGCGTCGCGGTGGCGCTGGTGGCGATGACCATCGCGTGCGCCCGCGACCTGTACTCCGGTCCCGCGACGGCCCGCCTGGTCGCGCTGCTGTCGATCACCACGGCGCTCGGCGCCGGGGCGGCCTACCCGCTCACGACGTTCGTGGCCGACCACTTCGGCCTGCGGGCGGCGTACGGCGGCGCCACGGTGCTCGCGCTGCTCGTCACGCTCGCGGTGGCCGCCGGTCTGCCGCGAACGGTGCCGGTGGGCCGCGACGCGCCGCTGGACGTGCCGGGCGCGGTGGTCCTGATCGCCGCCACGGCGTGCGCGCTGCTGGCCGTCAGCCAGGGCAACTCCTGGGGCTGGTCGAGCGCCGGGGTGCTCGTCCTCGGCGCAGCGGCCCTCTGCCTGTCGCTGTGGTGGATCCGGCTGGAACTGCGCGCCCCCCACCCCTTGGTGCAACTGCGGCTCTTCGCCCGGCGCGACGTCCTCGCCGCGCACCTCACCGGCCTGCTGATGGGCGTGAGCCTGTACAACACGCCCGTCCTCATCACCCGCATCGGTCTCGCCTCCCGCGACACGCGGTACGGCGTGGGGCTCAGCCTCAGCGCGATCGGTGTGGTGATGGTCCCCATCGCGCTGTGCAACTACCTGAGCAGCCGCACCGCGACGGCGCTGGCGCGGGCCAGGGGCCGACGGGTCGCGCTGGCGTCGGGAGGCGTCGTCGGCGCGCTCGGGCCGCTGATGCTGATCGAGGTCGACGGGCACCTGGCGCTGCTGGTGGCCGCGGTCGTCCTGACGTCCTGGGGAGCGGGGGCGACCTTCGGCACGCTGCCCGGCCTCATCGTCGACTCGGTCGAACCGGGCGAGACCGGCAGCGCCACCAGCGTCAACATCCTGCTGCGGGCGGTCGGCGGCGCGGTGGGCAGCGCGGTCACCGCAGCGCTGATCGGCGCGGCCCACGGACCGGCGGGGGAGGCGACGACGACCGGGCTGACCTGGGCCGCGCTCGCCTGCGCCGCCACCTGCGCGGCCTCGGTCGTGGTCAGCTGCTGTGTGCCGAGCCGCCGCGCGCGCCGGTCAGAGCCGCGGCCGGCCGCCGTCGAACCAGTCCCACTCCCACGGGCGGATTGACAGCATCGGCGTGCTCAGCAGGACGTGCTCCGCGTCGCCGGGCGCGCTGTCCCGCCCGATCCAGTCGGGCCGCGCGTCCTCGACGCGAGCGCTTGTCTCCAGGACGTCGCCGTCGAGGTACAGCACGCGCACCGTCAGACCGTCGTCGGCGCTCCCGGCCGGTGACCCGAACCCGCCCGCGCCCTCGGCGAACCGGTACGTCGCCGCGCCCGCGACACCGGGCACCGCGAGCACCTCCGGAATCAACTCCCGGTCCAGCGCGGCGAAACGGGCCGCGCCCGCGGGCTCGGCGGGAGCGGCCGTCCTGGACAGCGTGAGGTGGACGCCCCGGTGCGGGCGGTGCGGGAGCGCCGCCGCCGCGACGAGGACGCGCGGGGCCGCGTACTCCTTGACCGGGTGGAAGAAGCCGACCGGGCGTCGTTCGGTCCAGGGCAGTTCGGGGCGGCGGCCCCACCACAGGGCGCGCTGGTTGAGGTCGGTCCACTCCCGCAGCGCGGACTCCAGCGGGGCACGGAACCCGTAGGCGACGGCGTACTGGACGGGTGCGTAGGCGTCGTCGCCGACATGGCCGGCCGCCGCGCACCGCGGGGTGCGGACCCAGCGGTCCCCCCAGGCGACGCCGGGGAGCAGCGCGTTCTCCGGCAGGTGGTCGAGCTGGTGCCACGCGTTGTACTCGGCGTGCCGGGTGGCGTCGTTGAGGTGCGTGAAGGTGAGGAAGAGCCGGTCGGTGCTCATATCGGGCGGCTTTCGGCCCGCGGGTTCTCGGCAGGTGCCCGCGACCACTCGCGCAGGACCGCGTCGTTGTCGGCGCCGAGCCGGGGCGCGGGGGCGGGCGTGTCCTGCCCCCATCCGGCCGACCGCGTGACCGGACCCGGTACGGGGAACACGCCGACGCCCGGCTGATCCACCTGGTGGAACAGGCCGTTGGCGGTCACCAGCGGATCGCGGACGAATTCGCCGACGGTCCGGTAGTCGCCCCACAGGACGTGCCCGGCGTCGAGCGCGGCGACGGCCTCGGTGTGGGTGTGCGCGGAGAACCACGGCGCGAGGATCGCCGAGATCAGGTCCCGGTGCTCGTACCGCGCCGCCTCGTCGCCGAAGTCCACGCCGAGCGTGCGCTGAAGGCTGTCGAGGACGGTACGTGTGCCGGTCAGTCCGACGAGCTTGTCCCAGTGCCTGGCGGTCAGGGCGACGACCATCACCCGGCGGCCGTCGCCGGTCGCGAAGTCGCAACCGTAGCTGCCGTAGAGGTAGTTGCCGTCGCGCAGCCGTCCCGCGCCGTTCACCACCGCGTCGGCGACGAAGCCGAGGTGGGCCATGGTCGCGGCGGCGACGTCGGCGAGGCTGACCTCGACGAGCCGGCCGCGGCCGGTGGCGGCGCGTTCGGTGTGCGCCGCGAGCAGGGCCAGCGCCACGTGCAGACCGGTGAGCAGGTCCCAGGCGGGCAGGACGTGGTTGACCGGGAGCGAGGAGTCCACGGGCCCGGTGAGCCAGGGCAGGCCCACCTCGGAGTTGATCGTGTAGTCGACCGCCGGGCGTCCGTCGCCGCGCCCCCCGATGTGGGCGACGATGACATCGGGCCTGACGCGGCGCAGTTCCTGGTAGTCCAGCCACGACTGGCCGACCGCGTTGGTGACCAGCAGGCCGTGGCCGCCGCCCGGTGCGGCCAGCAGCTCGCGCACCACGTCGCGCCCGGACTCCGACCGCAGATCGACCTCGACCGAGCGCTTGCCCTTGTTGAGCCCTGCCCAGTACAGGCTGGTGCCGTCCGCGCCGCGCGGCAGCCGCCGGGTGTCCGTGGCGCCGCCGACGGGGTCCACCCGTACGACGTCCGCGCCGAGTTGGGCGAGCGTCATCGTCGCGGACGGGCCCGCCACGTACGTCGACAGGTCGAGGACGTGGAGTCCGGTCAGCGGCCCGCTCATGCGAACGGGGAGACGTACGGGATGTTCTTGGCGGCGGCGGCCTCGGCGATCCAGCCGTCGATCTGCTCGGCCACCTCGTGCGAGACCAACTCGATCCACATGCCGGGGGATTCGGGGTTGTAGTGGAAGGTGGCGCGGCCGATGCCGCCGTCCTCGGCGACGCCGTTCAGCTCGCGCCGGTATCCCCTGGCCTCCAGCGCCGCCGCCGCGGCGCGCAGGTCGTCGGTGTAGTAGCCGAGGTGGTGGACCCTGCGCCCGCCCGTCACGTTGAGGTACGGCGCCGGGTCGATCTGCTCCAGCAGCTCGATGAAGTGCGGGCCCTGGAGCGAGTAGGTGAAGCGGACCTCGCGCCCGACGACGCCGTCGGGGCACTCCAGCGGAACGGTCGAGGTCAGCGGCGGTGCCCAGTCCAGGCGCAGGGCGTCGCCCATGGCCGCCATCGCCTTGTCGAGGCTGTCCACGATCATGCCGGTGTGGTACAGCCGGAGCAGCGGCTCGGTGCTCATGAAGGGCCCCTCTCTGTGGTCGGGCGACGAACGTTACATCATGCTAAGTAAATCCGGCAGTGCCGACGCGGGCCGACGCGAGCCGACGCGGAAGGTTTCCGACGACCCCTTGACAGGGGTGATCCGCGACCTCAGTCTCATAGCAGTTAGCCATGTGAAAGATTCTGGTGCGGACCGTTCCTGGGCACAAGGGAGTGCGCAATGATCTCGCTGGTCGTGACCGGCCTCTCGCAGGCGGCGGTGCTGATTCCGCTGGTCCTGGCGGTGAGTCTGGTGTTCCGTGTGAGCGGAGTCGTCAACTTCGGCGCCGGGAACTTCTGCGTCTTCGCCGGTGCCGCGTGCGCCTCCTGGGGGGCCGGCAACAGCGGTCTCGGCGTCGTCCTGACGATCGTGGTCGGCGGTGTCCTGGGCGCCGCCTGCTACGCGATCGCGATCGTGCCCGCGCAGCGCAAGAAGGTGCCGGTCATCGGCCTGACCCTCGCCACCCTCGGCTTCGGACTCCTGCTCAACTTCCTGACCCGCACGTGGTTCGGCGGCGAGCCCTCGATCGTGCAGCCCTGGATCCACGGCTCGGTCTCGATCGGCAGTTACGAGACCTCCAAGCAACGGCTGCTGGTCATCGGCCTGTCGCTCCTCCTGCTGCTCGTGATGTGGTTCCTGTTCGACCGGACGCTCATCGGGCACCACCTGTCCGCCGTCTCCTTCGACCACGAACTGGCGCAGGTCTACGGCGTCCGCACGATGCGGTTCGAACTGCTCGCCTGGGTGGTCTCGGGTGCCTGCCTGGTCATCGGCGGCATCTTCCAGGCCTCGCTCGGCAGCGTCTCGGTCGACGTCGCGCCCACCCTCCTCGTCCTGAGCCTGGTCGGCGCCGTCATCGGCGGCCTCGGAAGTCTCTTCGGCGCGGTGGGCGGCGCCGTCGTGGCCGGCTTCGTGATGACCTTCACCGACCAGCACATCGCCGCCAGTTACCACCTGACCTCACTCTTCGTGATCCTGTCCCTGGTGCTGCTCGTGCGGCCGACAGGGCTGTTCACCTTCCGCGGAACGGCTGAGCGCGTATGAGCACCATCGGACTGGACAAGGCCGCACCGCGCGAGGTGAGCGGCGCCCCGAAGAAACCCGAAGGAATACGCAGGGCACTGACCTCGGTCTGGGCCAAACACGTCGCGGGCCCACTGGTCCTGGTGATCGTCGGACTCGTCGCCAGCGGCAACGACTACTACGTCCACCTGGCGTCCGCCGGAGTCATCGCGTACATCCTCACGACGGCCTTCAACATCGTCTACGGCTACGCGGGCATCTTCAATCTCTCGGTCGTCATCACCTACGGCGTCGGGGCCTTCACCAGCGTCTATCTCGAAGTCCGGTTCGGAATGCCGTTCTGGCCCGCGCTGCTGATCTCCGTCGCGGTCACCACCGTGCTCTCCGTTCTCGTGGCGGTTCCCACCCGAGGGCTCAACGAGCTGTTCCTCGCCATCCAGACGCTCGCCTTCGCGCTCGCGCTCGCCGAAGTCATGGTGAACTGGCACGAGTTCAGCGGCGGCACGATCGGCATCTACTCGATTCCGCTGCCCACGTTCTTCGGCCACCAGCTCATCAGCGGCTATCTCTCGTACTACTGGCTCGCCGCGTTCTTCGCGTGGCTCACGTACGAACTCGTCCTGCGCATCCACCTGTCGGCGATGCGGCGCAAACTGACCGCGCTGCGCGAGGGGCCGCGCGTGCTCGCCTCGGTGGGGGTCTCGCCCGACTCGACGCGGCTGGTCGCCTTCGCGATCTCCGGCGGCCTCGCCGGACTCGCCGGGGTGCTCTTCGCCCACTTCCAGCTCGTGATCGACCTGGAGACCTTCAGCTTCACCCGCCTGGTCGCGCTGCTGCTCGCCGCGATCCTCGGCGGAAGCGGCTACTTCCTCGGCCCGGTGTTCGGCGTCGTCGCCATCCTCGTGATGGACGAGCTGTCGCTGGCCACCAGCCAGGCGCAGGACCTGGTCTACGGCGTGGGCATCCTGGTGCTCGTCGTGCTCACCCGCGGCGGCATCGCGGGCGGCCTGGACAACCTCGTGAAGTGGCTGCTCAGGCGCCGACGGCCGGACGAAGCGGCAGAACCCACCGGCGAGTTGGAGCCGCGGGAACCGGGCCTCGCCGTCGCCGAGACGGTGACCCAGGTGACCCACCGCCTCGCGGACTCGGTCAGGGCCGTGCACCGGGACGCACGGGTCGAGGTGCGCGGAGTGTCGGTCGCCTTCGGCGGCAACACCGCGGTCAACGATGTCTCGCTCTCCTTCGCGACCGGTGAGGTCATCGGACTCATCGGCCCCAACGGCGCGGGCAAGACCACGCTCCTGAACGCGATCACCGGGGACGTCCGGGCGACCGGCTCCGTGCGCCTCGGCGACGACGAGATCCTCGGCACGCCCGCGCAGAACCTCGTACGGGCGGGCATCGGCCGGACGTTCCAGAGCCCGAAGGTCATCCCCGAACTGACCCTGCTGGAGAACGTCATGCTCGCCGGGGACGGCATCGGCAGGGTCGGCTGGCTCCGCCAGTCGCTGCTTAGCCCGGCCGCCCGCAAGCAGGCGCTGGCCGGACGCGACCGGGCGATGACCCTGCTCACCGACCTCGCCCTCGCCGACCGCGCCAGGAGCCTGGCCGCGGACCAGCCGTACGGCGTGCTCCGCCTGGTCGAGATCGCCCGCAATCTGATGCTCGACCCGGCGTTCCTGCTGCTGGACGAACCCGGCGCGGGACTCACCGAGTTCGAACGCCAGGAGATCGCCGCGACCGTCCGCGCGCTCGGCGCCCGCGACCTCGGGGTGGTCCTGGTCGACCACAATCTTCCGCTGATCACCAGCGCCTGCGACCGCGTCTACGTCCTGGACCACGGCCAGGTCATCGCGGAGGGCCCGCCCGACGAGGTCTTCGCACAGCAAGAGGTCATCTCCGCCTACCTGGGGGTTCCCGGATGAGCACGCCGCTTCTCGACGTCACCGGCCTGACGGCCGGCTACGGCGACCACCAACCCGTACTCCACGACGTCTCCTTCACCCTCGCCGAGGGCGAACTGCTCGGCCTGGTCGGGATGAACGGCGCGGGCAAGACGACCCTGATGCGCGCCCTCAGCGGCGGCCTCAAGCCCCGGTCGGGGGAGGTCTCCTTCCAGGGCGAGCGGATGAACGGATTCTCGACGGCCGCCAGCGTCCGCAAGGGGATCGTGATCGTGCCGGAGGGGCACCGCGTCCTGCGCCCGCTCACGGTCGAGGAGAATCTGCAGATCTCCGCGATGCGGCTGAGCAGGCGCGCCGTGCGGCGCGCGATCGCCGAGAAGCAGGCCCTGGTCTACGAGTTGTTCCCGATCCTGGCGGAGCGCCGCACGCAGCTCGCGGGCCTGCTCTCGGGCGGGGAGCAGCAGATGCTCTCCCTGGCCCGCGCCGTCATCCAGCGGCCCAGACTGCTGCTCCTGGACGAGCCGTCGCTGGGGCTCGCCCCGGTCGTGATCGAGAAGATCTACGCGTCCCTGCGGGCCCTCCAGGCCGAGGGCATCTCGATGCTGGTCGTCGAGCAGAACAGCGACCGCCTGGCCAGGGCCAGCGAACGGCTGATCGTCCTGCGCGACGGCCGGATCGCCGCCACCGGCACGCCGTCCTCCCTCCAGGGGGCCGAGCTCAACGCCGCCTATTTCGGCTGAGCGGCCGGGGCGCCCAGGTGTCCGGCCGCAGGACCATGGGCGATACTTTACGTAGCTAAATAAATTGCCCCATGTCCTTCGCCCCACGTCCTTCGCGCGACGTCCCTTCGCCCGACCTTCCCCGCCCGAATCCCACGGTCCGATCTCCATCGCCCGACTCCCGAGGAGTTACGCCCCATGCTCACCGTTGACTACGCGGCACGACGCTCGATCGTCGAGCCGGACAGGCTGCGCCGCTTCTTCGGCGCCCGCAGTATCGCGGTCGTGGGAGCATCGCCGAGCTCCAGTTGGGCGCGCAATCTCCTCAACGCCCTCGAACTCGGCGGCGGGGTGCGGGATGTGCACTTCGTTCACCCCAAGTACGACGAGGTGTTCGGCAAACCGACCGTCCCGACGCTGCGGGACCTCGAAAAGCCCGTCGACATGGCCTACATCATGGTCGGCCCGAGCCGGGTCGACGCCATCCTCGAGGACGCCGCCGCGGCGGGTATCAAGAACGCGGTCATCCTCGCCTCCGGATACGGGGAGTCCGGAGCCGACGGACGCGACCGGCAGCGGCGGCTGGCGCGGAGCGCGGTCGATCTCGACCTGACGCTCATGGGCCCGAACACCATCGGATTCATCAACGCGGTGGACGGGGTGGTGCCCTGGGCCGTCGCCACCGAGTCCGCACCCGTGGCCGGTCCGGTCGGCGCCGTCTTCGAGAGCGGTTCGATGGCGCGGGCGACATATCAGTTCGCCCAGGCCCACGGCGTGGGCTCCACGCTGTGGGCGTCGGTGGGCAACTCGGCCGTGCTGACCAGCCTGGA
This sequence comes from Streptomyces sp. NPDC003300, assembly GCF_040610915.1. NCBI lineage: Bacteria > Bacillati > Actinomycetota > Actinomycetes > Kitasatosporales > Streptomycetaceae > Streptomyces > Streptomyces sp. NPDC003300. The sequence continues at coordinate 32,560 of NZ_JBEXNE010000015.1, read as the reverse complement.
CGTCCTCGACTACCTGATCGAGGACGAGAGCACCCGAGCCATCGCCCTGTTCCTGGAGACCGTGCGCGAGCCGGACCGGCTCTTCGAACTCGGCACGAAGGCGCTGCGGGCGGGCAAGCCGATCGTGGTCTACAAGGCCGGGCGGAGCGAGGAGGGCATGCGCTCCGCCATGGCGCACACCGGCGCCATGGCCACCGACGACGCCGTCGTGGACGCGGCGTTCCGGCAGGCGGGCATGGTCCGCGTCGAGAGCGTCGAGGAACTGGTCGCGACCGCCGGGGTGTTCGGCTACAGCCCGCGGCTCCCGGACGGCCGCCGCATGGGTGTCGTGACCTCGTCGGGCGGCGGCTGCAACATCATCGCCGACCTCGCCTCGGTCAACGGCCTGGCCCTGCCCGGCTGGCAGGAGGACACCGGCGCCAAACTGGCCGCGCACCTGCCGGAGTTCGCCTCGATCCTCAACCCCCTCGACACCACCGGTTTCGGCCACGCCCGCGCCAGACCCCGGCCGACGAAGGCCGAGGACGACCTCATGGAGATCGCGGTCGAGGACTCCGGGATCGACTTCATGTTCTCGATGATGACGCCGCTGCCGGACGAGCGCCCCGAGGACCCGACGTTCATCGAGAGCCGGATGAAGATCATCGGCGAGATCGTGGCCGCCTCGCCCGTACCGGTCTTCCTCTCGTCCAACACCTGCCTGGACATCTCGCCGTACGCCCTGTCGCTGCTCTCCGAGAACAAGCTGTTCCTGCTGCCCGGCGTCGACCTCGCGATCACCTCCCTCGGGCATGTGGCCCGGTGGGTCGAGCAGCGCGACGCGCTTCGGGTGACGGCGAGCGGGACCGGGGAAGTGCCGCCCGCCGCGGTCGGCGACGGGCCGACGGTCGGCACCTGGGCGGAGGACGAGGGGCGGGCCCTGCTGGAGGCGGCCGGTGTGCCGATCGTCCCGGCCGTGCTCGTCCACTCCGCGGCCGAGGCGGCGGGCGCGGCGGCCAAGGCCGGCGGCCCGGTGGCGATGAAGATCTGCTCGCGGGCCGTCGCGCACAAGTCCGACGTCGGCGGAGTCGTCCTCGGCGTCGAGGGCGCCGGGGCCGCGGCGGCGGCGTACGACTCGATCACGGCGACGGTGGCGCGGAACGTCCCCGGCGCCGACCTGCGCGGTGTGCTCGTCTCGCCGATGCGGGAGCCGGGACAGGAACTCCTCGTAGGCGTCACCGTCGACTCGACCTTCGGACCGGTGCTCGCGGTGGGCCTCGGCGGCATCTGGGTGGAGGTCATGAAGGACACCAGCCTGCGGGTGCTGCCCGTCGACGCCCGCGAAGTGCGCCGGATGCTGGGGGAGTTGAAGGGCGCCGCCCTGCTGCGCGGCGCACGCGGCAGCACGGCCGCCGACCTCGACGCGCTGAGCGAGGCGATCGTGGCGATCAGCCGGGCCGCCCTGTCGGTCGGACCCAGCCTGGACACCCTGGAGGTCAACCCCCTGCGCGTCAACGGCAGTCGGGTCGAAGCGCTCGACGTACTCGTCACGGCCACGGTGGGGGAGGACGCATGACCGCGCCCGGCATCGAGCGCGCGACCGCGCGTGAGGACGGAACCGGCGTCGAGCGTACGACCGCGCCTGAGGACGGAACCGGCGTCGAGCGCGCGACCGCGCCTGTGGTCACTCCGGACACCGTGCCCCAGCCCGCGCCCGGCGCGCCCGAATTCCTCGCCGGAGCGCTCGACGGGATCAAGGTCCTCGACCTCACCCGCTTCCTCCAGGGCCCCTACGCGACCCGCATCCTCGCCGACCTCGGCGCGGAGGTCGTCAAGGTGGAACGGCCGGGCGGCGAGTGGGACCGGCGGCTGCGCCAGGCCCCGGACGGATACGCCGGGTTCTTCACCGGCCTCAACCGCGGCAAGAAGTCGATCGCCGTCGACATCACCACCCCCGAGGGCCGCGACATCGTCAAGGCCCTCGCCCGCGAGTGCGACGTCGTCGTGGAGAACTTCCGGCTCGGCGTCATGGAGAAGCTGGGCCTGGGCTACGACACCCTGCGCCAGGAGAATCCGGGCATCGTCTACGCCGCCGCGTCCGGCTACGGCCCGCTGGGCCCGCGCGCCAAGGAGCCGATGTTCGACATGGTCGCGCAGGCCGTCTCCGGCCTCTCGGACTTCGTCCGCACCCCGGACGGGGCGCCCCGGCTCGCCAGCCGCGGCATGGCCGACTCCGCCGGCGCCGTCTTCCTCGCGATGGGCATCCTGACCGCGCTCCTGGCCAAGGAGCGCACCGGGCGCGGCCAGCGCGTGGACGGCTCGCTCGTCGGCTCCTGCCTGGCCATGCACACCGCCGAGGTGACCATCGCGCTGCACGGCGACGAGGTGAAGCGCACCCAGGGCCGTGTGACGTCGACCTCGGGCGCGTTCCGCTGCGGGGACGACCGCTGGATCGTCATCGGCGCCACCGACCAGAAGGTGTGGCACGGGCTGACCGCGGCCCTTGGCCGGCCCGACCTGCGCGACGATCCGCGGTTCGAGAAGAGCAGGATCCGCGAGCGGCACCGCGACGTCCTGGAGCCGGTCCTGGAGGAGATCTTCCTGACCGCCGACCGGGACACCTGGGTCGAGCGGATGCGGGACAACGGCGTACCCGTGGCTCCCGTCAACACCTTCGTCGAGGCCGCCCGCGACCCCGACGTCCTCGCGAACGGCTTCGTCGTCGAGCAGCCGGACGCGACCTGGGGGACCGTCCGCACCGTGGGCAGCCCGTTCCTGCTCAGCGCCACCCCCGCGCGGGTCGGCGACTGGACACCGGAGCTGGGCGCCGACACCCGCGACGTACTCGCGCGCCTCGGCGTCCCGCAGGACCGTATCGACGCGCTCGTCGCGGACGGCGTGGTCGAGCAGGCGCGGCCCGCGCACGCGCCGTCGGAATCACCCCGAGCAACGGAAGAGGTGGGCAAGGCGTGAAGTACGGAACCCCGGAGAGCATCGCCGCCGCGGCGCGACAGGTGCTGTACGAGGCCGACCCGGCGTCCGGCATCGCGTATCTGACGCTGAACCGGCCGGAGAAGCACAATGCCATGAGCGTGCCCATGCGCGACCGAATCATCGAGCTGATGGCGCTTGCCGGGGACGACCCGACGGTGCGGGTCATCGTGATCCGGGGCAACGGGAAGTCGTTCTGCAGCGGCAACGAGATCAATGAGCAGTGGGGCCAGAAGCGCCCGCACGAGCGGCGCCGCACCCTGACGGTCGGCTACCGGTACGGCGCGGACATGGCGTGGGGCCGACTGGGCTTCAGCCAGGCGATCTCCCGCTCGCCGAAGGTCACCGTCGCCCAACTGCACGGCTACTGCGCCGCGGCGGCCTACTTCATGATCGCGTGCAAGGCCGACGTGGTGACGGCCGCCGAGGACAGCAGGATCGGCGCGCTCGAAGCGCGCTTCCTGGGCCCGGCGGGCGCGGTCGCCAGCGTGCACATCAACCGCATCCTGGGCATGAAGGCCGCCCGCCGCACCGGCTTCACCGCGATGCCGATGAGCGGGACCGAGGCGCACCACCTCGGCCTCGTCGACACCGTCACCCCGGCCGCCGAACTCGCCGCGGCCACACGGACGATCGCGGCCGACCTCGCCGCCCGGCCCCCCGGCCACCTGCTGTACCTGAAGTCGCGGCTGCGCGCCGCCGAGGGCGCGATGGACACCAGCGTCCCTTCCATTACAGGGCTGTTGGTCTCGCACTTCCTCCAATCGGGCCCGGACGAGATGGACTTCTGGAAGACCGCGAGAGACGTCGGCGTCGGCGGCGCGCTCGACGCCGACAAGAAACGCAAAGGAGCGGCCGACCCCCGCCTGGGGGTGAAGGGATGAGCGCCGTCGACCTCCGCGTGGCCGACGGCCGCGCGTACATCGAGGTGGAGAGCTTCGCCCCGCTGACGGCCCATGACCCCGCCTTCGCCGCCGAGTTGGCCGCGGCCGTCGTCGAGGCGTCGGACGACGACCACGTCAAGGCGATCGTGCTGCGCACCACGGGGCCCGACTTCGCGCCGGAGGCGGCCACCGGATTCCCGTCCGCGGCCGAGGCGCCGACCACCTGGCACCGCGCCTTCGCCGCGTCGACCGCGGTCTACCAGGCGACCTGCTTCGCGAAGAAGGTCGTGATCGCCGAGGTGCGCGGGGCGTGCCACGGGGCGGGCACCGCGCTCCTGCTCTGTACCGACCTGGCCGTCGCGAGCGAGGACGCCGTGTTCGGCTCGCCCTTCCTCGACGTGCCCGAGGCGAATTTCGTCCTGGCCGCGCTGACGGTCCGGCTCAACCGCGCCAAGTCGTGGCTGCTCAGGGGGACCGTCCACGACGCGGCCACCGCCGGGCGGATCGGGCTGGTCAACCGGGTCGTCCCGGTCGGCCGGCTCCGCGCGGAGGTCGTGTCGATGACCGCCGCCGTCATCGGCATGCCGCTGGACGGCATGACGATGTCGAAGATGCTCCAGCAGGCCGTCTACGACGCGCACGGCGTGGGCCGGGAGTTCGACCTGGCCGACCACTACGCGATCCACCGCGCGGCGGTCGGGTCCGGTCTCACGGAGGAGAGCGCATGAGCGTGGGCCGGGTCGAACTGGGCAAGGACCACGAGAACCACATCGCGACCGTCACCGTACGGCGTCCCGCGACGGGCAACCTCATGACCCGCGCCATGGCCGAGCAGTTCGCGGCCCACCTCGCGGACGTCGACCGGGACGACGACGTGAAGGCCGTCCTGATCCGCGGCGAGGGCGACGACCTGTGCGCGGGCTGGGACCCGGCCGACGCCTGGGACCAGTACGTGCAGGCGCCCGGCGGATCGGTGCGCAAGCACCCGAGCCAGCGGGCGCGGCTGATCGCGCTGGACGAGGCGTGGTGGGGGAGTACGGGCCTGTACAGCCGGCTGCTGCACTGCCGGAAGGTGACGGTCGTCGAGGCGCGTGGCCGCTGCTGGGACACCGGCCTCTACCTGGCGCTCTGCGCGGACCTGGTGGTCGCGGGCGAGGACGCGACCTTCGGTTCCCCCCGGTGGCACAACGTCGGGGTGGACGGCGACATGTCGCTGCTGTTCGCGACGGTCGGCCTCAAGCGGGCCAAGGAGTTGATGTACTGCAACGTGGCCTGGTCGGCGCGGACCGCGCTCGACTACGGTCTGGTCGACCGCGTCGCCGAGGACGCGCCACGGGGGGCGGCCGAACTCGCCGCCATGTGCGCGTCGATCATGCGGGACGGCATCGTCACCGAGAAGTACGCCGTCTTCGCCTCGCTGGAGAAGCTGGGCGTCGGGCTCGCGTTCGCCGCGACCACCGTCGTCGGCGCCTCGCTGAGCAACATCCACTTCCAGCCGGGCGAGTTCAACTTCCTGCGGGAGGTGCGTCGCGAGGGCGCCGAGGCGGCCCTGGCGCGCTCACGCGAGGAGGTCGAGATCCGCTGACCGCCACCTACGGCCGGTGCCCGCCGGCCGCCGCGGGCCGGGGGACGTCAGGGGCGGCGCGGCAGCTCGGGGTCGCAGAGCCGCTCCAGGGCGGGCAGCGCGGTGAGCAGGCTCTCCAGCTCCGTGTCGTCCAGCCGTCCCAGGTGCTCCTCCAGCCAGACCTCGCGGCTCTTGAGCACCTGCTCCCGCTCGTCGGCGCCGCTGGGCGTCAGCTCGATCAGCGCCGCCCTGCGGTCGGCGGGGTCGGCGGTACGGGAGACGTAGCCGAGTTCGATGAGGCGGTTGAGCGACCTGGTCACCGACGGCGGGGAGACCCTTTCCGACGCCGCCAGCTCGCCCGCGGAGACGGGCTGGTTGCGGCCGATGTTGAAGAGCAGCGAAATGAGGGCATAGCTCAGACCGTCGTCATTCTGCTGCCGCAATACCCGTCCGAGGCGACCGAGCGTCATCCGCAGGCGCGTCAGATCCTCGCGCCGGATGGCGTGCTCGTGCTTGACGCGGTCGACAGAGCCGTTAGTGGTCGTGGTCATCCTTACCCCGAATCTGGGCGTTCGCCTCATCAACTTCGCGCTGCTAAGTATGCGCCCGGCGGGCTTCCCGACGCCACGTGCCCACGCCGTAGATCTGTCAGGGCCATGTCCAGAAACCCCGTTTCATCGGGGGTTTGCGTACATCTGCGCTGATTCGCCGAACACCCTTGCGGGTGTCGGATTCAGCCATTAGTTTACATGGTTAGATAAATTGTGGCGACCGTCACACGGAGATCCCGTATCCCTGAGGAGGGAAAATGAAGGACTTCAGGCCGGAGCTGACGTACACCAGCTTCGAGGCGCACATGCACAAGGCCAAAACACCTCTGCAGCTCAAGCATCTCGAGACGGTTGTCCACCACTCGAAGGGCGAGGTGCTGGCCGACCTCGACATGGTCCTGCCGACGCTCTCGGACGACCCGCAGTACCACGAGTACGGCGTCCTGGGGAACGTCAAGGGGGACACCGGCCCGAAGGGCATCGAGCAGGTTCGAGCCAACTACACCGAGATGGTGAACAACGGCTCGTACGTCATCGAGTCGAAGAAGACCCGTGTGGTGGTCGGCGACTACGACATCGTCACCGAGGGCACCTTCCGGCAGATCCTGACCGCCGCGGTCGCCCGCAAGATGGGCTTCGTGGACGACACCTCGCCCGCGAGCCCCTTCTACGTGCTGTCGGCCAGGACCGTCGTCTTCTGGGAGTTCGACGAGAACGACAAGGCCAAGGGCGAGGACCGCTACGTCCTGGACCACCACATCGTCCCGCTGGCCGAGGAGGACCTGCCGGACGACTACCCCGACAAGTTCCGCACCGCGCCGAAGGCCGAGGTCTGAGCACATGACGACACGCACCGAGGGCCGGTCGGTGGAGCAGCGGATCGACGAGCTGGAGGGCCGGGCGGAGTTCGCCGACATCGTCGCGGGCTACTGCGAGGGCACCGACCGCCGCGACATCGACCGCTTCATGAGCATCTGGCACGACGACGCCGAGTACCTGATCCCCGGCGGGCGCGGCGACTTCCACGGCACGGACGAGATCCGCCGCTCGCAGGAGGTCATCGGGAAGGTGTGGAAGGAGACCTATCACTGGACCACCAACCACACGGCCCGCTTCGAGACCCCCGACCGCGCGACCGGCCGCAGCGACGCCATCGCCGTCTGCGTCCACCCGGACGGCAGGATCAGTTGGGTGAGCTGCACCTACCACGACATCTACGAGCGCCGCGCGGGCGCCTGGAAGCTCGCCCGGCGCCTGGTCGAGCGCTACTTCGTGAGCGCGCCGCAGGACGTCGAACTGCTTCCGCCCTTCTGACCGCAGGGCCGCCGACACGGGCCCCATCGTCAAGGAGACGAGATGAGTGCTGGACGAGTGCTGGTGGCCGGGGCCAGCGGGCTCATAGGGGCCGCGGCGATCACCGCCTTCGCCGCCGAGGGGTGGGACGTGGTCGCCTTCTCACGACGCCCGCCCGAGGCGGACGGATCCGTACGGTGCCGGCACGTGCCGGTGGACCTCACGGACGGGTCCGCGACCCGCGCGGCCGTCGCCGCGCTGGCACCCCGGCCGACCCACCTGGTCTACGCGGCGGCGTACGAAAAACCGGACCTGGTCGCCGGGTGGTCCGACCCGCGGCAGATGGCGACCAACGAGGCGATGCTCGGCAGTGTCCTCGGGCCGCTGGCCGAGGAGGGCGCGCTGCGGCACGCCACCGTCATGCAGGGGACGAAGGCGTACGGCGCCCACCTGCACCCGATCCCGGTCCCGGCGCGGGAGCGGGCGCCGCGCGACGACCACGAGAACTTCTACTGGCGCCAGGAGGACCTGCTCAGGGAGCTGGCCGACCGCCACGCGTTCGACTGGACCATTCTGCGGCCGGTCCAGGTCGTGGGACCGGCGTACGGCGTCTCCTACTGCACACCGCCGGTGATCGGCGCCTTCGCCGCGCTCAGTGCCGCGACGGGCATCCCGTTCGGCTTCCCCGGCGGCACGGTCCACCCGGTCCGCCAGGTGGTGGACGCGCGGCTGGTCGCGGGCGCCCTGGTGTGGGCGGCGACCTCGCCCGCGGCTCGGGGCGAGCACTTCAACCTGACGAACGGCGAGGTGTTCTCCTGGCAGGAGCTCTGGCCGTCCCTGGCCGACGCGATGGGCGTGCCGTGCGCGCCGCCCCGTCCGATGAGTCTGACCGAGGAGCTGCCCCGGCTGGCCGGGGTCTGGCAGGACATCGTGACCAAGCACCGGCTGCGCCCGCTCTCCCTGCTCGACGTCCTCGGCCGGTCGCATCAGTACGCCGACTACACCTTCGGTTACGGCCTGACGACGATGCCGCCGCCCGCGCTCGTCAGCACGGTCAAGGTGAAACAGGCCGGCTACACCCGCGTCCACGACACCGAGGCGACCTTCCGCGACGCGCTGCGGACGCTGGTCGAGCGCCGCGTGCTGCCCGACCTGACGGGAGCCGCCGGGTGAACGCGCCGCCCGCGGCGCGCGAGCCCCGGCTGGTCCTGGCCTGGGGCACCGTGCGCGACGCGTCGTTCCCCGACCGTGTCGCCGCGGCCCGCCGGGCCGGGTACGAGGGGATCGGGCTCGCGATCCCGTACTACCGGGACCTGCTCGCGCGGGGGTGGAAGGACCGCGACCTCGCCGCGGTGCTCGCCGAGTGGGACGTGCGGATCAACGAGGTCGAGGTGCTGTTCGGCTTCCACGGCGCGCCGGGCCGACCGGCGGGTGTCGCCGGCCGTCCTGGTCTGGTCTACGCCGACCCGGAGCTGGAGAGGACCGCCTTCCATCTGGCCGACACCTTCGGGGTGCCCTTCGTGCAGACCGTCGGCACCTTCGACGCCCGGCCGGTCGCGGACGCCCGGCCGGTCGGGCCCGAAGTGGTCGACGCCTTCGGGGAGTTGTGCGACCGGGCGGCGGCGCACGGGCTGAGGGTGGCGCTGGAATTCGTGCCCTACAGCAGCATCCCCGACCTGGCGTCCGGGCTGGCCGTCGTGGCCGGGGCGGACCGTGGCAACGGCGGTCTGTGCGTGGACAGTTGGCACTTCTTCCGCGGTGACCCGGACCTGGGGCTGCTGCGTACGGCGCCGCCGGAGCGCGTGTTCATGGTGCAGTTCAACGACGGCCCGGTGCCGCCGGTCGACCCCGACCGCATGGTGGACGCCGTCCACCACCGGGTCCTGCCCGGCGAGGGCGACTTCGACCTGCGCGCGTTCGTGGCGGCCCTCGACCGGCCGGGCGTCGAGGCGCCGTTCTCGGTCGAGGTCTACTGCGACGCGCTGCGGTCGCGGCCGACGTCCGAGGTGGCGCGGCGGGCGGCGGACGCCACGCGCGCGGTCGTCGCGTCCGCGCCGCGAACCCTCTGAAACGACCCGTGGTGTGACCGTTGACACGTATTGCTTCGCCTGGTTAAGTACACATGGCTAAGTAATGGTGGGGATGAGGAGCAGATGAACCCTTACCGTGTCGCCGTCGTCGGTTCGGGACCGGCGGGCGTCTACGCGACCGACGCTCTCGTGCGCGGCGCGCTCGATGTGTCGGTCGACGTCTACGACCGGCTGCCCACGCCGTACGGCCTGGTGCGGTACGGCGTCGCGCCCGACCACCCGAGGATCAAGTCCATCGTGGTCGCCCTGCGGAAGGTGCTCGAACGCGACGGGGTCCGCTTTCTCGGTGACGTCCACGTCGGCCGCGACGTGACGACGCGGGAACTCGCGGAGCTGTACGACGCGGTGGTGTTCGCGACCGGCGCCTCCGTCGGCCGCAGGCTCGCCGTACCGGGGGAGGAGCTGGCCGGGGTCTGCTCGGCCACCGACTTCGTCGCCTGGTACAGCGGCCATCCCGACCACGCCCGCGCGGGGGAGTCCTTCCCGCTGGAGGCGGAGTCGGTGGCCGTCGTCGGCGCGGGCAATGTGGCGCTCGACGTGGCGCGCCTGCTGGTGAAGTCGGCGGCGGACCTGGCGCGGACCGACATGCCGCCGCACGTCCTGGACCGGCTCGCGCGCAGCCGTGTCCGCGACGTCCACCTCGTCTGCCGCCGCGGGCCGGAGCACGCGAAGTTCACCGCGAAGGAACTGCGTGAACTGCTCGAACTCCACGATGTCGCGACCGAGTTGGACGCCGGGCTGCTGCCCGCCGGGTCGCAGGACCCGCTGACCGCGGCCAACCTCAAGGTCTTCGCCGACCTCGCCTCCCGTGAGGTGCCCGCCGTCCGGCGCACCCTGCGCTTCCACTTCTGGTCCCGCCCCGTGGAGCTGTTGGGCGACGGCGGCGCCGTCACCGCCGTGCGCCTGGAAAGGACGCGGGAGGCCGACGGCGCGGTCGTGGCGACCGGCGAGGTCACCGATCTCACGGCCGGCATGGTCGTCCGGTCGGTCGGCTACCACAGCGCACCGGTCGGCGCCCTGCCGTTCGACGAGGACCTGGGCCGCGTCCCGCACGACGCGGGCCGGGTGCTGGGCCCCGACGGCCGGGCGCTCGACGGTCACTACGTCGCCGGGTGGGCCAAACGCGGGCCGTCCGGGGTCGTCGGCACGAACCGGGCCTGCGCCGCCGACACGGTGGCCGGTGTCGTCGCGGACCTGGCGGCCCGGCCGCCCCGCGGCGCCGGGCCCGACGAGGTCGACCGGGTGCTCGCCGAGCGCGGCGTCAGGCCCGTCACGTACGACGGCTGGCTGTCGATCGACGCGGAGGAGGAGAGCCGCGGCCGGAACCTCGGCCGGGCGCGTACCAAGATCCCCGACTGGGAGACCCTGCGGCACGTCGCCGCCGCGGACGCCGACCGGCCGGACCGTGGCGCGGCCTGACGCGCGGGCGCCCACGACCGCCCGAACCCCGGGCGCACCGGAAGCGTTCACCACCGCCCGAACCCCGGGCGCACCGGAAGCGTTCACCACCGCCCGAACCCCGCCCCCACCGGGAGCCGTTCATCACCGCCCGAACCGGCGGGCGTTCACCACTGTCCCTCTCAACCAGGAAGTCGGCATTCCCATGGCCTACGTCATCCACGGCGCCTGCATCGACGTGCTCGACCGGAGCTGCGTCGAGGTCTGCCCGGTCGACTGCATCTACGAGGGCTCGCGCAAGGCGTACATCCACCCCGACGAGTGCGTGGACTGCGGTGCCTGCGAGCCGGTCTGTCCCGTCACGGCCATCAAGTACCGCGACGAAGTACCCGAGGGCCAGGCCGACTTCGTGGAGGACAACGCCCGCTTCTTCCTCGAACCCCTTCCGGGGCGCGACGAGCCGCTGGGCCACCCCGGCGGCTCGGCCGACCTCGGACCCACCGGTGTCGACACCGCTCTGGTGTCCCACCGCCCGGCGTCGTCGGGCGGCGCCTGACCCCATCCACCTCGGAGGCCCAACCCGCCATGGAGAGCCTGAAGGAAGCACGCGACCAAGACCCGTATCCCTTCTTCGCCGACCGACTCGCCCGCGGTCCCGTCCACTGGGACGAGGGCATGAACGCCTGGATCGTCGTCGGCTACGAGGAGTGCCGGTACATCCAGCTCAACGAGGATCTCTTCGCCCACCCGTACTTCGAACTCAAGGGCGCGGCGGACGTCTACGGGGGACCCAAGGGAGTGCTGCTCCTCCAGGGCGAGCAGCACCACCGCGTCCACAACTTCCTCCTCCAGCACTTCACGCCGACGACGGTCCGCAAGTACCGCACCGCCTTCATCGCGGAGCTGGTGAGCACCCGGCTCGACGCGATCGAGGGGCGCACCCATGTCGACCTCGCCGTCGAGTTCGCCTCGGTGGTGCCCAGCGACGTCATCGCCGCGCTGCTCGGACTCGACTGGCGTGACGAGGAGTTGATGGCCAAGTGCCGTCGCTGGAACTCCACGATGTTCCGCTGGACCGAGACCTTCGGCGAGGACGAGGAGGCGTACGCGGAGGCGGCCGCCGCGGCCTCCGCCCTCAACGAGGTGCTGCTCCCGGTCATCAGGGCGCGCCGGGACGAGCCGCGCGACGACCTGATCTCGGTGCTGTGGGAGCAGGGGCAGGGCGTGCTGGAACAGTGGGGCGAGGAGGAGATCCTGGCGCAGGCGCGGGTGCTGTTCTTCGCCGGTACCGACACCACCGCGCACTTCCTGAAGAACGCCATCCACACGCTGCTGAACCACCCCGAGTTGCAGGACCGCATCCGCGGGGACGAGCGCCAGATCGTGGCCTTCGGCGAGGAGGTGCTGCGCTACCTGGCGCCCGTGCAGTTCCGGGTGCGCGTGGCGACCCGTGACGTGGAGGTGGCGGGACGGCTGATCGCCAAGGGCGACCGGGTGCACCCGGTCAACGGGGCCGCGAACCGGGACCCCCGGCAGTTCCACCACCCCGAGACCGTCGACCTGGACCGCGGCAATCTCAAGACGCACGTCGCGTTCAACGTCGGCCCGCGCTACTGCGTCGGCGCGGCGCTCTCGCGCGGCGAGGAGGTCGAGGTGATCTCGCAGTTGCTCGACCGCTACGGGACGCTGCGCTGGGACCGCGACGCGGAACCGGCGCGCTACCGCGGCTACATGCCGCGCTCGTTCAGCCCGCTCAACGCCGTGGTGGCCCCGGCCAAAGAGGCCGCCCCGGCTCCGGCCACCGCCACCGTCAGCGCGGACGCGGACGCCTGCGTGGGCGCGGGGAACTGCGTCCTGGTGGCGCCCTCGGTCTTCGGCCTGGACGACGACGGGGCCGTGGCCGTGCTGCGGGAGCGGATCGGCGCCGCCGACCGCGCCGCGGCGGACGCGGCGGCGGCCGGGTGTCCGGCCGCCGCGATCATCGTGGAGGACTGACGACGCGGACAGCGAAAAGGTGGCCGGGCCCCGAGGGCCCGGCCACCGTCGTACGCGGCTGACGTACGGTCAGATCGCGGCCACGCGGCCCGATCGCGCGGACGCCTCGGCGAAGTCCACGACGGTCGTGTCCCGGACCGAGCCGAGACGGTCCCGCTGGGCGATGATGTCGTCCAGCCGCAGCGCCGTGCTCCCGGTGATCTCGTCCGCGGGCGTCCACTCCCGCATGCGGGACACCGTCGGGCCGTGGACGACGAAGACCTGGCCGGTGATCCCCCGCGAGTGCGCGCAGCCGAGGAAGGCCGTGAGCGCGGCGACGCTCTCGGGGTCCCACTCGTCGGCCGCGCCCTCTGCGGGCGCCATGCCCTCGACGACGCCCTCGGTCATGCCGGTCCGGGCGCGCGGGCAGATGGAGTTGGCGCGTACGCCGTAGCGTGCCAGCTCGCGCGCCGCGACCTGGGTGAGGGCGACGATGCCCGCCTTGGCGGCCGAGTAGTTGACCTGCCCGAAATTGCCGTAGAGCCCGGCCTCCGAGGACGTGGTCACCACGGCGGCGTCGACCGGCTCGCCGGACGCCTGGTGCAGCGCCTTCCAGTGGGCGGCGGCGAAGTGCAGGGGACCGGCGTGGCCCTTGAGGTGGACGGCCATCACCGCGTCCCACTCGGCCTCGGAGATGTTGACGATGGTGCGGTCCCGGATGATGCCCGCGTTGCAGACGAGGAAGTCGAGCTTTCCCCGGACGCCGGCCGCCTGGGCGATCAGCCGCTCCGCGCCGTCCCAGGTGGAGATGTCGTCCCCGTTGGCCTCGGCGCTGCCCCCGGCCGCGCGGATCTCCTCGACGGCCTCGTCGGCGGCCGGCCGGCCCTCCGGCGTACGGCCCACGTCGTTGACCACCACATGCGCGCCCGCCCGTGCGAGCGCCCGCGCCTCGGCGCGCCCGATGCCCTGGCCGGCCCCCGTGACGACGGCGACCTTCCCCTTCAGCTCGTCCATTTCTCGCCCTTCTCCTCCGTGCTCGTGCGGCTCGGTCCGCGAGATGTGCCCCCGGGTGATCAGCGTGAACAGCGTGATCAGGAGGCACTGAAACACATTTGCTTAGCCAGGTAAAGAGATTGACGCGATCCATTGCGCTCGGTTTAAGACGATGTTACACATGGCTAACCACTTCCCGTGAACGGCCTCCGCTTCGCCGTCCGCACAGTTCGCGACGAGAGGAAAGAGCATGGCCGCTGCTCCCGCGGCGACGACGAGGACCGACCGTGAGGCGTACTACCGCGAGCACGGATACTGGACCTCCGAGCGTCTCGGATGGTGGGTGTTCGACGTCGCCGAGCGCACCCCGGACCGCGAATTCCTGGTGATCGGCGACCTTCGGCTGACGTACGGCGAATTCGCCGCGTGGGCCGACGTGCTCGCCGCGCACTTGGTCGAGGCGGGAGTCGTACGCGGCGACCGCGTCATGATCCAGCTGCCGAATCTGGCGGAGGCGCTGCTGGGCCAGGTCGCCGCCTTCCGGATCGGCGCGGTCAACGTCCCGGTCGTGCCGATCTACCGCGAACACGAGATGGCGCACATCGTCAACGACTGCAAGCCGCGCGCGGTGATCTCGATCGCGGAGAACCGCGGCAGGCGCCCCGCCGAGGAGCTGGACGGCATCCTGGAGGGCGCCACCTGGGGGCCGGTCGCCCGCTTCTGCGTGGACCTGGAGGAGCCGCGGCCCGGCTGGCGCGCCTTCCCCGGCCGGGACGACCGGCGGCCCGCCGTCTCGCTCCCCGACCCGCTCGAACCCGACCGGTGCTGCCTGATGCTCTACACCTCGGGGACGACCTCCGCGCCCAAGGGCGTCGAGCTGACGGGCCAGGGATTCGTGTCCAACGCGCGCAGCATCCGGCACACCATGTCGCTGAGCGCCAAGGACGTCTTCTTCTGCGCCTCGCCCCTGTCCCACCTGGCCGGTTTCAACGCCGGGGTCGTCTGGCCCGCGTCCATGGGCGCCAAGATCGTCGTGATGCCGGTCTGGAACGGCGCGGAGGCGGCCCGGATCATCGAACGCGAACGGTGCACCTTCACCACCGCCGCCTCGGTGTTCCTCCACGACCTGGTCGCGGCCCACCGCGAGGGCATCGGCGCCGGCCACCCGATCTCGGTGTTCATGTCCGGCGGCGCGGCGACCGTACCCGACCTGATCCGGGAGGCGGGCGAGGTCGGGATCACCGCGCTGCGCGGCTACGGCATGACGGAGACCGGCGGGGGAGTCTCCTGGGTCGCCCCCACCGAACCGCTCGACATCAGGGCCGAGTACGACGGCGCCGTCGTCCCCGGCAGCGAGATCCAGGCTGTCGACGCCGAGCGCCGGCCGCTCCCGCCCGGCGCGGAGGGCGAACTGCGGATCAGGGGTCCGCAGGCCCTCATCGGCTACACCGACCCGGCCCTCACCCGCGAACAGCTCGACGAGGAGGGCTGGTTCTACACCGGCGACCTCGGCCGGGTCGACGCGCGCGGCCTGGTCCGCATCACCGGCCGTACCAAGGACATCATCAACCGCGCGGGCGAGAAGTTCTCCGCCCGCGACATCGAGGAACTCATCCAGCGGCACCCGGCCGTCGACATGGCGGCCGTGGTCGGACTGCCCGACCCGCGGCTCGGCGAGGTCGTCGGCGCCTTCGTCACCCTCGCCGCGGGCCAGAAGTGGCCGGGCGACGCCGAGATGACGGCGTACCTGGACCGGGCCAAGCTCGCCAAGCAGAAGATCCCCACCTCGTGGCAGGTGCTCCCCGAGCTGCCCAGAACCGCCTCGGGCAAGATCCAGAAACACGAACTGCGCCACACGAACTCCACGACGAACAGGAGGAGCTGAGCCGTGACCCGCCCCGACCGCACCCCGGTCATCGCCGCCGTCGGACTGTCCGACGGGCCCAAGGCGCCCCATCTCGACGCGCTCGGCCACCAGGCCCAGGCGATGCAACGCGCGCTGGCCGACTCCGGCCTGCGCAAGGACGACATCGACGGCTTCGGCTGCGCCGAGGCGTGGATCCCCGGCGTCCCCGGCGTCGACCTCCCCGAGACCGCGGAGTACCTGGGCCTCGACCCGCGGTGGATCGAGGGCACGTACACCGGAGGATCGGCCTACGAGTTCCAGATCCAGCACGCCGAGGCCGCGATCCGGTCCGGCATGGCGGACACCATCCTCCTCACCTACGGCAGCGACCTGCTGACCCGGATGGGACGGAGCCTCGGCACGGCGTACGGCCGCAGGCCCGTCGGCGGCGCGGCGTACGAGGAGCCGTACGGCAAGACGACGGTCGCCGCGTACGCGATGGCCGCGCGGCGCCACATGCACGAGTACGGCACCACGCCGGAACAGCTCGCCAGCGTCGCCGTCGCGGTCCGCGAACACGCGGCCCACAATCCGCAGGCCATATACCGCAAGCCGCTGACCGTGGACGACGTCCTCGACTCCCGGATGATCGCCGACCCGCTGCACCTGTTCGACTGCTGCGCGATCACCGACGGCGGCGGCGCCGTCATCGTCACCACCGAGGAGCGCGCCCGCGACCTCAGGCAGCCGTACGTCTCGATCCTGGGCACGGCCGCCCGCCAGAACCACTGGAACATCTCGCAGGCGCCGGACGTGACCACCACGGCGGGCGCCCGCTCCGGCCCCGACGCCTTCGCGCGCGCCGGACTGACCCCGGCCGACGTGGACATGGCCATGCTCTACGACAGCTTCACCATCACGGTCATCCTGCTGCTGGAGAGCCTGGGCTTCTGCGAGCCGGGCGAGGGCGGCCCCTTCGCCGAGGAGGGCAACCTCCGGCTCGGCGGGAAGCTGCCCGTCAACACCGACGGCGGCGGCCTGTCCGCCTGCCATCCGGGACTGCGCGGGATCTTCCTGCTGATCGAGGCGGTCAGACAACTGCGCGGCCAGGCCGGTGAGGTGCAGGTGCCGGACTGCGAGGTGGCGCTCGCGGCCGGCTCCGGCGGCTGGTTCTCCACGATCGGCGTCACCATCCTCGGGAAAGGCAGATGAGGCAGATGGCAACCGAGAACATCCGCGGCCCACAGGGGACCCTCGACGTCATCGACGTGGCCGACACCTGGGCGAAGCCGGTCCCCGAACTCGACCCGGTCAGCGCCACCTACTTCCGCGCCGCCCAGGAAGGCACGCTGCTGATCCAGCGCTGCCCGTCCTGCCACGCCACGCAGCACTACCCGCGGCTGATCTGCCGCGTCTGTGCGGCGACGCCCGAGTGGGAGGCGGCGAGCGGGCGGGGCACCGTCTACACCTACACCGTTGTCCGGCAGGCGGGCATGCCCGGATTCGACGAGGACGCGCCGTACGTGATCGCGCTGGTCGACCTCGACGAGGGGCCGCGCATGATGGGGAACATCACCGACTGCCCCGTGGACGAGGTCCGCGTCGGCCAGCGCGTCCAGGCGTATCAGTTGCGGATCGCCGACGGGATCGGCCTGCCCCAGTGGCGGCCCGAGGCCACCTCCGGCTGAGACCGCGCCACGCGACCGAGGCCGGGTCCGGCCGAGGCCGCCCCCGACCGAGAGCACCTCCGGCTGAGCCCGCTCGCGGCTGAGCCCGCCCACCCTCCCCGTGACGCGCGTACGCGCCGTCGCCGGCGATCCATCATTTCACTTCGTTAAGGAGCCTGTTGTGCACAGATCCCTCTTCGGCGTCGGCGTCCTGGCGCTCGCCGCCACGATGTCGCTCGCCGCCTGCGGCTCCAACGGCGGGGGCAGCACCTCCGGCGGTGGCGGCGGCAAGACCCTCGTCATCGGTTTCGCCGCCCCGCTCACCAGCGGCAACGCGGCAGTGGCCGAGCAGATGGTCAACACGGCCAAACTGGCCGTGAAGACGATCAACGCGGACGGCGGCGCGGGCGGCCGGAAGCTCTCCCTCAAGGTCTACGACGACAAGCTCACCGCCGACGAGTCGGCCAAGGTCGCCCAGCGGGCCATCACGGTCGACAAGGCCGGGGTCATGATGGGCGGCTACACCAGCATCGAGGGACTGGCGATCCGCAAGATCGTCGAGCCGCGCAAGATCGTCTTCATCAACTCCTCGACGATCTCACCCGCCCTGATGGACGGCGCGAAGTACACCTTCCGCACCACCGTCGACCAGAGCGACTACCCGGTCCAGATGATCGACCTGCTCAAGTCGCTCGGCTACAAGCACCCGGTGGTGACCGCGGACGACGGCCCGACCGGATCGACGCTGTGGAAGCCGATCGTCGACCAGGCGAAGCAGGCGGGCATGGACCCGGGCGACACCGTGCACTACACGCTGGGCGCGACCGACCTGACCTCGGCCGTGACCAAGCTGAAGGGCGAGCACCCGGACGCCGTCGTCCACATCGGCTCCGCGGCGGCCGACGCGGGACTCATGCTCAAGACGATGGCGGAGGCCGGGGTCAACGTGCCCGTCGTCGGCTTCGGCTCGCTCATCGCGCCGGACGCCCTGAAGATCGGCGGCGACGCGTACACCAAGCTCCCGGCGATCTACACGCTGGCCAACCAGCAGCCGTCCAAGCCGGAGTACCAGGACTTCGTCAAGGCGTACGCCACCGAGTACGGCGGCAGCGCGGACGCGCTCGCGCTGGGCCTGGCGGAGCAGGCGGGCGCCACCTGGGACGCCTTCACCGTCCTGAAGAAGGGGCTCGACGCCACCAACGGCGACACCGACGGGGACAAGCTCGCCAAGGCGATCGACGCGATCACGCCCTTCGCGGGCGCCGCGGGCAAGGACGGCTCGCTGATCAACTTCGGTGACGGGCGCGACGGATTCAGCAAGTCGCTCGTGGCCTTCCAGTTCGTCGGCGGCAAGCCCAAGGAACTGGCGAAGCAGCCCTCGTGACCCGGCGCGACCCGGTCGACGCGCCGGGCCCCACACCCCGGGGCCCGGCGCTCGACGCCCAGGACGTCCGGCGGATCACCGCCCTGCTCACCGCGTACTGCGACAGCGTGGACACCGGTGACTTCGCGCGCTTCGCCCGCCTCTTCCGCGACGGCACCTGGCTGGGAATGCCCGGCGCCGACGTCGAGGACTGGATGCGGGAGAACGTCCTCACCTACGACGGCGCCACGCACACCCGGCACCGCGTGCACGACATCAGCCTGGCACCCGGCCGTTCGCGGGACGAGGCGTACGGGACCTGCGGCATCGAGGTCACCCAGCGGTTCCCCGGTGAGCGGGCCCTGCTCGTCACCCGCAACACCTACGCCGACCGGTTCCGCCGCGTGGACGGCCGGTGGCGGTTCGACTCCCGGACGATCACGCGGCGGCAGCCCGGCGACGACTCCCGGCACCGGCGCCGGGGGAGCGGCCGGGACGACAACCAGAAGGGACGAGGCGCGTGCGGATCTTCGACGGCCTGACGGATCTGGCCGACTCCGAAGGCGAGGATCTGGGGGCCAGCGACTGGATCGCGGTCGACCAGAAGCGCATCGACGCCTTCGCCGACGTGACCGGGGACCACCAGTGGATCCACGTCGACCCGGACCGCGCGGCCTCCGGCCCCTTCGGGCGGACGGTCGCCCACGGCTACCTGACCCTGTCGCTGCTCGCCGAACTCACCACCCGGCTCTACCGCGTCGACAACGTCTCCTTCGCGGTCAACTACGGCCTGGACCGCGTCCGGTTCGTCACGCCCGTGCTCGAAGGCTCCCGCATCCGCGCCACGGCGCGGCTCGCGGAGGCCGCACGCCTGGACGCGGCCGTCCAGGTGAGGCTGGAGAGCACCATCGAGATCGAAGGGTCACGGCGCCCGGCCGCGGTCGTCACCTCACTCGCCCGCTACATCGCCTGAGCCGGGCAGCGTACGAGGCGCGGCGGACCGGGACAGGACATCGCGATGGACCTGCGCGTCGCGCCGCACCGGCTGTGCCCCTTCTGCGACCGGCGGCGGGAACTGCCGGGCGGCCGGTGATCCGGGGGCGCTCTCTGCGGAGCGCCCCCGGATCACCGCGGCTGTACGGCTCTACGGCTGCGGCTGCGGCCTACGGCTCGACCGTCTCGATCGCCTGCGCCGGGCAGCCCACTTCGGCCTCGCGGACGTCGTCCCACGTCGCCTCGGGCGGCTCGTCGGCCAGCAGCCGCACGATGCCGTCCTCGTCGCGCTGGTCGAAGACGCCGGGCGCGGTCAGGACGCACATGCCGGAGCCGCAGCACTTGTCGGTGTCGACGTGGACACGCATGAGGCGTTCCTTTCGTTGCGGAGCGGCGGGGTTCACCAGGCGAGCGGGAGCGCGTGCAGCCCGTAGACGGCCATCTCGTGGCGGAAGCGCAGCTCTTCGAAGGGGACGGCCAGACGCAGGCCGGGGAACCTCTGGAGTACGGCGGGCAGCGCGACGCGCAGTTCGAGGCGGGCGAGCGGCTGGCCGAGGCACTGGTGGACGCCGAAGCCGAAGGCAAGGTGGCGGCGGGCGCCGGGGCGGCCGAGGTCGAGCAGGCCGCCCTCGGGGAAGGCGTCCTCGTCCCGGTTGGCGGCGCCGATCATGCACAGGACGCCCTCGCCCGCCCGTATCCGCGTGCCGCTGACCTCCACGTCCTCGACGGCGGCCCGGCCGATCCCGTTGTGGACCACCGTCATGTAGCGCAGCAGCTCCTCGACGGCGGTGTCGAGGGCGGAGCCGTCGCCGTCCTCGTCGAGCCGGGCCGCCTCGTGCAGCCGCGCGGCCTGGGCGGGCTCGCGCAGCAGGGCGAGGACCGACAGGGAGGTCATGTTGGCGGTGGTCTCGTGCCCGGCCACCAGCAGCAGCCGGCCCATCGACGCGATCTCGTCGTCGTCCAGGACGTCCTGCTCGGCGAGGCGGCTGATGATGCTGTCGTCCGGCGCGGCCCGCTTGGCGCGCGCCAACCCGGCGAGATAGGCGCCCAGTTCGTCCTGCGCCGCGGCGACCTCCTGCGGCGGCGCGTCGGTGCGCAGCATCGTGCTGCTGCACTGCTGGAAGAAGGCGTGGTCGGCGTAGGGGACGCCCAGCAGCAGGCAGATGACCATGGAGGGCAGCGGCAGCGCGAAGTCGGCGACCAGGTCCGCGGTGCGGTCGGCGCGGGCGGCCATCCGGTCCAGCAGGTCGTCGGTGACCTGGCGTACGGCCGGTCGCATCTCGGCGACCTTGCGGATCATGAAGTCGGCGGTGAGCATGCGGCGCAGCCGGGCGTGGTCCGGGTCGTCCATCCGGATGAAGGTCGGCCGGTCGGTGGCGAGCGTCCGCAGGCCGGCCGAGAGGAACGGGAAGCCGGGCCGCCTCGCGTCCGAGCTGAAGCTCCGGTCCCGCAGCACGGAGCGGATGTCCGCGTGCCGGGTCACCATCCAGCACGACGTGCCGTCCCACAGCCGGACGCGGCTCAACCCCTCCTCGCCTCGGGCCTGTTCGTAGGCGGGCGGTGGGGCGAAGGGGCACGTCCCTCGGGCGGCGGGGGCGGTGACGGCAACGGGCGGGTGCGCGGCGGTGGCCATGACGGACACTCCTGTCTTGCCGGTGCGGAAGGTGCCAGAGCGGTGCCAGGGGCAGCAGAGGTCAGTGCCTGTAGCACTAAGTGCCGTAGGCAACTAACTTGGTGTCGAGGCTAGTTCGCTCTCCGCACTCGCCGGTAGGGCGGATTCGGGCCGTTTCACGCCGATGCGACCCGGTGGTCACGCCTTCGGTGACGGGACGTCACGCCCCGAACAGGGCGCCCGCTTGAGGTCGGCGCCGCGGCCCCGACCGGCGACGCCGCGCCGTGCCGTCGCGCACCCGCGCGCGTCGCGCCGACCGCCGCCCGGCGCCGTCCGAAACGCATCGGTACGCGGTCGGGTGCGGCCGTTCGGCGTGGCTGCCGTCCGTGGGCACCGTGCGTAGGCGCCGTGCGTGGCCGCCGTGCGTGGCCGCCGTCACTCCGGGAGCGTGCGCCGCCGGACGTGGGTCACCGGAACCGTCGTGGCCAGGGCCGCGCGATGGGCGGGCGGGGCCGCGAGGGGGGTGAGGTGGAGCGGGGCGCGGGGCCAGTCCCGCACGGTCGGCGCCGTGGCCAGCGCGGTGCTGACGTCGATCGCCGCGGGAGGAGCCGACAGGCCGTGGCCGGTCAGCTTCATCGCCGCCTCCTTGCGCACCCAGGCGTCGAGGAACGCCTCCGGGCGCGCGCCGGGCGGGAGTTGGTCGTACGCGGCGCGCTCGGCGGGGGTCAGGGTGAGCGCCGCGAGGCCGTCCGCGTCACGGTCCGCGTCGAGTTGGTCGAGATCCGCGCCGATCAGGCCGCTGCCGACGACCGCGATCAGCAGCCACTCGCGGGTGTGCGAGACGGAGAAGTCGAAGGCGGCGTCCGCCACTCGGGGGCGGCCGTGCCGGGGCGCGCCGCACAGCCCGCAACCCCGCTCGACGGCCACCTCGGCCGGTGGCACGCCCAAGTAGCGTCCTACGACGAGCCGTTGGGCCGCCCGCGAGGTCAGCAGCGTATCGGCCGCCGCGCCCTCGCCGAGCACCTGCCACCGCTCCCGCTCCTCGGCGCCGAGCAGACCGGCCCACGCCGCGTGCCGCCGCACCGGCACCAGCCACACCTCGCAGGTCCCGGCGACGGGCGCAGCGAGGGCCCCTCCGGCCGCGACCGGCCCGGCCGCAAAGGGGCTCGCCGCCAGAGGCGTGGGGACGAGCGGTCCGGCCGCGGCCCGCCCCGCCGCCTCCGGCCGGCTCATCCGCCGCTCCGTCCCGTCGCGGCGCCGACGGCCCCGGCGTCGGCCGGTGCGAGGCCCATGCCGGACCCGTCCGTCGACGCCGGTGCCGGCAGCACCGTCAGCAGATGCGTCACCGCCGTCGCCAACTGCGCGTCCAGGCCGGGCTGCGGCCCCGCCGGGACCACGGCGACCGTGATGTCCGGCTCGACCCCGCGGTTCTCCAGCCCCGCCCCGACCCCGCGGAAGTAGTAGCAGAATTCGGGCTGGGTGGTCACCGTGCCGTCGACCAGCCCGTGCCGCGGCCAGGTGGCGATCGTGCCGCCCCACGTCCGCGTGCCCACCAGCGTGCCCAGGCCGCGCTCGCGGAACATATGGCCGAAGATCTCGCCGTCGGAGCCGGTCTGTTCGTTGATCAGCGCCGCCATCGGACCGCGCGGCGACTCCAGCGGATACGGCACCGCGCCGCTCCACCGGCCGTGCTCGGTACCCGTGCGGCTGCGCGCGAGCCGGTCGAGGAGCAGCGGAGAGACATGGCCGCCGCCGTTGAACCGCACGTCGACCACCAGCCCCTCCCGGTCCAGACCGCCGAGGAACTGCCGTACGAAGTCCGCGTATCCGGTCCTGAACATGTCCGGCACGTGCAGATACGCGAGCCTGCCGTCGGAGACGGTGTCCACGTACGCGCTGTTGCGGGCCACCCAGTCCAGGTAGCGGGCGCGGGCCTCGCTGCGGGCGGCGCGGACCACCACCCGGCGCGGGACGGCGCCGCCGCGCAGCACGGTCAGTTCGACCTCGCGGCCCGCGAGACCGGTGAGCAGTTCCGCCGGGCCGCCGGGCCCCACGAGGTGCCCGTCGACCGCGGCGATCTCGTCGCCCGGCCGGATGTCGACGCCCGGCCGGTCGCAGGGCGAGGTGGCGTCGGGGTTCCACGGGTCGCCGCGCAGCACGTGCGCGATCCGCCACCGGCCCTCGGCCTGCGGCGCGGGCTCCCAGTCCACACCGAGGAAACCCTGCGCCTCACCGCTCGGCGCGCCGTAGTCGCCGCCGCGCTCGTACGCGTGCGAGGTCGCCAGTTCGCCGTGCAACTCCCAGACCAGGTCCGAGAGTTCGGCGCGGGTCGCGACCCGGTCGAGCAGCGGCAGATAGCACCGGTGCACCGCGTCCCAGTCGATCCCCGACATGTCGGCGTTCCAGAAGCTCTCGCGCTGGAGCCGCCACGCCTCCCGGAACATCTGCCGCCACTCCGCGGCAGGGACGAACGGGATCTTGACCCGGTCCAGGTCGACCCAGCCGGTGGGCCGCCCCGGCGGGGCGATGGGCGAGTCGAAGTCCTCCACGGCCTCCTTGGGCGCGCCCGCGGGCACCACGCGCAGCCGGTGGTTGTGCCGGTAGAGCAGCGCCGTGCCGGTGCGGTCGGTGCTGATCTCGTCGACCGGCCCGAGATAGTCCTCGGTCACGTCGCCGGTCGCCAGGTCCACCAGGGTGACGCTGCCCTCCTGTTGCTGCTGCGGGTCGTCCGGCTCGGGCGCGCTGAGCGGTACCGACAGCAGCAGCACGCAGTCGGGCAGACCCAGCACCGCCGCGTACCGGCCTTCGGGGACCGGCAGTGGGACCAGGCGCCGTTCGATACCGGTGAAGTCGATGGCGACCGGCCCTTCCGGATCGCCCTCGTCGTACCCGTCGGGGGAGTACGCGCCGCCCGCCGACTGCTGCGGCGGAGCGAACGGCGGCTGCCGGTCGGCGGTCAGCGGCACCGCGTACGGCCGGGCGCCGAAGGGGAAGCCGATCTCGAACTGGACCTGGTCGTGCTCGGGCGTCAGGTCGCGCTGTCCGACGAAGTACAGATAGCGGCCCGCCGGGTCGAAGGACGGCAGCGCGTCCCGCAGCACCGGTCGGGTGATCCGCGAGGTGCGTCCGGTGTCCACCTCGGCGACCTTGATGGCCGTGCTCCTGGGCGTGTCCGGATAGGTGTAGGCGAGCCAGCGGCCGTCGGGCGACCAGGCCAGATCCTCGATCCGCTCATGGGCGCTGGTGTCGAGCAGCCGCGGCTCCAGCTTCGGCCGGTCGGTGTCGACGCTCCACAGCTCCTGCCGGTTGGTGGCGAAGGCGACCTGCCCGGTGGCGGGCGAGGCGGCCAGCGCGGTGACATAGCCCAGGTCGGCCAGCGGCACGCCGAGCAGCTCCGCGCCGCCCTCCGCGGGCAGCAGCACCAGCCGCTCACCGGGCCCCGAGTCGCCCGCGACCGCGACCAGCCGCTCGCCGTCGGCGAGCCAGTTCAGCAGCCGGTAGCGGACACCGTCCGGGCGCCCGTGCCGCCGTACCGGACCCGACCAGGGCGCGAGCGTGAACGCCTTGCCGCGGGCGGTGACCGCGAGGGTCTGCCCGTCGGGGCCGATCCGCGCGCCGTCCAGGAAACCGGTGGCCGACACGATACGGCGCTGGTGCTGGACGCCCGAGGGGCCCAGCTCCACCCGCAGCCGCCGGGTGCCGCCGCGCGCCGGGTCCAGCACGTGCAGGACCGCGCCGCTGTGGTAGACCAGCCGGCGGCCGTCGCTGGACAGACCGCGCGCGTAGTACTCGTCGTGGTCGGTGTGCCGGGTCAGACCCGTGCCGTCGGAGTGGCAGGAGTAGACGTTGCCGGTGCCCTCGTGGTCGCTGATGAAGTAGATCCGGTTGCCGACCCAGCAGGGGTCCGCCGGATTGCCCGCGGGCAGCGCGAGCCGCCGGTACGCGCCGGATCCGTCGTCGTCCACCCAGAGTTCACCGGCCGCGCCGCCGCGGTAGCGCTTGCGGCGCGCCGGGTCGGCGATGCTCCGGCCGATCACCGAACCGCCGCCGGGCCCGTACGACACGGACGCGGCGGGGCCCGCCTCGACCAGCCGCGGCGGGCCGCCGTCGGGGTGCACGGCGAACAGCCGGAAGCCGAAGCCCTCGGGCTGGCCCGCGGTGCTCGCGTACAGGATCTCGCCGGTCAGCGGGTGCCAGCCGGTGACCGTGCACCGGCCCGCCTGGTGGGTCAGCCGGCGGACGGGGCCGCCGGAGACCGAGGTCAGGCAGACCTCGGTGAGGCCGTCGGGGGAGCCGGTGAAGGCGACCTGGCGGCCGTCGGGCGAGAGCCGGGGGCCCGCGCACGCGGTCGTGCCCGCGGTGAGCCGCCGCGCGGTGCCGCCTTCGGCGGACACCGTCCACAGGTCGTCCTCGCACACGAAGACCACGGTGTCGCCCACGATCGTCGCGTGGTGCAGATAGCCGCCTTCCGCGGCGCGGGCGCTCATGACGGCTGGGACGACGTGGAGCGGATACGGGCGGCGATCGCACGGCGCCGGTCGGCGACCTGCTCGCGCCGGCGGTGCACGTCCTGTTCGCTCTCGGTCCAGTAGCAGGCGGTGCGCCACTCGCCGACGGTGTAGGAGTCGTACGCGCAGCGCACCCGCCGCTGCTCGGTGAGTTCACCGGACGACACCAGCATCGTGTTGTGCTCCAGGACCTGGTTGACGACCACCCGCATGTTCAACTCCGCGCGGATGTACGCGTGCGCGGCGGTCACGGCGGTCGCGCCGTACGGGCCCCGGCACTCCGGCAGCACGCCGAAGGACAGCTCACAGGTCTGGCCGGGCCAGTCGATCGAGGTGATCCAGGCGAAGCCGACGGTCGCGCCGCGGGAGTCGCACATGGTGAACATCCGCTTGACGTCGTGCTCACGCGTGAGGGTGCGGCGCTGGTTGGCGGTGAGCGCGTCGTCGTCGCTGACGACCGCGAAGTCGGTGAGATTCGCCTGGAAGCGCGACTCGCGCAACAGGGCGGTACGCGTGGGGATGTCGTCCTCGGTGAAATGCCGGACGGTCACGAACGGCATGGGTCAGCCCTCCTCGGTGGCGCAGTAGACCAGCACGTCGTGGTAGCCGCCGGTGTGGAAGACATGGCCGGGCAGCCGGCCGGCGCCGGTGAAGCCGCAGGCTTCGAGCGCGGGCACGGCCGGTGAGCCGTCGGGGACCTCGGCGACATACGACGTGCACCGGCGGTAGGTGCGCAGGAAGGCGAGCAGGGCGGCCAGCGGCTCCGGGTCGGCGGACGTGGTCGCGACCCAACCCTGGCGCGGCTGCGCGGGGTTGGGCACGTATCCCAGCAGCACGTCCCCGGCCTGGAGCACCTGCGCTCCGGTACGGGCCAGCTCGCGGGCGAGCAGCGGGCCGTTCTGGGTGACCGGGTCGAGGCCGAGGAAGCCGCGGGCGGCCTGCGGCGCGGCGCTCAGCCGTGCGGCGGCCTCGGCGGTGCCGAGCAGGGTCAGGTCAGCCATGGCGGGTCGCTCCCCAGATCTGTCGGGCCACCGGGCGGCCGTCCAGCCACAGCGCCCGCGGGATGTCGGCCTCCGGGCTCAGCCCCGCGTCACGCAGCAGGGCGTCGCGCGGGAGCCCGTCGGGCAGCGGCACGGCCGGGGTGACCCAGCCGAAGACCCGGCTCAGGCCGAGCACCCGGAAAGCGTGGTCGAGGGCGGCCTTCAGCAGCGGCTCCGCGCTGGTCTCCGCGCCGGAGCGCAGACCGATCTCCAGCCGCGCCCTGCGGTGCACCCAGTCCAGGGCGGCGAGCCGGACGAAGCCGGTGCCGGGCACGACGCACAACTCGTCGTCCTGGCCCGGCGCTCCGTCCTCGCCGGGACCTTCCGGCGCCGGCACCCGGGCCGGTTCCGCCAGGACGGGCCTGCCGGGCACGGACAGGCCGAGCAGCTCGCCCGGCAGCCAGTGGCCGGTGAGCAGGGGCAGGTCGGCGCCCCGGTATCCGCGCAGCATCATGACGTGGGCTCCCAGATCCGGGAGAGGAAGACGGAACCGCGGCGGTGTCCGTCGTGGACGACGTGTCCGGTCAGGACGCCTTCCTCGGTGAAGCCCGCCAGGCGGGCGGCGGTCAGGCCCCGGTCGTCGAACTCGTGGACGACGACGGCCAGTCGGACCACCTCGCGCTGCCAGCGCAGCGCCCGGACCAGCTCGCGGTACGCCGACGCCCAGGCGTCCGTGCGCAGCCGTGAGGTCAGCCGCAGGTGCAGCACGTAGTGGCAGGCGTGCTCGGCGCCCATCGCCTCCAGGGCGTACAGGCCCACGGGCCGTCCGTCGGCGCTCAGCAGCCGGGTGTCCTCGTCCAGCAGGGCGAGGATCTCCCACTGCGGGCGGGTGGCGGGGCGGGCGGTGCGGAAGTAGAAGTCGGACTCGGTGAAGAGGTCGAGTACGGCGTCGTGGTCGGCCTCCGTGACCGGCCGGGCGGACCACGCGAAGGACGTGGGCGCGGGAGCTGTCACGGGAGCGGGGACGGACGCCGTGGCCGGGCGCGCCGTCAGGTCCGTGGCGGTCATGTCCGTCCCTTCCGCGCAGCCAGGTCGTGGGTGATGTGCAGCCGCTGGATGTTGCTGGTGCCCTCCATGAACTCGAAGGCGAGCACGTCCCGGCTCCACTTCTCCAGCAGCGGGTGCTCGATCAGCGCGCCGGGGCCGAGCGCCCGGGCCGCCCAGTGCGTGGTGCGCACCGCCAGATCGGTGGTGTGCAGCTTCGCCATGGACGGCGGCCGTACGACGTCGGGCTGGAGGTCGACGGCCGCCGCGGACTCGTACAGCAGCGCCGTGGCCGCGTCGAGCCGGGCGGAGACCACCTCGTGCCCCGACCAGCCGGGACGCTGCTCGGTCACGTAGTCGCGGGTGCCGAGAGCGGTGCCCAGGGCCAGCGCGGCGATCTGGAGCCGCATCGCGTTGAAGGTCCTGCTGATCCCCCACAGACCGCGCCGGGAGGCGGGCAGGTGGGCGCCGAGCAGCATCTCGCGCGGCACGGGCACCTCGTCGAGGTCCAGCCGGCAGATCCGCGCGCCGCGCAGACCGATCATGTCCAGCGGCTCGCCGTGGAAGCCGGGCGCGGGCTGCCGGATCAGCGCGCCGCGGATGGAGAGCGGGCTGCGGCCGGTCCTGGCGAAGACCACGCCGATCGCGCCCCGGGAGGCGTTGCCGACATAGCGCTTGGAGCCGGAGAGCAGGTAACCGTCGGCGGGGTCGCCCGCCGCGTCGAACCTGCTCTCCATCGCCGTGGCGTCGGTGCCGTGCTCCGGTTCCGTCATGCCGAAGAAGGTCCAGGCGCGACCGTCGGCGATGGTGTCGTAGAACAGTTCGCGCTGTGCCTCGTTGCCCAGGGTGTCGACAGCGACGCCGGCCAGGGAGGGACCGGTGTTGGCGCTGAGCACCCCCGCGTCGCCGCGGGCCAGTTCGACGCTGGCGACCACGCGGGACAGGCAGGTGTCGGAGTAGCCGCCGTCGTCCACGGCGGAGCCGGTGCGGTAGTCCTTGGGGGTGGAGGCGGACCTGACCAGCGCCATGACGGGCAGGTCGAGGTGGGCCGTGCCGGCCGGGTCGGCGTCGACGGCCAGGGCGTGGGCGCGCAGTTCCCGGCCCGCTTCCCGGCACTGTTCGCGCAGCTCCCGCAGCGGGGTGTCGAGGGGGATCATGGCTGTACGTCCTCCCGGTCGGTCCAGCAGTCCGCCGCGAGCCGGCCGACGTACGCGGCGCGCACCGGTCCGTCGGCGAGGTAACCGGAGGCCCCGAAGAGCTTGGCGGTGTCCCAGTCGAGCGCGGTGATCCGGTCGTGCGCGTCGGCCACGGCCGCGGGGACGCGGTGGGCGACGAGCAGGAGTTGGCGTACGGCGTCGAGTGCGGTCATGACGTCGGCGACGGTGCCGAGCACGAGTTGTTTGCGGATCAGGGGCTCGCCGCCGCCCACCCGTCCGGACAGGTGGGCGACCGCGTCGTCGAGGAGCCTGCGGGACACGCCCACCCGTACCGCGCCGAGCAGCGCGGCGAATACGGTGCGGCGGTCGTCGGGCCCGTCGTACGAGGCCGGTGCGGCGGATTCTGCGGGCCGGTGGGGCCACGCCACGAAGGCGACGCCCTCCATTTCCGCGAGGCGGTGCGGCACGACCTCGGCGCCCGTGGGCACCCGGCCCGCCGGGAAAGCGGCGACGCGTCCCGCGGGAGCGCCGACCTCCACCGTGCGCAGCGCCAGCTCCAGGCCGGGCGTGAACCCGCCGTCATGGGCCGCCGCTTCACACGCCACGAGCGTGTCCCTCATCGAATCCTCCGTTGGGCCGTGCCGTGTTCGGCTAACCGGCGACCCGCGTGAGGTCCAGCCGGATTTTGATGTAGTCGGCAAAGGAGCCTGCGGACTGGAATACCTCGGGTTCGAGAGTGTCGGGGTCGACTTCGAGGCCGATGGTGTCCTCAAGGCTCATGAGGAGTTCGACAAAACGCATGGAGTCGATCTCCAGGTCTTCGAGAATCCTGGTATCCGCGCTGAATTCGGGGAGCGGCCGGTCCAGGATCACGGAGAGGGAATGCTGAAGGTGCTCGATAATCTCGGCGTGTTCCACCGGACTTTCCCCTTCCCTGGGAGAAGTGGGCCCGAGCGGTCGGCCGTCCGGCCCTGGGGGAGGGCTGCCCGCCGGCAGGGCGCCGGCCGCCTGATGGCGGACGCGGCGCCTTGCCGGCGACGGACGTCACACGGCCGTGAGCTCAGACATGTTGCAGGTCCGAGATCAGGCGGCCTTGGACGCGGCCTTCACCGCGGCCTTGACGGCCGCCTTCGACGCGGCCTTGCTCGCAGCCTTGCTGGCCGCCTTGGACGCGGCCTTGGTCGCCGACTTGTCAGCGGCCTTGACGGCAGCCTTGCTGGCGGCCTTGGACGCGGCCTTGACGGCGGCCTTCACGGCGGTCTTGGACAAAGGAACCACACCTTCCATGTAAGGAAATTCGGGACCCGAGTGGGCCCCGGATGCCGGATCTGGTTTCTCCGACACCATGAGATTCCCGGACGGCGCAACTCCCGTCAACCCTTGCCGGGTTGCACCGGGTCGAATCCCGATGGCAGCTTTTTGCCGTCAACAAGCGGCCACCGTGAAACGCTGCCGTTATTCCCGTTCGGGCCCGATGCTGGGAGGTGATTCACGGGCCCGCGCGAATGCGGCCGGGCCGGTCCCACTCACGGTTTGGAAGGAGGGCGGGATGCCCGAGGTGAGAAGCGCGGACCTCTGCTGGGGGCAGCGGTACCACTGGCTGAGGTACCAGCAGGTGCCCGCGGGCGCTCGTCACGACGCGCACATCGTCACCAACTACCCGCTGCCGCAGGGACTCTCCCTGACGGGCCTGCGGTCCGCGCTGGCCTATCTGGTGCGCAGGCACGAGGGGCTGCGCACGGTCTTCGACGCACACGCCAGGCCGGGCCCGAGACAGCGGGTCGAGCCGCCGGGGCCGATGCCGCTGCTGGTCGCCGCCACCGAGCAGGACGGTACGCCGGGACCCGCGGCGGTCATCGCCGAGATGTCCACCACCGAGTTCGACCCGGAACGCGAGTGGCCGATCAGGGCCTGCGCGGTCACCACGGGCGGAGTGCCGCGCACGCTGGCGCTCGTCCTCAACCACACGGCGTTCGACGACTGGAGCATGCAGCTCTTCCAGCGCGACTTCGAGGCACTGCTCGGCACGCTCGCCACCGGCCGCCGGGCGCAGTTGGGGCCGGTCGCGTACCAGCCCGCCGACCTCGCCGCCATCGAGGCGCGGCCGTCGCCGGAGCGGGCGCAGATGCTGCGCTATTGGCGGCGGGCGGTACCCGAGCTGCCCGCCGACATGTTCGTACGGCGCCGTGAGCCGGCCGCGCCCGACGGCGTCGCCGCCTTCGGGGCGACGCTCACCTCACCCGCGCTGCTCCCCGCCGTCCGCGAGATCGCCGCCCGGCTGCGGGTGTGGCCCTCCGCGGTGCACCTGGCGGCGTACGCGGTGGCCATGGCCACGTACACCGGGGAGCGGACGGTCACCCACCGCTGGCTGACCAGCCACCGCCAGGACGGACCCCGGATGTCCGTGCTGACGTGCATGTTCTCGCCGGCGCTCGTCTCGGTCGACCTCGGCGGCGACCCCGGATTCGCCGAGGTGGTCGCGCGGGTCGCCGCCGCGCTGGAGACGGCGCAGGAGCACGCGTACGCGCCGTACGACGAGATCGTGGAGCTGGTCGCCCAGGACGCCTTCCGGCGCGGCGCGCCGATCAGGACCTCCTCCGAGGTCAACTTCCTCAACCACGGGACCAAGAGCTGCGGCACCCGCAAGGAACGCCTCCTGCGGACACCGGAGCCGACCGCGTGGGCGCTGTCCGAGACCGACACCTATCTGCGGGTCGGGGAGTGGGACGACGGGGTCACCGTCGGCCTCAACGCGCGGGCGGACGTGATGGACGCGGCGGCCGTCGAGCACTTCCTGCGCGGGTACGGGCGGCTGCTGGAGGCGCACCGCGACGCGGCCGTCGACCTGCGGCTCGACGAGGCCGCCGCGCTCTTCGACTTCGCCGCCCCCGCCCCGCGTCGCCTGGCCCGGCTCGGACCCGACGCGGTGGACCTGGACGCGACCGAGCGCGTGCTGCTGGCGCATCCGGCGGTACGGTCCGCGCGGGTGTCCGTGGAAGACGGCCGGCTGCTCGCCGAGGTCACCACGGAACGGCCCCTGGACGAGCGGGAGTTGCGGCTGCACTGCCTGGACACCGGCTCCGCGCTGCCCGGTGCGCGCCGCCCCGACCTCTTCCGGGTGACGGCCGGGGAGGGCGCCCGCGCGGCGCGTACGGAAGCGGTGGCCGCGGACGCGCTGGCCGCCGTCGTCGCCAAGGTCAACGGACTGGCCGCCGTGGACCTCGACGCCTCCTACACGGTGGCGGGCGGCCGGATGCTGCGCGCGCCGCGGGTCCTGACCGAGCTGCGCGCCCGCGGCTGGGAGGGCGCCGATCTGAACCAACTCGGCGGCACCCGGCCGCTGTCGGGCCTGGCCCACGGACTGACCCCGGTCCAGGAGCCGACCCCGGAGTTGACCCCGGCCTGACACCGTTCCGCCCGGCCGCTGTCGACCGCGCCGCCCTCGCCACGGACCACCCGCGGCGAGGGCGGCGCGGCCATGCCGGGACCGTACCGCCGTACCGCTCGCGGCCATGTCGGGACCGCTCCGCCGTACCGCGCCCGTCACATCCGGGGCCGGCCCGCGCACGCCGCCCCCGCAACCCACGGCGGCGGCCGACCCCGGTGTCAGCTACTCGCTCCTGTGCACATCTCCCGTGCGGCCACCGCCCGTTGGCGGCCGTCGCGCATTTCC